>CAYUVQ010000002.1:3253-145536 GCA_964448175.1 uncultured Cellvibrionaceae bacterium | reverse complement strand
TCCACACCGATAAAGTGGCACTGGCTGCCTATAACCTGCGCGACTGTGAATTGGTGTGGGACATTTTTGCTGATCAAAAACTGCTGCACTTTGCGGTGGAGCGCAGTCAGCTAACCGGGCTGCTACTGGATCGTATTGGCGGCTCGGTGGCTGCATTTGAATACTCTTATCTGCCCCGCCTGCATCGGCGTGGATACGTTGCGCCTAATCTGGGTGAACTGGAATCTGATGTCATCAGCCCCGGTGGTTACGTCATGAATTCACAGCCGGGGATTTATGACAATGTGCTGGTGCTCGATTTTAAAAGTCTGTATCCGAGCATCATGCGCACCTTTTTAATTGATCCCTGCGCCTTCTGGATTGCGCAGCATGAAGCACTGTCAGATGAACAGGTTGTACAGGGTTTTAATGGTGCTTTTTTTGCGCGCGAAGGTCACATCCTGCCACAGTTGATTGAGCATCTTTCTACCGCAAGGGATAAAGCAAAAGCCGAAAAGAATGCGCCTTTGTCCCATGCGATCAAAATTATTATGAATTCGTTTTACGGCGTGCTCGGTTCGACCGGGTGTCGTTTCTTCGATCCGCGTATCAGCAGTTCCATTACGCTGCGGGGGCATGACATTATCCAGCGCAGCCGCGACTGGATTGAACAGCAAGGTTACACCGTCATTTATGGCGATACAGATTCATTATTTGTATGGCTCGAAAATAATTGCGTGGATCAAACACCGAAGACGCCGGAACAATGCGAACACATTGGTAAGCGCCTCGCGCGGGAATTAAATATCTGGTGGCAGGAAGCCATCGCGGAAGAATTCAATTTACCTTGTGCGCTCGAAATCCAATATGAAATTCATTATTTGCGTTTTCTTATGCCCACCATGCGTGGCTCCGATCAGGGCACCAAAAAGCGTTACGCAGGTGTGGTGAATAACCACGGCAAACGGGAAGTGGTCTTTAAAGGACTGGAAAATGTGCGGACTGACTGGACGCAGCTAGCCCGCGAATTTCAGATGACGTTATACACCAAAGTGTTTGCCGGCGAGGATTATCAGGATTTTGTACGCGCAACCACGCAATCGGTCCTGGCCGGCGAACGGGATGCGGAATTAATTTATCGCAAACGCCTGCGCCGCCAATTGCATGAATATCAAAAAAATGTTCCACCGCATGTTCAGGCCGCACGCAAATTACAGCAATGGACCGGTGAACGTTTACGCCGTGGCGACTGGATTGAGTATGTGATTACCACCAGTGGTGCTGAGCCGCTGACGGCGCAACGCAGCCCGTTGGATTATCAGCATTACGTCGATAAACAACTGACGCCGGTGGCCGATACGATCCTGCATTTCGTTGAGCAATCCCTGGCGGAGTTAGTCGATAGTCAGCTGGCGCTATTTAAGTAATCTGATGGTATTCAGCTGATTTATTTACATACCCCTAGTGCTATTTACATAACTCTGCTGCGGTTCAATGATTTGGCGACGCTAGTTGAATAAAGCCTACGAGTTGGGTCTGGAGAGGATAAAGCGGTCCCGCCGAACCTGCCGCCGAACAGTAACGGGCGGGCGAGCCGCTCGTTAGATAGTGCCCTTGTTTATCGCCGGAGGGACGTTTAGCATCCCGTTATTATTTTGTGATCAAGAGATTTGGATATGGAACCGGAAGACATCATCGATATGCTGCGAGACAGCAACCAGCCAGTACCAGTGCCCCTGGAGCTGCCGGATGAAGATGTATTGGTCGAAGTCGAAGAGCAGATTTTATTACCCATCCCTCGCGATATGCGCACGTACTTGCTCGAAGCGAGCGATGTGGTCTACGGTTCCCTCGAGCCCGTCACGGCCGCCGATCCCTATGCCCACACTTATCTGCCGGAAGTCGCAGCAATGGCCTGGTCTGAAGGTGTTCCCCGTTATCTGGTGCCTTTGTGTGAAGACAATGGCAATTACTATTGTGTAGAACCAGACGGTGAAGTCGTTCTGTGGTGCGATGGTGACCTGACGGATGAAACCTGGCCTTCCATTTGGCATTGGATACATGACGTCTGGCTGGAAAGCTGATTGGTGGTCTCACAATAACCACTGTTCATATTTATCGTATATTTTTGTTAAATCTCTGCACGCCGCTGCGCTTTTGCGGTAAGTTTGATCGCTCAATAACAACCTATAAGTGAGTAGCATCATGCGTTTACCCGATCTGGCCGTCCTGGCAGCTCTAGTTCTCACCACCGCCTGCGCAAACACCGACCCAGCGGCGTCTACCACGCGAGAAAATCCCGATGAGCAGGTCTGGGTCGATCTGTTTAATGGTCGGGATCTCAACGACTGGACGGTGAAGATCAATGGTTATCCGGCCGGTGAAAACGCCTTCAATACTTTTCGGGTAGAAAACGGCATTATGCAGGCACGCTACGACCAGTACCCCGAGTTCGCGAACCGCTTCGGTCATATCTTTTACAACGGCGGCCCCTATTCCCATTACATCCTGCAGCTGGAATACCGCTTTGTCGGAGAACAGGTCAGTGGTAGTCCAGCCTGGGCGTGGCGCAATAATGGAATCATGTATCACGCACAATCGCCGCAGGTGATGGGGGTTGATCAGGATTTTCCGGCATGCATTGAATACCAGCTGCTCGGTGGTGACGGCCAAGCGCCGCGCACTACGGCCAATCTTTGCACGCCCGGTACTCACGTCGTTATCGATGGTGAGCTGCGCACAGACCACTGCATTAACTCCACCAGCAAAACCTATCATGGGGATCAATGGGTAACGGTGGAGCTGCGGGTGGAGGGCAACCAGCTGGCGCAACACATTATTGATGGCGAAGTGGTCATGGAGTACAGCGGCATGCAGATGGATGATGGTACGCCGCTGGAACGTGGTTACATCGCACTTCAGGCCGAGACGCACCCCACCGACATCCGCGCGTTACGCATGTTGAATCTGGAGGGGTGTATGGATGAGAAGGCGCTTAACTACAAATCCTACCTCGTTAAGCACGATCCTAAGGCTTGTCGTTATTGATCAAGCGACAAAAAGATGCCCGCACGGGGCGGGCATTTTTTGGCAGCGATAGTGCTGGCAATCAATGGGTTTCGATTTCTTCCTCGCCTTTAAGCGTAACCAGATAAGCCACCAGATCACGCAGTTGGGCGCGGTTCAGCAGCAGTCCCATTGGTGGCATTCCTGATACTCCCGGTTCGATCTTGCTGATCTCGGCTTTTGCCAGCGTATGGGTTTTATCGGCGGCGACCAGCGTGATGTGGGTGGCGGTTTCCGCTTCAAAAAATCCTTCTATGCGTGTGTCATCAGGCATGACCGCGGTGATTCGCCCAAAGCCCGGTGCTATGCGCGCTCCCGGCGCCACCATGGCTTCCAGCAATTGCTCGCGTGTCAGTGTATTGCCGATGCTGGTCAGCACAGGCCCCACCATCGTTCCACGGTGGCCAACCATATGGCAGCGTACACACTGAGCCGCACTGTCGTAGCGGAACAGGCTTTGCCCCGCCTGCACATCACCGCCGAACAAGGCTTCGCGGTATTTATCCAAGGGGTTATTGGCATCCTTACGGCGTTCGTAATCCGCTAGCAGGGTTTTCAGTACATCAGTACCGGCCTTTTCAGCGGCAGTGATGACTTCCAGTTGGACGGCCGGGTCGATCTTGCCGGCTATCAGGTCTTGTACTTTCTGCTCCAGTACCTGATGAGCCTCCGGCGCATCGACGTTGGCCAGAGATATGTACGCTGCCTGTTGTTCTCCAACGCTGCCGGTGTCCAGGAGGATGCTGTGCATTTGCACTACATCTTTCACTGGCAGGTCCAGCGTGGGCAGCAGGTTCAGTGCTGCCATGCGGACATCCTGATCTTTGTCATTCATGGCGGTAAAGACGGCATCGCCCATGGTGCCGTAGTGAAGCGTTTGCAGGGTATTCAACGCAGCGATACGCACCTTACTGCTGGCATCCTTGCGCATCACCTCACTCAGTTGGGCCAGTGCGTCGGTGAAGGTCAGATCGCCCAGGGCAAGAACCATGGCTTCGCGCACGGAGGGATCGCGGTCGGTCAGCAGTGATGTGTAGGCCGGCTTTATGGCTGCACGCGCTTCATCTGCATTGTTGTGGATGGCACCGCGGTATTGTCCGGTCACCCGGTCAAAGGCCGAGGTTTCGCCCCAGACGCCCAGCGCCTTGATGGCCTCCGCACGCAGCTTACCGTCACCTTGAGTACGCTGCGCAAACTGCATCAGGCGCTGGGCATTAGCAGCTTTGCCCACATAGAGGTTGGCGTTGATCGCGCGGCGGATCAGCGGCTCATTGGTGTAGCGTGTCTGGTCTAACAGCTGGGCCAGAGCCGGTAAGGCGGGTGTGACAAAGGCATCATCGTTGATCGCTCGTGCGGCGTTAGTAACCACAAACTCACTCTTGTCATTGAGGAACTTTTCCAGTGATGGACTGAGTTGACGACGCAAAGCAACCACGGCAGCAATACGGACCGCTTCTGAAGGATGATCGGCCAGGGCTGCCAGTGCTGCCTCGTCACCGATGCGTCCCAAGGCAATGGCACCGGCTTGCCGCAGATAGATGTCGCGATCATTGTTACGGGCGAGCATGGCAACCAGCGGAGCAATGGCATCAGTGGTGCCGATGCGGCCCAGGGCTTGGGCGGCAAAGAACACGGTACGTGGGTGTTCCTCTGTTAAGGCTTTGATCAAGGGCGCCGTTGCCTCAGCGTAAGCTAGGTCCCCCAGCAGACGGGCCGCCTGAGCGCGGATTTCCGGGTCGTTATCATTCAAAAGTGCAACCAGTGGTTCAGCCTGCGTAAGGTCCTGGCGCGCCAGTTGACCCAGACCCCACATGCCGTGAATGCGCGCCAATTGGTTTTCCTGTTGCTGAATAGCGGCCAACAGTGCCGGCATTGCCCCGCGCGCTGCCAGTTCGAACTGGGCTTTTTGGCGGACACGCATATCTGGGTGCGAGAGCAGGTTGACCAGCTGTTCCGGCGTGTGCGGAGTAAAATCCTCGGCGAGACGAGCCTGGGTATCCTGCCGTTGGTCACTCTTGGCTTCCGCCGGTTTATCGAGTTTCCAGATACGTCCCTTACCGTTGCGGCCCCAGCCTTCAATCCAGTCGCTCATATACAGCGCGCCGTCCGGACCAAAATCCAGCCCGGTGCCCTGGACGCCACGAAAGACCTGCTTGTCCGAGGCGAGAGCGAACGAAGCTCCCTGGGGTTCGAGTGTGAAGGCATTGATGCCGGAGCGCGGGGCGGAGCCGACAAACTCCACCACAAAAAAGTGATCCTGCCACTCTTCGCCCAAGCCTGTGCCGGGGTTATACACCATACCTGCCGGCCCAGAATGGTAGGGTGCCAGTGGCGGTAACAGGTGCGCGGCCTGCCCCTTGAAATGCGGCTTGTAGTAATCCTCGTCCATCCACACCTTATACGTGTTGTTCTTTGGATCTTTGTATTTACCCAGCTGCCAGTTGATCCGCCAGCCGCTGTCGGAACCGTCGATCAGGTAGGCGAGGCGCTCGAATTCGCCTTCGTGATCGCCATCGTTGTCCACGGTAATCAGGTTGCCATATTTGTCGAAGACGAATTCGTGAGTGTTGCGCAGGCCGTGGGCGAAGACCTCGAAGTTAGAACCATCCGGCTCGCTGCGCACAATGACACCCTGGTCGGGGTAATGCCATTGTTTGCCGCTGGCGTCGGTGGTGCTCATTCCGATGTCACCGATGCTGTAGTAAATCCGGCCGTCTGGACCCATGGTCATGCCTGACATCCCGTGGCCACTGAAGCCGATATGGATCGCAAAGCCGTCGGCCAGGGGCGTCACAATGTCTGCCGCACCGTCGCCATCGGTGTCTTTGGCGCGCCAGGAGCCGGGACCAACGGCAAGAAAGACTTCGTCACGCTGGTTGTCGTATTCAATGCCGCCCAGGACGTCGGTGACTTCATCGCCGAAATCGCGCAGGAATACCTGCGCGCGATCTGCACGGCCGTCGCCAGTGCGGTCTTCTACCAGTAAAACTTCTTCTTTTTCTACAGCGAGGTCGCGCCAGTCATGAGAGCCATCTTTGTTGCGATCAATAAGCCAGGTGTTCTGTTGACTCTTTTCAGGGGCGAGCTCGCGATGCAGGAACTGGCGACGATCCTCAACGGAACGGAAGGCCACCGACGGAAACTCCCAGTGCGGGTAGCCGCGAATGTCGAATTCGGAATTGTTGCTGCGATTGGTAACGGTTACCCAGACTCTGCCCTGGTTATCCACGCTGATAGCAACCGGATCACCCAGCAATTTTTCGGACGCCCAAAGCTGGACATCCAGCCCGTCTGCCGCCACCAGATTTACCTGACGGGAGATGGTCGCCGCCGCCTTTTCTGCTTCGGCATCTGTAACCTGACGAACTTCGAGCGCAGGCTTCGCACTGGAACTGCTGGTCGATGTGGCAGCGGGAGGGGGTTCAGGGGTTTCGGGCGCACAAGCGGCGAGCATCAGGGGTAATAACAAGGTTGAGCGAAGTAAGGGATAAGTTTTCATGGAGTGGTCACAAAGAATAGTTATTGGTTAGTGATCTTATTTATATGGCTAAATCTGCAATGAGTATAAGTGAACGGTCGCCTGGTGCATTGCCTCTAGACACTACTTAACAAAAAGCATGCTTGAGGAGAGCACGAGATCACCTGGCAGACGGGAGGGGTGGCGGCCGAAGCAAATGAGACCCAGGTCGCACTCTGAAATCCTCACCTCGTTGCTGAACTGGAGACTTGTGTGCCATGCGCTACACTGACAGTTACCCGCGTTAACAGTACCCCTGCTGTTATCTGACCCAAAATTGTTCGGACCCAACTGACACCGTGAATGCATCGATTTTGTCCGCCCGTCTTGCCGGGTGGCTCGCTGGATCAGTCGCTTTGGTTTTGGCATCCACCAGTGATGCCCAGACGGTCTATGCGCAGACGCATCAGGAAGTGAGTCAGCCGGAAAGTACCGCTGCGCCCGCGAAGCCCAACAGTTTCAGCGATGGCAAAAATGACAAGGTCGCGCCAGCGTTGAAGGTCTACAAGTACAACAAAGACGGGGTGGTTTCTTTTTCTGACCGGGCACCGATGAGTACGCGTTATGAGGTGGTTACGTATACCTGCTTTGCGTGTAATCCCGCCTCCAAGGTGGACTGGCATTCGATCAAATTAAATACCCACGCCTATACCTATCCCATCGATTCGGCCGCGCGGAAGCATGAGGTTGATCCGGCCTTGGTGCGGGCGGTCATCCATGCCGAGTCCGCGTTTCGTGAGAGCGTTATCTCGCGCAAGGGGGCGGTGGGGCTAATGCAGCTGATGCCGGCAACAGCGCGGGATATGGGAGTGAAAGATTCATTGTCTCCTGCCCAGAATATTCATGGCGGAGTGAAATACCTTGCGTACCTGCTGAAGCTGCATGGTGGAAATGTCACGCTCGCACTCGCCGCGTACAATGCCGGTCCGGGAGCTGTTAAACGCTACGAAGGCATCCCACCGTTCGCCGAGACGAAAGCCTATGTGAAACGCGTACGGATTCTGCACAAGCGTTATCAGGACGCGCTGGCTGAGATTGATATGGCTAAGGCTTCCCATCAGGCGAGCAACCTCTGAGGCTTCTCTCTTTCTTGATAATTCCCGCTTAAAGACTATCCCGAAGCGGAGCAGGCATTATAAAAAAACCCGCCGAGGCGGGTTTTTTTACGTGCATTGTTTTTCTAGTAGAGATAAACCGCACCGGCTGACGGTGCTGAATCATCGTTCTGGTCACCGTTTATGCCGGTCGCTTTGCTGGCATCGCGGTAGCCGCCTACTGCCATGGTGCTTCCGTCTTCACTGAGACCCACGGCCGCACCAAAGCGATCACCTCCACGGGTATTGGATGGTTTGACGTAGCTGATCTTTTTCCAGCTACCTGCTTCGAGGCCGTAAACATACACAGCGCCAGTATTCAATTTAGAGTTGTCGGTTTCGTCACCGTTGATGCCTCTGGATGCACTGCCTTCAATAATGCTGCTGACAGCAAGGCGAGAACCGTCTGCTGATACCTTCACGCGGTGGCCAAATTTATCCGTCTCTTCGGCGTTTGAGGCTTTGATGTAAGCATCCTGCGTCCAGGTATTACCGTTATGGGTGAATACGTAGGCTGCACCGTATGACAAGGTAGTGTTAAAGGGGTATAACAGATCAAACTCTTTGTTGAATAGCTCGTAGTCAGCAGGGTTGCCGTTGATACCAGTCGCACGGCTGATATCGCCAGTGGCGCCTACCGCCAGGGTGGTTCCATCTGCAGAAAGATCCACACTGGAGCCGAATGTGAGTCCCCAGGAGACATGATCCGGTTTCAGATAGGTATCCTGAGTCCAGACATTGTCGGTGCGAGTAAACATGTATACAGCACCTGCGTTCAAGAACTGGTAACCGCTGAACCGGTTGCCAACGGCGTGATTGATACTCTGATTTCCATTGACGCCCGTAGCTGAACTGTCTTCACCCGGGGCACCAACCGCCAGTCTGTTGCCGTCTGCGGATAAAGCTACGCTCGTACCAAAATAATCTTCTGCGCCCGCATTAGAGGCTTTGATATACACCGCCTGGCTCCAGACTCCGCCATCGCGATTAAATATATATACCGCCCCGGAATTTGCTCCACCGAGCGTCGGGCTGGAGCTTGATGAGCTTGTGCTGACGCTTGATGAACTGCTTGAGGATGAATTGCTGCTCGAAGAGCTGGATGCGCTGCCCGGAGAGGTGTTGGCATCTTCACACAGCGCAGAATTGCTGCTCGAGCTGCTGAAAGTGGGTATGCCTCCCAGCATGGTGGATTCACTTATCGAACCTACCGCCAGTGTATTGCCGTCAGCTGAAATCGCGAGGCTGTAGCCAAACTGCTGCTGAAGGTTGAAAGGCTTCAGATAAGCCTCTTGACCCCAGGTGGAACCATCGCGGGTAAAGATATAAACCGCACCGGTATTAATGTTTGCCGGAACAATCTTCCCCTCGGCATTTTTTACCAGATAGTTGCCTTGGTTACAGTTAATGCCCACGGCAGCACTGTCTTCCAGCAATGCGGTAACCGCCAGCGTATTTCCATCGGCTGACAAGGCCACGCGGTACCCGAAGCGGTCATTGGTTATTACCAGCTCCTTGTCTTCATTGGGCTGTTCAGTATTTGACGCTTTGATATAGGCCTGCTGAGTCCAGACACCATCTACCAGTGCAAACACATACACAGCGCCAGCCGATGGACTCGTGTTGCTGGTTTGGTCACCATTCACACCCGTAGCATTACTGTCTTCGGCGGGAGCGGCTACCACTAGAGTCTGACCGTCCGCTGAAATATCGAGACTCCAGCCGAACCAGTCGCTGGTGTCAGTATTCGAGGCTTTGAAATAACCGATTGCGCCCAGCATCGCACCTGATGAGTTAACCGTGGTGGACGTTGTTTTATCCGCACAGTCGGCGGAGAGGCAGGCGTCAACATAATAGGTGGCGTTAACCCAGTCATGCAGATGTACGCTGACAGTGTCGGTGGCACTAGTGCTGGTCAGCTCACCTCCCACCTGAACAAAACCGCTGCTGCCATCTGCATTCTTATAAAGGCGATAGGACAGGGCATTCTCCACCGGGGTCCAGCTGAATGACAGGGTCTTGGGCGAAGTAGCCGTTACGTTGATGCCAGGCCAGACGGCATCGGCGCTGGAGCTGGATGAGCTGGAGCTGGAAAGGCTGGAAGAACTGCTGCTTGGCGGCGGAAAGATATCTTCCTTCTTATCGGCTCCGCCACATGCGGTCAGTAAGGTAACGCCGGTAAAAAGTGATAAAACAAGTGCGCTACGACTAAGCAAACGCGGGATTCGGTCAATATTCATGCAGCCTGTTCCTGAAAATAAAACGTAGTCGGCGATTCTGTGTGTCATAGGGCGCGGTGTCAATCTAAAGGCATAAGAGTGGCGGTTACTTCTCACACTTTTCGTATGTTTGTTGTTCATTTTTTGAAGATTTTAACGACAGTCGTGGTATGATCCGCGGCTTATTTCATCAGTACCTGCCGCGCATAATATAACGATCGGGGCAGATAGGATTCAGAGCTGCTCTCAAGGATAAATTATGGCGACCGTACGCGAGTTGATGACCTCTGTGGGTTCTTCTGCTGGGGAAGATGATCTCTTGATTGATGTGGTCTCCATCATGCGCGCCAACAATCATTCCTGTGCAGTGATTGTCACCCCTGAAGGTCTGGTGAAGGGCATATTGACGGAGCGGGATCTGCTTGGCGCATTCGCCCAAGCCTTACATTCCGGAGTCATCCCAGCCTGCCCGGTCGCAGCGGTAATGACTCCGGACCCGGTGTGCGTGCAGCAGGATGCTGGATTATCTGAAGCATTGCGTCTGGCCCGTACCCATCGTGTGCGCCACCTGCCGGTGGTGGACCAACAGGACTGTCTGGTGGGGATGGTGACTCACACCGATCTTGTTCACCTCTATGTCGACCTCCTTGAACAGCAATCTGCCCTGATCAATGCCAATATTGAGTTGCGCGCCCAGTCCCGGGAAGACCCATTACTGGGTATCGGCAACCGTCGCGCCATGGATGCGGATATAGCTAAAGTTGCCGCCACCGCCCGGCGCACGCACCAGAACTATGCGGTGGCCTTGCTGGACCTCGATTATTTCAAGCCCTACAACGATCATTACGGGCATGTCGAAGGCGATCAGGCGCTGCAGATGGTGGTAGCCGCGATCCGGGACACTATGCGTCAGGGGGATACGCTTTATCGGTACGGTGGTGAAGAGCTGTTGATGCTGTTGCCTGGTTCGGATCTGAGCGACGCCAGTCATGCGGCTGAGCGTGCGCGTCAGGCAGTGCAGCTCCTGGCACTTGTTCATGCACGCAGCCCCTACGGCATCCTCACACTCAGCGGCGGCATCGCCAGTGCGCGCGCCGCGCCGGCTGAGGGCCTGATCGCCCAAGCGGACAAAGCGCTCTATTGCGCCAAAGCGGAGGGACGCAACCGTATTTGCGGCGCGGTGGATCTGGCCGCCGGGGTCTCGCTGGACGCTCTCGATTCACATTAACCATCGCTGATTAGCGCTCTCCCTCCGCGCAGTCTATGCTTGAACATGCGCAAAGCTCCCCATGCACCCGCCGGTATCCTGCACAGGACGGTACATTCACGAGGCTAAGGTGTGGCCATACACATCAATAACACAGGCGAAACCCCGCTGTTGTTTGACGCCTACGATCTGCACACGACATTGGTTGGCGTGTCGATCGTCGCTGTCGTCTTACTGGTGGTGGCGGTGATGAGTCTGCTGCGCATGCGCCGTCTGTCTCACTGTCTACACCGGCAACAGCTGCAGTACAGAACCATCCTCGATACCGCTACCGACAGTTTCATCTGGTTTGATGCCGAGGGAATAATCTGTGCGGCCAACCCGGCGGCCGAGCGGCTGTTCGGCTGGTCAGCGAAAGAGATGGCGGGTAAAACAATCACCGCGCTGTTGCCCACTCTTAATGATCGGCAATACGCCTCCCGCGAAGTCATCGGGTTGCACAAGAACGGCGGCTCCATGCCTTTGCACCTGACGCTTGGGTCGCTGTTGTCTTCGGGTCGCGAGTTGTATGTAGCGGTGATCAGCGACAGCACGGAACGCAAACGGTTTGAGGTGGCGTTGCGGGAAAGTGAAGAAAAATTCCGTTCCCTGGTGGGTAACCTGCCGGGGATTTCTTACCGGTGCCTGCCGGATCGGCGCTGGACCATGTTGTACATCAGTGATGCGGTGGAAGAGTTTACCGGTTACCCCGCTGCCGACTTTATGCGGCCGGATGGGCTCACCTTTATCGACATCGTGCATCCTGAAGACCAGGGACATATCGGGTTGCACACCCTCAGCGACGAAAAAAATTTTGAGATGGAATACCGCATTATCCATAAAGACGGGCGGGTCCGCTGGGTATGGGAAAACGGCAGTCTGATCTTCAATGATGCCGGCGAAGTGGTGTGGCTTGACGGTGTCATCCTCGATATCACCCAGCGCTATGAGATGGAGCAGGTATTGCGCTATGAAAAACTGAAGGCTGAGCACGCGGCGGCGGTCAAAACAGAGTTTCTGGCCAACATGAGTCACGAAATCCGTACCCCGATGAATGCCATCATCGGCTTTATCGACATCCTGCTGCAGACTCCCCTGGCGCCGGACCAAAAACAATATCTCGATACGATCAATCACGCCTCAGCGTCCCTGCTGCATCTTCTGAACGACGTGCTCGATACGGCACGGCTGGAGCGGGGGGTGGTTGAACTGGAAAACGTCAACTTTTCCTTGCGTGAATTACTCAACCAGGTGCTGGCCACCTTCAAGGTCAGCGCGGAGCAGAAAGGCCTGACACTGCAGCTGGAATATCCGCCGGATATAAATGAATTTTTTCGCGGTGATGAACAGCGACTGCGGCAGGTGCTGGTGAATTTGATCGGCAATGCGGTGAAATTTACCGAGCGGGGTGGGGTAGTCGTTAAAGTTTCTGCAGATGAACGATTCGCGCAATTTGAGATTCATGACAGTGGTATCGGAATCGCTGCAGACCGGATCAGCACCATCTTCGAACCCTTCACCCAGGCCGACGCTTCCATGACCCGACGCTTCGGCGGTTCCGGTTTGGGCACAACCATCAGCAAACAATTGGTTGAACTGATGGGCGGCTCCATTCACGTAGCGAGTGAGCTGGGGGAAGGGTCGGTGTTTACCTTTCGTATCCCTTTGGCGCGCGGCGAACTCCAGGCGCGCCCTGAGCGCAAACAGGTGAGTCTGCCGCCACTGCGCATCCTGGTAGTCGATGATGTCGTGCCGAATGTGCAGCTACTGGAAATTTTGTTGCGCAAAGGTGGTCATGAGGTCACCTCGGCAACGAACGGTGCCGAAGCGCTCGCGCTGTTCCAGCAGCAGACATTCGACGTGGTGTTGATGGATGTGCAAATGCCGGTAATGGATGGCCTGAGTGCGAGCCAGCATATACGCCAATACGAACGGGATGCCCATGTAGCGCCTACGCCCATTATTGCCCTCACCGCCAGTGTGTTGGACGCGGATAAATTAGCGGCGCGGGGCGCGGGCATGGATGGTTTTGCCTCAAAGCCCATCAATCTGTTTGAACTGCAGTCGGAGATAGCCCGCTTGTTAAAACGAGATGTTCCGCCGCGCTGATCCACCGCCTGGCGAGTCTGCAGCCTAAAGTGGTGTGTATCAGGCGGTTAACACGCCGGTAATGGAAGAGACGGATAATGGCCACAGAAGAATTTTTATTTTGGCGGATAAATCCCGGTTTTATCGGGTCTATCCCTTGCGCATCAGCCGATTGCGCGTAAACTGCCGCCCCCCAACAAGTCGGGCCAGCGACGGGGGCGTGGCACAGGCAAGGGTCTGCCAGTCACGACAACAATATTTATAAAAAAGGTGTTCCCGCATGCATCACTATTCCTGTTTTACTCGTATGGAGCTTGATAATCGCCTCGGTCAAAAAGTTTTTCTGGGGGTTACCCATATACCCACCGAGGCGCGCGATTATGTGTTTGTCACGGCATTAAGCCAGCAGGCTTCCAGTTTTGTCGGAAAAAATGCCGACCATTTCGCGTTTCAGCTACTGCACCGTTTTCAACTTGACACAAAGCGTTTTGAATTGATCGAATTGCGCTGCACCGCAGAAGAGCAAAGTCTGTGGCGCTGGCGATTTGAGTGGGTTGGAACAGCACCCCTCTCCGGTCGAGGTGAAATGATCACCTCCCCCGGTCAACGACAACAGTTAATGCGCTTGCTTGATCCGTGCGCTCAACTAAAGGCGGCAGCCACCTGAAATTCATAAACGGAACGCTATGAAAGCCACTTGTTTACCTAAGATGACCGTCATGTTGTTGCTTGATCGAGACAACGTGGAGGTGGGCGTAGACGTTAAGGTACTCGCACTGGCGGGTACCGTAGCGGTTTTCATGTCAGACAGGCAGAACAATGCCAGCGGCTCTATTTCCCGAAATGCCGCGACTTACCTGCCACAGCTGGTACAGCGGCTGGGCCTGCATCCCGTGAGCACGCAATTTTACCGCCACGTGTTTCATCCACAGCAAGGCAGCCTGTTCGGCCGCTTCGATATCGTATGGAATGAAGCGGAACTGGTGAGCTACAAGTTCGTCATGCTGAACAATCTGGACGAGGGCAAGCGCCTGCAGGAGTGGATTGCCAAGGCGACTGCCGTTCCCATTACCTATGGCCAGACGCGGGATCTGGCCCGACCAGCTGTCGCACAGGAAGTCGCTCCAGCCGTGACGTTTTAACCTTCGCTGACAGCAGCCCGTGGCGCCGCTTCACCTCGCATTACCCGTACTCCAGCTAATAGCACGAGGCTCAGCACCGCCAGCGGTAAGCTGCCCCAGCGCATAAAGGGGGTGAAGCCCTCAGCGGCATGGACGACGCCGGTAAAGGTTTCGGTAGTAAAAGAGTGGCTGGCGCTGATGATGTGCCCCTTCTCATCAATAAAGGCACTGCTGCCGTTATTGGTGCTGTAGACCAGATGACGGCCAGTCTCCAGTGCCCGCATCTGCGCCATCTCCATAAACTGCAAGGGTCCGATGGATTCACCAAACCAGCCCAGATTGCTAATAGTAAGCAGCACCTGCGCGTCCCGCGCACTGAATGCCACCAGATCGGGGTAGACCAGCTCGTAACACACCGACGGTGACACCGCCACCTGCTCAATCTGGATTCCACGTTGCTCCCTCGGACCAAAAGCGATGATGGAGGTGGGCAGATCAAAGAAATGAATAAGGCCGCGCAGCCAGTCTTCCAGCGGGACGTACTCGCCGAACGGCACCAGTCGGCGTTTATGATAAATACCCATGGCGTCACCAAACCCGGTGACAGAATTGTAGTAGCGCTGATCCTGCGGGTCGTCGTAGATGATACCGGTGATCAGCCCGGTCCCTGTTTCGGTGGCCCGATCATTTATTTCATTCAAAAACGGAAGCGCCTGATGATAAGTCAGGGGAATAGCGGCTTCCGGCCAGATTACCCAATCGTTGTCCCACAGCTCATCCGTCATGTCGCGTAACAGATCCAGCGTCGGTTCAACAAATCCCGCGCTCCATTTGATGTCCTGGGAAATGTTTGGCTGGACCATAGCGACTTTGATCGGCTCGTCGTCCAACTGCGTCCAGGCAATATCTTTACCGATAAACCCGGCCACCCATACCAAGGCCACCAGCCCAGTCAGCACTCCCAGGCTGCGCTGCTGCCACTGCCAGAGTGCCTGTGCCAGAACGCCGGCCGTTAGGGCGCAGATAAAACCTAACCCGATCACTCCGATCACCGGCGCCCAGCCGGCTAGAGGTGTATGCAAATGCGCGTAGCCACTGTATAGCCAGGGGAAACCAGTCAAAAACCAATAGCGAAAACATTCGCCCAACAGCCAGCAGGCCGGGAAGGCGATGATCAAGCTCCAGCGCCAGCGACTGAACCAGCGTCCATAAACGTAGAACGGCAGGCTGAACATCAGCGCCATAAAACACACAAAAATCAGCGTTAAAAAACCGGCCAACAGAGGGGATGCACCGCCAAAGTTATGGATGCTCACATAGATCCACGAAACGCCCAACCCGTATAAGCCGACCCCGAAATACCAGGCGCGCTGGAATACGTGTTTCAGTGAACGCTGCTCCAGCAACAGCGCCAGAACGGCCATTCCGACAATACCCAGGGGCCAGATTTTGAACGGTGCGAGACTGAGCGGAACCAGCGCGCCGGCCCCCAGAGATAAACTACAGGCCAACCAGTTTGGCAGGGCCTGGAGACGCGATGCAAAGGGCGAAACAGTCATGAATGAAGGGTTCGTCAAGGTGTTAAACGATGGCTGCTAAAAAAATCCCGCCAGCGAAGGGCGGGATTTCTGCGATTAATTGACCGTTAACCTTAGCAGATGTATTTGCCGGTTGTCTGCATACAGCACGCGGAACTGAAAATTGTCGATGACCGCCACTTCATTGCGCTTGGGCAGATGGCCGAACTCCTGCATGAGGATCCCGCCAATGGTGTCAAAGTCCTCTTCGCTCAAGCCGGAGTGGAAATACTCGTTAAATTCTTCAATGGGGGTGAGCGCCTTAACAATGTAGTCCGTTTCGCTCACCTTCTTGATGAAGTCATCACTGGCTTCCTCGTCCGTTTCATCTTCGATGTCCCCAACTATTTCTTCCAGGATATCTTCGATGGTCAGGAGGCCGGAGATGCCACCGTATTCATCAATGACCAAGGCCATGTGGTAGCGCTTTTCACGAAACTCGCGCAGCAGTACGTTCACGCGCTTGCTTTCCGGCACGATATTGGCGGGCCGCAGAATATTTTCCAGATTGAAATTCTGCTGGTTATCCAGCAGCAAACGCAGCAGGTCTTTGGCGAGCAGGATGCCGCGGATGTCATCGGCAGATTCCCCTATCACCGGAAACCGCGAGTGTCCCGATTCAATAATCTTGGGGAGAAACTCTTGCGGGCTATCGTCAATCCGTACGGCAACGATCTGGGAGCGGGGCACCATGATTTCGCGGGCCTGCAGGGAGGATACGTCGAGCGCTCCTTCGATGATACTCAAGGCTTCCTGGTCCAATAACTGGTTATCGGCGGCATCCTTGATGATGTCCAGTAGTTCTTCGCGGGATTTAGGTTCAGCGCTAAAGGCATGGAGCAATTTGTCCAGCCAGGACCGATCTTGTTTCTCTATGATGCGGTCCGTATGGTGGCGCTGAACGCTGCTACTCGTGGGATCGTCCGACATGGTAATGCTTTTCCTGTGAGCTAAGTAAACGGTAAAAGTTGTTATTCGGTGGTTTCATACGGCGGGGGGAAACCCATCTGGGTAAGAATCCGGGTTTCCAGATTCTCCATTTCCTCCGCTTCGGGGTCGGTTATATGGTCGTACCCGATCAAATGCAAGGTCCCGTGCACCACCATATGTGCCCAATGAGCTTCCAGCGTTTTGTGCTGCTCCGCCGCCTCACGTTCTACGACCGGTGCGCAGATAACGAGATCCCCCAGCAAAGGTAAATTCAATTCGGCGGGAATATCGGCGGGGAAAGAAAGCACATTGGTGGGTTTGTTCTGTTGTCGGTAGCGCAGGTTAAATTCCTGACTCTCGGCTTCATCAACAATATAAACACTGACTTCCGTAGCGGGTTTGTTCAGATCGGGCACTGCCGCCAGGGCAGTGCTGATCCAGCTTTCGATGTGTTCGGTGACGGCCAGGCGGGTGCTGCTGCTGGCAACGTCGATATCAACGTGAGTGGTCATGATGGTTAGTCGGTCACGCCCGGCTTCTGCTCAAACTGATCGTAAGCCTCTACGATACGTTGCACGAGCGGGTGGCGCACCACGTCTTTGGAATTGAAGTGAGTGAAGCTGATGCCCGCCACGTTTTCCAATACATCGATAGCATGACGCAGGCCGGATTGCTGGCCGCGCGGCAAGTCGATCTGGGTGGGGTCACCGGTAATGACGGCGGTCGTGCCGAAACCGATCCGGGTGAGGAACATCTTCATCTGTTCACGGGTGGTGTTCTGGCTCTCATCCAGGATGACGAAGGAGTTGTTCAAGGTACGGCCGCGCATAAATGCGAGAGGGGCAACCTCAATCACACCGCGTTCCATCAGCTTGCCTACTGTCTCGAAGCCCAGCATCTCGAACAGGGCGTCATACAGCGGACGCAGATAGGGATCCACCTTTTGCGCAAGGTCACCAGGCAGAAAGCCCAGCTTCTCCCCCGCTTCTACGGCGGGACGTACCAGCAGAATACGCTCTACCTCGTCTTTCAGCAGTGCCTCCACCGCGCAGGCCACAGCCAGATACGTCTTGCCAGTACCGGCAGGACCGATGCCGAAGTTAATGTCATTGCTCTGAACTGAACGAACGTAGCGCTGCTGATTCAGGCCGCGTGGCTTGATCGTGCATTTTTTGGTGCGGATCAGGGTAATGCCAGCGCTGGCATCGGTGCTGTCCGGGTCTCTGTCGGGATTCTCATCATCGCCAGAATAAGGAGTATTCAATTGTTCCATAAGGGCCTCTATGCCGGAGGTTTGCAAGGCAAGGTGGATCTCATCCGGCGTCAACTCGATGTTGTTGGTCTGCTGGTAAAGGTGGCGTAACAATCCTGCCGCGGCTTCTGTGGGTTGAGTATCGCCAACCAAGGCAAACTCGTTGCCACGGTTACGGATTTCCACATTCAAGCGTTGTTCGATCTGGCGCAGGTGTCGGCCGAATTGACCGCAGAGATTGGCAAGGCGACGGCTATCATCCGGTTCCAGAGTGAGTTGTCGGGTGATAGCTTCAGGGCTGGTGGCTATATGGCTATTCATTAAAGGAGAGTCATGGCTCTTTTGGCTGTACACGATTCGAAGACTAAACTATTCACCACACGGGTAAAAGCCTCTTGAAGGTATAAATGCTTCTTTCAGGGGCTTTTTTACTAACTTACGGTTATGGATTTATTTTTCTTTTTTGGAGTCGTGCGCCAGCCGCCACCGCTGGAGCCACTGGCCATGCTCAAATATCAGCACTACCACCAGAGACAGCGCGAGGGGAATCAAAAGATAAAACAAGCGGAACACAAGCAGAGCAGCAATGACATCTGCAGGATTTACATCCGGCAAGGCGAGAAGAAATACCACCTCTAGCACCCCCAACCCTCCAGGAGCATGGGAAACCAGGGCGGCCGAGAATGATGCCAGGAAAATACCCAGGACCAGCAAAAAGCCGGGGTTGCTCTCTGCAGGCAGTGCGAAATAAATAATCGCCGCTGCACCGATCAGCTCCAGCGGACCGATGATCAACTGCCGCACTACGATCCGCAGGCGCGGGTACTGCAGGCGGACGTTACGGATGCGCAGGGATTTTAATCGCAGGCTACTGCCAACCACATAAAGCCCAACCAATGCCAACATGGCGACACCACTGACGATGGGAATCCAGAGCGCCGTATCTTCAAAGAACCGGTTAACCAGCCGAGGCTCGATCAACAACACGATACCGCCCAACATGACTGAGCCGAGGGCGAAAGTGAACGAACAGAATGCCACCAGCACGCCTACGTCGGCTCCGGTCAAGCCTTTGGCGGTATAGGCACGATAGCGCACCACCCCGCCGGAAAACACCGATGCCCCGATGTTGTGGCCGAGGGCGTAGGCTGTGAACGATGCGGCAGTAATAAATCCCCAGGAAATTTTCTTGCGCAGGTGGAGCAGGGCGAGACGATCGTAGCCAGCCAGGGCGGCATAGGCCACGAGTGTGGCGAGAGCCGAGAGGACCCAGCCGTGGAGCGGAATAGCATTAAGGCTATCGAGGATGTCGTCGATAGATATGTCGCGCAGTTGATGTAATAACAGCCAAGCTGAAAATCCTACCGCAGCCAATCCAATCACCGGCCACACGTAGTCCTTATTCAACCTCATCATGCAAAATCCTTCATCGAGCGCCGCCGAACCGCCATACCCGGGGCGTTAAGTTGATTCTGGTGTGGAGCGGACGCGGCCACGAGGAATCCATGGCCCTGGTTTTTTAACTGACTGTGGCGCCTGGCGATCAGCACCAGTCGGCATCAAGCTCCGAACTGATCAAGGTGCCGCGCAGGGAGTTAGGCAAAGCCTCTTCAATCAGGATATCGGCGAACTTGCCGATCAATGCCGGATTGTCACAGCGGAAGTTTACGACCCGGTTGTTCTCCGTCCGGCCACACAGCTGGCCGGGGTCTTTGCGCGAATAACCGTTTACCAGTATGCGCTCGGTATTGCCTACCATCCGTCTGCTTATACCCATAGCTTGTTGGATGAGGCGATCCTGCAGAATTTGCAGCCGCTGTTTCTTAACCTCTTCCGGCGTGTCATCCGGGAGGTCGGCGGCGGGAGTCCCTGGACGGGGGCTGTAGATGAAACTGAAGGACGTATCAAAGTCCATGTCGTGGATCAGCTTCATGGTGGCTTCAAAGTCAGCATCCGTCTCGCCGGGGAAGCCAACAATAAAATCAGAAGAGAAGCTGATGTTGGGGCGGATTTTTTTCAGGCGACGTAGCTTGGACTTGTACTCAAGGGCAGTGTGGCCGCGCTTCATGGCCATAAGAATGCGATCTGAGCCGCTCTGCACTGGCAGGTGAAGGTGGCTGACCAGCTCCGGTACCTCGTTGTAAACATCGATCAGCGCATCGGTGAATTCGACCGGGTGTGAGGTGGTGAAGCGGATGCGGTCGATACCATCAATAGCGGCGACATAGGTAATCAGTTCTGCCAGATCCACGACCGTTCCGTCTTTCCCCGCGCCGCGATAGGCGTTGACGTTCTGGCCCAGCAGGTTCACTTCGCGCACACCCTGACCAGCCAAATGGACAATTTCAGCCATGACATCAGCCACCGGACGGCTGACTTCTTCCCCCCGCGTGTAAGGAACCACGCAGAAGGTACAGTATTTGGAACAGCCTTCCATAATGGATACGAAAGCGCTGACCCCATCGGCGTCTGGTTGTGGCAGACGGTCAAATTTTTCGATTTCGGGGAAGCTGATGTCGACTACCACCGCGCCGTTGGCGCGCTTGGTTTCCATCATCTCGGGCAAACGATGCAAGGTCTGGGGGCCGAAGATAAGATCCACATACGGCGCCCGTTCGGCAATAGCGGCACCTTCCTGACTGGCGACGCAGCCACCAACACCAATTACCAGATCAGGGTTCTTCTTTTTTAACTGTTTCCAGCGGCCCAGCTCATGGAACAGTTTTTCCTGAGCTTTTTCACGAATAGAGCAGGTGTTGATCAGGATAACGTCTGCATCTTCCGGGTTTTCGGTGGCCACCATATTGTGTGATTCTCCGAGCAGATCGCGCATGCGCGAGGAATCGTACTCGTTCATCTGACAACCGTGGGTCTTGATATAAAGCTTCTTGGTTGTGGTCTCAGTGGTGGTCATGACAGTAAACCTGATCAAAAATTACGCAGAAAACTCGGGCGCGCATTATAACGGCCTTTAGGGGTGTAAGCCTATAGCGAGCAGGGGTTGTTCGCGGATTAGATCTGCAGGAAACGACAGGGAGTAAATGTGCGGAATATGCTATCCTTCGCGCCCGTCCCAAAGGCGGCTGATGTTCGGCCACCTGCACAGCATAGTCAGAGAGTTTTATGGCAGTTAAACCCACCTACAAAGTCATTTTCCTTAATCAGGGCCAGGTCTATGAGATTTTTGCCCGGGCGATATACCAGAGCGAGATGTATGGTTTTATCGAGGTTGAAGAGTTTGTCTTTGGCGAGCGCAGTCAGTTACTGGTTGATCCAGCGGAAGAGCGGCTGAAGAATGAATTCGCGGGCGTGAAGCGCTCTTACATCCCCATGCATGCCATTGTACGGATCGACGAAGTGGAAAAAGAGGGCTCGGCAAAGATCAGCGAGTTCAAGGGAAGCGATAAGATCGCCCAATTCCCTTACGGCGGCTTTATACCGAATCCCGGTTCGGGAGAATAACCTTCCCGTTACGGCAGATACTTGAGTGATCATCGGCGGCCCGGTCTTTTTAGTCCGGGTCGCTTTTTTTTGCGCCCCGAGAAAGAGTATGCTCAACACACACTTTTTCGAAGGGTAGGGATTTATGTTGATGGAAGCACTGGTAACTTATCTGCATTACCTGGGGTTTATGATGTTATTCGCAACATTGGTGGCCCAGCACCTGTTGTTTGTGACGGAGGCAAGCCCTCAGCAAGTCAAACGTCTTTTTGTGCTGGATGGACTTTACGGCGTTGCGGCAATCCTGGTGTTGCTGACCGGCTTGAGCAAAGTCTTCTGGGTCGGCAAGCCAGCCATTTTTTATGCGCAAAACGGGTTCTTCCATGCGAAAGTGAGTGTGTTTTTGTTAGTAGCCCTGCTGTCGATCTGGCCCACCGTACAATTTTTTAAAGCCCACAAACTCTCCCGACATTCACCTGACTCTGCCCTGATACCTCTGCCTGCAAACATCCGGCTGATACAGCGTATTGAGCTGGTGGCGGTCATGCTGTTGCCTTTGCTCGCCGTTTATATGGCACGAGCCTAAAAGATAGTTATGTTGGAATCTCACGCTGCAATGAACGGTATGGATAAAGGGCTGGTGCTTGCCATTGATCAGGGTGGCCAAAGCAGTCGGGTCGCATTGTATCGTCGCACGGGTGAGCAGGTGTGTATATTCTCCGCGCCTTGCGCAACGCAGACTTATATTGATGAGCAGCAACGTGTTCATGTTGAGCAGGATGGCGAACAGATCCTCACGGGTATTCGCGAGTGCCTGCAGCAGATTGAAAGTGTGCTGCGTAAGGAAAATCAACCGGTGGTTGCTGCAGGTTTTGCAGGGCAGGGATCATCTTTGCTGTGCTGGCAGCGGTCAACAGGTTCTGCTTTATCACCCGTGCTGAGCTGGCAGGACCGGCGTGCGGAAGCCGTGCTGGAAAATTTTCCATTAAATCACGATGAAGTCAGGCAACGCACGGGGCTGCGTATCTCTCCGCATTATGGTGCCAGTAAAATTCGCTGGTGCCTTGATCATCTCGAATCAGTTAAATCTGCTGCACTCGCCGGGCAATTGATGATTGGTCCCATTGCCAGTTATCTCTTTGCCAATCTGCTGCAAAATAATGCCCAGTCTTTTGTTGATCCCGGGCACGCGCAACGCACGCTGTTGTGGAATTTATCCAGCAAAAACTGGGATCAAGAGCTGCTGGATATTTTCCGTATTGATGCGGCAAATTTGCCGGGCTGCGTTTCCCATAACAGCCGGTTCGGTACGCTGCTTGTGGGTGGTGAGGACGTTCCGCTGATAAGCTGCCAGCGAGATCAGGGAGCATCGTTATTTGCGCGGGGTGTGCCCGAGGCGGATGCGTGTTATATCAATATTGGTACCGGAGCGTTCATCCAGCGTGTTACGACAAACCTGGATGCCCCGCCGGGATTATTGGTCAGCCCGCTCTGGTTGCCGGACCTCGCCGACGTATCGACTCCAAGAATGTACGCCTGGGAAGCAACGGTCAATGGCGCGGCAGCAGCCATAGATTGGTTGCAGACGCACATGGATACACAAATTACCCCGGCCCTCATCGACACCGCTTTAGCAGAATCTCTTGGCCAGCATGATGCTTATTTTTTAAATGCAGTGGGTGGTTTGAGCGCGCCTTATTGGCGAACCGATTTAACGTCCCGCTTCAGCGGTGAACTGACGGTGCATGAAAAAATTCAGGCGTGGCTGGAAAGCGTGTTATTTCAGTTGCTGGTGAATTTCAATTTGATGCAATCACTCGGGTCGGTAAACCATATTTATATCAGCGGTGGCCTGAGTCGCGCGGACGGCTTATGTCAGCGGCTGGCAGATTTGACCGGCGTGACTGTTCGGCGCGGTGATAACACGGATGCAACCTTGCAGGGCGTTGCCTTCACGACCGCCGGTATGCCCGCACAATGGCAGCCACAAGGTGACGATGACCAATTTGTTCCCAGGCAGAATCTGTTATTGCGCCAGCGTTTTGAAAACTGGCAGCACGCCATGCAGGTGTGGCTGGGGGATTGATCACGAACGGCGAAAGCCAGGCTTTCATTATCCAATAGGTCAGCTGGCTCCGGCGCAAGCGTAAAACAACAGGAAATTTCTATGCATTATGATGTGGTGGTGATCGGGGCGGGCATTCAGGGCGCTGGTGTGGCGCAGGCAGCGGCGGCAGCGGGTTATTCCGTGCTTGTCCTTGAACAGAAAGCCATCGCGGCGGGCACTTCCAGTAAATCCTCCAAATTGATTCACGGCGGATTGCGCTATCTGGAAAGCGCGCAGTTTGGGCTGGTGCGGGAGAGCCTTAATGAGCGTGCTTTGTTGTTAAAACTCGCACCCGATCTGGTGAAGCTACAGCCGCTGCATATTCCGGTTTATAAAGATTCCAAACGTTCGCCGCTGATCATCCGGGCGGGGTTGAGTCTGTATTCGGTGCTGGCAGGATTAGGTAATACAGCGCACTTTCGCAGCTTGCCCGCCAGTGAATGGGATTCACTAACGGGATTAAAACAGGAGGGTTTGCGCGAAGTGTTTCGCTACTACGAAGCGCAAACCGACGATGCTGCACTGACTGCTGCGGTATTGCGTTCCGCGGAGTCACTGGGTGCAGAAACGCTTATTCCAGCGTGTTTTACGGCCGCCCGAGTGGACGGTCAGCGGTGCCATATCGATTATGAATACGCAGGGCGCTCACACACCGTAACGGCGAGTGTGCTGATGAACTGCAGCGGGCCTTGGGCGCTGGATGTGCTTGCCCGCATCACCCCATCCCACCACTTACCGGCGGTGGAACTGGTGCAAGGCAGTCATTTGTTATTGCCGCCACTGCTGCAACAGTATTTTTATCTCGAAGCGCCGCAGGATAAGCGCGCGATATTTGTTTTACCCTGGAAACAACAGCTGCTGGTCGGCACCACCGAAACGATTCATCACGGCGCGCCGGAAGAAGCCCGTTGCCTCGACAGCGAAAAAGCCTACTTGCTGGATACACTGAAATACTATTTTCCTTCCCTGGATCTTTCCGGCGTGCCCGTTGCCGGTTTTGCCGGCCTGCGGGTGCTGCCGCGCAGCGAAAAGAGCGCATTTTCGCGGCCCCGTGAAGTCTTGCTGGATGTGGATGATGCGGAGTTACCGCGGGTGCTGTCGCTGATGGGGGGGAAACTGACAACCTATCGCCCTACCGCACGCATGGCGCTTGAGCGTGTACGTGCTGCGCTGCCGGAACGAAAAGCGCGCGGCGATACCGCTAGTCTGCCGCTGTACCCGGAGTAGCCGTTACTCGGTTAGCGAGCCACTTTTACAAACTCGATATCGTATTTTCCATGCACCGGTTGGGCCTGGAAGATGCGCGCGCGCGGATAAAATTCCTGTTGTAGATCAAGCAGAGTTTTTTTGTCCTCGACCGACATGTAGGCGCCCAGATAAATCGCGCTGACCGCCTGGCCTGCAAAAGGACGATCATCAAACCAGTCCATATCGTTGGTGCTTTTACTGCTGGATTCATTCAACGCATGGTAGAAACATCGCCACTCCTGCTCACTGCTGGCGATAGCGGACTTGCACAGGAGCTTATCGAGAAAGCCGGCCTGAAGATTGGGCCGTTCGTGGTAGATGGCCGCATTCAACTGCTCTTTGATGGTGGTGATCTCGGGGCGGATCTGCCGATACTCCATGGGGCGCAGCGCGTCTTCTACATCAGGGTTAACGCCCAGCTCGTGAACGTGGAAGCGAATCACCGCACCGCGATGATTGTCTGCATGCCGTTGCCAGCAGGGCAGGTTGTCTGGTTTCGCACTGAAGGAGCAGATCCGCAGATGGCGAGTAAAGCGTCGCCAATCCGCCATCAGCGTATCGATATCCACCTGACGCTGATCCACCAGTTTGGACAGCAGCTCCATCAGCGCGCTCGATGCTTCAGCTTCTGCAGGTGTTTCAAAACGGCCATCATCGCGCCAGCGGCGGATGCCATTTATCAAGGGTGAATTACCGTGGGGCGGGGTTGGGGAAAAAATCATGGCGATGGTGCTGCGCACGACTTCGTCGAGCAACATATGCGGATCAAACGCTAACCCGGTGCGGTGGTCCAATTCGAACGGATCGCCCAACAAATGGGGCGAACTCCAGCGCAATGTACGGGACGTTAAAATTCTGGCAGCGGCATCTGCTGTGCAGAACTTGGACAATGTTTCCGGGTATTCAAACACGTTGGGTCCTATCGATGGCGATTTTTATTGATGATGCAACCGCATTACGTGCCGGTGTCGTGTCGCGATGTGCTGACAAAACGGCGGCGCTGCAGCACTCAGAATCTGGTCTGATTACAGCAGTAAAGTCCTAAATCTTCAAACTCAGGGGGATAAACAATTTCCCAATAGAAGGAGTGCCGTTAGAATAGCCGCATTTACCGCGTTGTCACTATGCTGTGTGCAAATACCCCTTCAATCGCCCAACCGCCGCTGTGCGGATCATCGCTGAGGAACACCCGTGAACTTTACCGGCGCCCATATTCTCTCTATCGAACAATTTGAACGTGCTGATATCCAGCAAGTTTTCGACGTGGCGGACGCCATGGAACCCTATGCTTTGCGGCGGCGGATGACGCGGGTATTGGAAGGCGCAATCCTCGGCAACATGTTCTTTGAAGCCAGTACCCGAACGCGTATCAGTTTTGGCTGTGCGTTTAACCTGTTGGGCGGGGATGTGCGTGAGACCACTGGATTTGAAAGTTCCTCCATCACCAAAGGCGAATCCTTGTATGACACGGCTCGGGTATTGTCGGGCTACAGTGATGTGATCTGTATGCGCCATCCCCAGTCCGGGTCGGTTGCTGAATTCGCGCAGGCCAGCCGGGTACCGGTTATCAATGGCGGTGATGGCGCCAACGAACATCCTACTCAGGCGCTGCTGGACCTTTACACCATCCGCAAAGAGCTCCGCTCCCGTGGTCGTGGACTCGATGGTTTACGGATCGCCATGATTGGCGATCTGAAGCATGGCCGGACCGTTCACTCCCTGTGCAAGTTGTTGTGCCTGTTCGATAAGGTGCAGGTGACGCTGGTGTCGCCACGGGAATTGGCAATGCCGGAATATCTGGTGGAAGACCTGCGCCGGGTGGGGCACAGCGTGGTGGTGACAGATGACTTGCCACAGAGTATTTCCAAAGTTGATATTGCCTATTCGACCCGGATTCAGGAAGAGCGTTTTTCCAGTAAGGAAGAAGCCGATATGTATCGTGGTCGCTTCCGCCTCAACCAGTCCATTTATACCCAGTACTGCGAACCGAATACCGTCATCATGCATCCCTTGCCCCGCGATTCGCGCGCCGATGCTAACGAGCTGGATAACGATCTGAATCAAAACCCCAACCTCGCTATCTTCCGCCAGGCTGACAATGGTGTGCTGGTACGCATGGCGTTGTTCGCGCTGGTTCTCGATGTGGTGGATCAGGTGGATAAGAGCGCGCGGGATGTGAAATGGTATAACTCCCTGCGGACGAATCAGGGCTGATACAGGAAAACGGCCAGGTGAGCCTACCGCTCACCTTGGCACAAGGGTTAGGACAACAACTGCTGGATCTTGGCGAGAAGATTTTTCTCGGTCAGCGGCTTGCGCAGGCCTTCACGGATGCCCAGAAAGCGTTGGTGCACCGGACCGTCCGGCGCGTCTTCTTCAACGATTACCACCACGGGGATGACAGACGTTTTGTCGCTGCGGGCGAGGTGCCGACAGAAGCGATGATCATCTTCCACGGCGGTACCGGCATCAATCAGGATCACATCAGGGCGTACGTCAAACGCAATCTCCAACCCTTCATCAAGGGCCTCGGCGGTCAGGATGTTGCAGTGCTGCTGCAGCATGGTGGTGACGGCCTGCACATCATCTGCTTCGCTGTCCACAATCAATACGGTCTTATGGATGACCACCTCATCTACCAAGGCCCGATTACGGCCGCTGCGCTTGGCTTTATAGAGTGCCCGGTCGGCGCACTTGATCAGCTCTTCCAAGCTGTGGCCTGCCGTGCGAGTGCAGGTCGCGCCGCCGATACTCACCGTTGCAAAGGCGCAAGTGGGTGAGACTTCATGATGTAAATTCAGGGCTTCGACAGCCTTGTTGATCGCCCCGGCTACACGAAACGCGCCCACGCTATCGGTATCGGGCAGGAGTACGACAAATTCCTCACCGCCGTAGCGGCCCAGTAAATCCAGCGGCCGACGCAGGCAGCCTCTAATTGCCTGGGTGATTTTTTTCAGGCAGACATCGCCGGCGGGGTGGCCATAGTGATCGTTGAACAGCTTGAAGTGGTCGACGTCGATCATCAGCACGCTGATGGGTTGTTGTTGACGGGTCGCCACTACCCACTGCTGTTCAGCGTGTTCGGTAAAAGTGCGGCGGTTGTAAATCTGGGTCAGGCTGTCCAACTGGCTGAGTGCTTCAAGCTCCGCATTGAGCCGGTTTAACTGATCGCGCATCTCAGCAATCCGCTCCATCGCGCGGATCTTGGCCTTGATGATCATGAAGCTCACCGGCTTGATCAGGTAATCGTCTCCGCCAGCTTCGATACCTTCGCGATAGCTTTCGTCTTCATTGCGGCCCGTGACAAAGATGATGGGAATCCAGTGGCCGCCGAGCCACTCGCGGATCAGACGGGTGGTTTCAAAACCATTGAGGCCAGGCATCTCCACGTCCATGATGATCATGTCCACGGGCGTATCTTCGAGCAGTTGCAGAGCTTCCTCACCACTTCGGGCAATCAGCGGCGTATGGCCCGCATCAGTGATGTAATGACTCATCGCATGGCGCAGGGTTGCGCTGTCTTCCACCAACAGGATCTTCATGAATAGTGCTATATACTCGATTAGAAATGCCGGACGGTGATACCTGGCCGTCTTTTATGTGTTGTAAGTCTAGACGGTTTTCTGCGCCACGGGGATTTTTACAGATGAGACTTCATCTTAGAGGGCAGCGGCCGGGGAGTCGATAATTCCGGCCGTGGTGAGGTCAGTTTATAGTCAGAGCGTAGGCTGGATCACATCCACTATGGCGACTTATTCAGCAGGAAGATGGTCCACATAGAACCAGCGACCCATTACCTGCCGGAACAATGAAGCCTCATGGTGCTGGTGCAACTGGCCGTCGTGTTGATAAAGCGCAACAAAACTGACCTGTCCCTCGCTATCACCTTCCTGACCGGCCTGCGTCGCCAGGACGTGTAAGCCCAGCCATTCGCAGCTGGCGGCCCAGGCGCGAATCTGCGCCGGGCTGCTGCGCTGGCGCTGGTCCGCGCTCCAGGTTTGCCACAGGTAGTCGATCTGCAGGAATACATGGGCCGTATAGCGGGAGCGCATCAGCTGCTCAGCGGTCCGGGCCGGAGCTTCGCCCGTCAGTCTGGGCAAGCAGCAGCCACGCAAGGTTGAACCGCTGCCACAGGGGCAGGGCAAGGCCTGCGCGGCGACGGGAATCGGATCATTAGCCAGTGGCATTTTCCACCTCTTTTCGGTATGTTGTGCGGCTATTTTTGTCCAAGACTCTTCATAAAGCCACGGATTTGTGGCGCTGTAAAATTTCCCATGCCTGTTATTTAAGTGACTGCTCTTCATGACCACAGAATTTGACGATATCCGCCCGTACCACGACGACGAAGTTCGCCCGACGTTAGACCGCCTTCTTGCCGATCCGGAATTAGTAGACGCGGTGACCCGGCTCAAATTTCCCCGCCTGAACCCTTGGGTCGGCGGGTTATTGCGCCCCTTGGTGAAGCGTGCGCTGGTTAAACAGCTCGCCGGTGTAAATTCGGTGAGTGGTTTTCAGGACGTGGTGGAAAAGTACATGGCACGTATGATCCGCAGCACCACCACCGCATTGACGGTATCGGGTCTTGAGCGATTGAATCCACAGCAGGCTTATCTGTTTATCAGTAATCACCGCGACATCGCCATGGACCCGGCCTTTGTTAACTGGTCGCTGTATCATTCCGACTGCAACACTTTGCGCATCGCTATTGGTGATAATCTGCTGACCAAGCCTTACGTATCGGATCTCATGCGGCTGAACAAAAGTTTTATTGTGAATCGTTCCGCCAAGGCGCCGCGTGAAAAATTAAAAGCGGCCAAACATTTGTCGGCGTATATCCATCATTCCATCGTGAATGAAAACAGTAATATCTGGATCGCGCAGCGCGAAGGTCGTGCGAAAGACGGTCACGATAAAACCAATTCGGCCGTGATCGGGATGTTGACGATCAATCGTCCGAAGATGCAGGAATTCAGCGACTACGTTAAACAATTAAATATTGTTCCCGTGTCTATTTCCTACGAATTTGATCCTTGTGATGCGGCGAAAGCGCGCGAGCTTTATCACCAGCGCACCAGTGGCAGTTATCAAAAAGAACTGCACGAAGATGTAAAAAGCATTGCCATGGGTATTGCGGGGCAGAAAGGTCACGTGCACCTCGCCTTCGGTGAGGTGCTGCATGCAGATTACGCGGACACGGATGAAGTGGTGGCGGAAATTGACCGTCAGGTGCTCAGCAATTATGTCCTGCACAGCAGTAACTGTTTCGCCTATCAGATGCTGCACGGTAAAACACCCAAGGTAAATTACACGGATAAAAACATTCCCTTTGTGCCGGAAGAACTCGCGGAGCAGCGTCAGCAGTTTGAAGCGCGGCTTCAGGCTATCCCGCCGGAGTACCGTGAACTGGTGCTGGCGATGTACGCGAATCCAGTGTTGAGTAAATTGCAGGATTAATTTTTTCGCCCGCCATCCACGATGGCGGTTTTATTATTTTTGTTTTTGGCCGTATCCATGTTAACCGATCAACTCAAGCAACAGATTCAGCGCGCGTACAGCCAGTTTCTTGAGAGCAAAGGCATGAAGTCGCGTTACGGCCAGAAGCTGATGATCGCGGAAATTGCCCGGACTCTGGGTGGCATTGCGCTGGACGATGAAAATCGTCGCACCACCTCCGGCCACGTATGCGTGGTGGAAGCGGGCACGGGTACCGGAAAAACGGTGGCTTATCTGTTGCCCGCCATTGCCATTGCCAAGGCCATGGGAAAAAAACTGGTTGTCTCCACCGCAACCGTTGCCTTGCAGGAACAAATTGTTAACAAAGACCTGCCCGAGCTGCTGCGTCACAGCGGTTTATCGTTCAGCTTTGCGCTGGCCAAAGGGCGTGGCCGTTATCTGTGTTTGAGCAAGCTCGATAATCTGCTCGCCGAATATGAAAGCGGGATGAATCCCACCCGTGCTTTATACGAAGATGAATACCCCAGTATTAATGCTCAGGGGATTAAGCTCTATCAGTCCATGATGGATGCGCTGGCCGGCAATCGCTGGAACGGCGAGCGCGATACCTGGCCGCAGGCGCTTGAACAGAACGAGTGGCAGGTCATTACCACCGACCATCGCCAATGCACGGGCCGGCGTTGTTCCAATGTCTCTTCCTGCAGTTTTTTTCGCGCACGGGATTCGTTACACAACGTTGATTGTATTGTGACGAACCATGATCTGGTGCTCGCTGATCTGGCGCTCGGTGGTGGTGCGGTTCTGCCTGATCCCGCCGATACAATTTATGTGTTTGACGAAGGCCATCATTTGCCCCAAAAAGCACTCTCGCATTTTTCCCATCACAGTCGCGTGCAGTCCACCAGCAAGTGGCTCGACCAATGCAATAAAGCGCTGGGGGCGATGCTCGGTAATATCAGCGGAGCGGGCAACGTCGATCGTTATGCCGAACAATTGCCGGCGGCACTGATGGATTGTAAGCAGGAGCTGGATCGAATTTATCCCCAGCTGGAGGTACTTGCGCAAAGTATTGCTTTTGATGATCGCCAGTCCCACTTTCGTTTTCCCGGTGGAGTGATTCCGCAGGATTTGTTGCTTCCCGCTGTGGAACTGCAGCGCAGTTTTAGTCGCTTGGCGGAGTTGCTGTCGAAGATGAGCGAAGAGCTCAGCGATGCGATGGAAGATCCGCATTGCCCGGTGCCGAAGGTCGATCTGGAAAATCATTTTCCCGTCGTAGGAACCTGGCAGGCGCGAGCGGAAGCCAATCGTGAACTCTGGGCCAGTTATGCGGCACCGGACAATGCGAACAGCGTACCCAAGGCGCGCTGGCTGACGCCGGTGGATCACACCGGCAGCATGGATATTGAAGTCTGCTCCAGCCCCATCCTGGCGGCGCGCACGCTGGAATACGGTTTATGGGAAAAGTGCTGTGGTGCGGTGGTCACCTCAGCGACCATTACTGCGTTGGGGCGCTTTGATCGCTATCGCATGCGTGCGGGCACGCCGGCGGACAGCAATTATCAGGTAGTGCCCAGCCCTTTCGATTTTTCCCGCGCGACTCTGGAAATTCCTGCGTGTGCAGTAGATGCCAGCAATGCAGATGTACATACCCTTTCGTTAATTGAACATTTACCGGATTTGCTCAACAAAGAGGAAGCGAGTCTGGTGTTATTTTCCTCCCGTCGTCAGATGCTCGATGTTTATGAAGCGCTGCCGCAAGACGTGCGCGACAGTATCCTGCTGCAGGGCGACAGCTCCAAACAGGAGATGCTGGTGCAGCATCGCAAGCGCGTCGATGCGGGGGAGGGCAGCGTGTTATTCGGCCTTGCCAGTTTTGCAGAAGGTGTGGATTTACCCGGTGATTACTGTCGCCATGTGATCATCGCCAAACTGCCTTTCGCGGTGCCCGATGACCCCATCGAAGCATCACTGTCGGAGTGGGTAGAAGCGCGCGGCGGCAATCCGTTTATGGAAATCACCGTACCCGACGCTTCGTTAAAACTGGTGCAGGCCTGTGGCCGCTTGCTGCGCTCGGAAACCGACACCGGCAAGATTACCTTGCTCGACCGCCGCATCATTACCAAACGTTATGGCAAAGCGATCTTGAATTCTTTGCCGCCTTTTACGCAGGTAGTTCATCGTTAATTTTTCGATGTTCCCAACAACAGGAAATAACTATGAGTCAACACATTGCACTGGCGGAAATTCTTATTGATGTTGAAAAGGAATTGCGTGAGCTGCGTCTGTGGGAAGTTGAACCACCGTCTGCCGAAGCGTTGGCCAGTGTGCAACCCTTTGCAGTCGATACATTGAGTTTTTCCCAATGGTTGCAGTTTATCTTTATCCCGCGCCTGTACGTATTAATTGAGGCGCGTGCGACCTTGCCAGATAATTGCGGTGTTGCACCTATGGCGGAAGAGTATTTTCAGCCGCTGGGATTGAACAGCGGCACGCTGGTTGATCATCTGCGGCGTATTGACGCGTTGCTGACGCGCTAATTTTTAATTTGTCCGGGCGCAAGCTAGTTCGCTTGCGCCCGCCAGCCTGCTTCCAGACTGCTCCACATTTCTTCAAACTGCATCTGCTCATATTCACTGAGGACGTTGAACTGTTCTTCGGTCAGCAGTGAGCGTGCCTCGCGCAAATAATTTTCTTTGTACTGATTCAGCGCTTCCTGCATTTTTCTTTCTGCATTATTACGCTCTTCAAGCGACGCATTGTTGAGATTAGCTGTGGCGTCCTGCAGTTGTCGGTTGAAATTCTGCTTGTGTTCGAGCTTGGTCATCAACAACGCCCGTTGATTGTCGTTGCTCAGACTGCCTTGGCTGCCCAACTGCTCATAGAAACTGTTCATCTGATGTTGTTCGTAACTGGAGTCCTTCAGCAAATCGTATTGTTGTGCGTATTCCGGCCCGAGCAAATCAGCGATGCGCCCGTCAATTTCGGCGAGTAATTCCTGTTGTTGTCGAATGCTTTCTTCAATTTCTTTCTGGCTTGAGTGATAGCCCACCGTGCTGGTGCCCAATACCCGTTCGCGGTCGATCAGCAATTGACGCAGTTTTTCTTCATCCTGATGAGGCAGCGAGAGGCCAGGGAAGATGATGGAATATTTCTGATCGACGGCGCGGGTCAGGCTTGAGTCGCGGATCTCGGCGAAGGATTGCAAACTGGTGCTGCCATCCACCGTTGTTGCGGGCGTGCTGCGACTCAGCTGGCCGCTCTGCGGGGAGGTATTGTTGGCGTGATTAAATACCAAAAACTGTTCGAGATTTTCAATCTGCCTGACGTAGTCCTGCTTCTGTTCTTCCAGTTGCTGAGCGTGCAGCTGTTGCTGACGGGACAGCTCGTCTTTCAGTGCGCTGTTATCCAGATATAAATCGACATGGCGCAGGCCCAAAGCAGCCAGCGCCAGAGCCAGTACACCAATTATTATTTTCATGGTTGCGTACTCTCAGGTTGGTTGATTTTCTTTGGAGCAAGGAATTTATTGTTATAGCTTGCTCCAGTTTCTCTCATCTTTTTTGTGTATTGCGTATTGCGATAAAAGCTTACATTTTCTCCATTACTTCAATGCCCAGCAGACCCAAACCTCTCTCAATAGTTTGAGCAACCAGATGGCACAGGCGCAGACGGCTGTTACGCACATCCACCGCAACGCCTTCTTTTAAAATCGGACAGGCTTCATAAAAGCTCATGTACAGACTGGCGATGTCATACAGATAACTGCACAGCAGATGCGGCATGGCCTCCCGCGCGACCTGATCCAGTACTTCACTGAATTGCAGCAGCTTGATGCCGAGCATTTTTTCCTGTTCAGTTCCGACGATGATGTCACCGCTCAGCGCGCCTGGGCTGACCTCGGCTTTACGAAAAATACTTTGTACACGGGTATAAGCGTATTGCAAGTATGGCGCAGTGTTGCCATCAAAACTGAGCATGGCGTCCCAGTTAAAAATGTAATCATTAGTGCGTGTCTTGCTCAGGTCCGCATATTTCACCGCACCGATACCGACCTTGCGGGCAATCACGGCAATCTCTTCATCAGCCAGCGTGGGATTTTTTTCTTTTACAAGTATTGCAGCGCGCTCAACAGCTTCCGTTAATAGTTCTGCCAGTTTGACAGTGCCACCGGTGCGGGTTTTAAAGGGCTTACCGTCTGAGCCCATCATGGTGCCGAATGCGAGGTGCTCCAGGCTAACATCATCACCAACAAAACCGGCTTTGCGCGCGATAGTAAATACTTGCTGCATATGAAGCGACTGGCGCGCATCGATAAAATACATGATTCGTTTAGCATTCAAGGTATTGGCGCGATACCGCAGCGCCGCCAGATCGGTGGTGGAGTAGAGAAAGCCACCGCCCTGTTTCTGAATAATGACCGGTGAGGGATTGCCATCTTTATCGGCCAGCTCGGACAGAAAAACCACCTGGGCTCCGTCACTTTCCACTGCCAGACCTTGCTCTTGCAGTGCTTTTACCAGGGGAGCCAGCTCCGCGTTGTAAAAGCTTTCACCGCGTACGTCGCCGTCGGTGAGCGTGACATTCAGCTGTTGATAAATCTCGGTGCTGTGATGCAGCGACACCTCTTTGAATTGCTGCCAGAGTTTGAGGGTCTCGGCATCACCCGACTGCAGACGTACCACGTAATCCCGTGCTTTGCTGGCGAAGGTTTCATCCTCGTCAAAATGCTTTTTGGCCTGCTGATAAAACACTTCGAGGTCTTTCAGGGCCATGCCGGCTTCGCGGTTGCTGCCCAGCTGCTCCTCGAGTTCCGCAATCAACATCCCGAACTGTGTGCCCCAGTCGCCCACGTGATTCTGGCGGATGACATTGTGGCCCTGAAATTCCAGCAGCCGCGCAAGGGCGTCACCGATGATGGTGGAGCGCAGGTGTCCGACATGCATTTCTTTAGCGAGATTCGGGCCGGAATAATCGATGACCACCGTTTGCGGCTGATCAGTCGGTGCCACTTTCAGCCGTGGATCGACTTCAGCGTGGCCGAGCTGTTGCGCGAGCCATTCCGGCTTGAGATCAATGTTGATGAATCCCGGGCCGGCAATCTCTACCTTGGCGGCGATGTCATCAAGATCCAGGGCCGCCACGATACGCGCGGCCAGTTCGCGGGGATTGGTACCCATGGCTTTGGCGGCGCCCATGGCACCGTTAGCCTGATAATCACCAAAACCGGCCTTCTTGCCGGGCGCGATCACAGCGGGGAGTTCAGCGGGAATACCACAGGCAACCATGGCCTGGTGGACTTTTTGATTCAATAATTCGCGGATATTCATAGCATCCTGGATGTCAGCAAAAGAAAATAAGGCGGGATTGTACCTGTGGCGCTTGGAGGGTGTCATCTATCCGTTTTGTGGCTGCGTCGCAGAAAGCCGCGGCACGGCTGACTATACTCACGGCTATTCATCATAATGTTCAGGGAGTTTTATATGACCAGTATTACCAGCGACTGCCCCCAACTGGACGTTAACCTGCATGAGCGGGTATTGACGCTGCGGTTTAACCGGCCCGAACGCAAAAATGCACTGTCGCTGGCAATGTACACGGCAGCGGCCGATGCCTTGCAGCAGGCCGATAACCACGAGGATGTGCGGGTGATTGTCATCACCGGCGCTGGGGAATGCTTCACCAGTGGTAATGATCTGGTGGATTTCATGAACGAACCGGAGATCCACGAAAATCACCCCGTCGTGCGCTTTATGCGATCCCTGCAACATATTGCTAAGCCGGTGATGGCGGCCGTGCGCGGGCCGGCAATTGGTATCGGCACTACCATGCTGCTGCACTGCGATTTGGTCTACGCCTCCGACACCGCTCGCCTGCAGTTACCTTTCGTTAACCTCGGGTTATGTCCTGAATACGCGGCCAGTTATTTATTACCCGCTCTGCTTGGTCACGCCAGAGCCAGTGAGCTGTTGCTGCTGGGCGAACCATTCACGGCGGAGCAGGCATTCCAATGGAATATGATCACGGCCGTGGTGGATGATGCAGGGCTGGAGGAGCTGGTCAGCGCAAAAGCCCAGCGCCTCGCCCAAAAGCCGCCAGCCGCCGTGCGCCGCACCAAAGCGTTGCTAAAACAAGCTCAACTTCCTGCGGTTGATGCCGCCATCGCAGCGGAATTTATCGGTTTTGCTGAAGGGTTAGGGTCGGATGAATGCAAAGAAGCCGTGATGGCTTTTTTTGAAAAACGTGCGCCGGATTTTTCGCGTTTCGCATAAACGTTGCTGCAGAGTGTGCCAGCAGATAGAAGGTCTGAATGCTGTATTCAATCAGATATCACAATTCATCCGCAGGCATTTTTGAACGCTGCGGCGTGGCAATTAAAAGGATAAATCATGAATCAGGTTTTTGATTACCGAGAGAAAGTAGTTGTTGTTATTGGCGGTACCAGTGGTATTAACCGAGGTATTGCTGAAGCCTTCGCCCGCGCCGGCGCAAAGGTGGCTGTCGCCAGCCGCTCGCAGGACAAAGTGGATGATACGGTGGCTGCGCTTAAGAAGCTCGGCGCGGCGGATGCTATGGGTTTTGCTGCGGATGTCCGCGAAGCGGAAGCCCTCAATCAGGGTGTTGCGGCGATCCATGATGCGTGGGGGAGGTTTGCGGTGGTGGTTTCCGGCGCGGCAGGGAATTTTCCGGCACTGGCTACCGGTATGTCCGCTAACGGTTTTCGCTCGGTGGTGGAGATTGATTTACTCGGCACCTTTCATGTGATGCAGGCGGTTTATCCTTATCTGCAAAAACCCGGTGCGGCGATTATTAATATTTCAGCACCGCAAGCTGTGACACCCATGCCCGCCCAATCACACGTATGTGCTGCAAAAGCCGGTGTGGACATGATTACGCGCACCTTGGCATTGGAGTGGGGCGGGGAGGGTATTCGTCTTAATTCGATCATTCCCGGCCCGATTGATGGAACCGAAGGCATGAAACGCCTTGCCCCCAATGAGGCGATACGAAATGCCGTGGTAAATTCGGTACCCTTAAAACGCATGGGCACTCCGCAGGATATTGCCAATGCCTGTTTGTTTCTCGCATCAGATATGGCGAGCTACATTACTGGCGCAATCATTCCGGTGGATGGTGGTTGGGTGCAAGGCGGTGTAGCAATGGTTGGTGCAGGTTTGGGTGAGATGATGAAGAACCCATCAACAGGAAAAAATGCGTGAGTCCAGATTTGACTAAAAATATTTTGAAAGCAGTTGATTAATAAATTTATTAACCTGATCCCACGTAAATCTGGCGTAGTGTCTTGGTTTCGACTCCCCCAATTCAGGAATAAATTAAGGGAGCTGCGGGACGTATTTATGCGTTTCGAAACCAAGACCTAGCAGGATTCTGAATGACACAGGATTCGGAGACCCGTTAATCGAGCTAAAAAATTAAGCGCGCTAACGCGATTTCAGCTACTGATTAAACAAAAACTCCATCATTGATTTCTGTGCGTGCAGGCGATTTTCCGCCTCTTCCCAGATAACTGCATTCGTATCATCCATCAACTCTGCACTCACTTCTTTGCCGCGATACGCGGGCAGGCAGTGCATAAACAGTGCATCGGCATTAGCGTGACTCATCAGTTCACGGTTGACCTGATAACCGGAAAAAATCAATTCACGTTCCTTCTTTTCTTCTTCCTGACCCATTGATGCCCAGGTATCCGTCACCACCAGATCAGCACCGGCGACAGCTTCCTGTGGCGTGGCGCAGAGCTTGACACGGTCCGCGTGGGCTTCCATCAGATCACTGCGTGGCGTAAAACCTTTCGGACAGGCAATGCGCAATTCAAAATCACACAGGGCTGCAGCCTGAATATAGGTTTTACACATATTGTTGCCGTCCCCAACCCAGGCTACTACTTTGCCGCTCATTGAGCCGCGCTGTTCCACGAAGGTCTGGATGTCGGCCAGCAACTGACAGGGATGGAAATCATCGGTCAAGCCGTTGATCACCGGCACGCGGGAATAATCCGCGAAGCGCTGCACTGTGCTGTGGGCGAAGGTGCGGATCATCACCATATCCACCATGCTGGAGATACAGCGCGCGGCATCTTCAATAGGTTCACCGCGACCCAGTTGTGAGTCTTTGGTAGATAAGAAGATTGCCTGGCCACCCATTTGGGCCATGCCGGATTCAAATGAAACGCGGGTGCGGGTGGATGACTTTTCAAAGATCATGCCCAGCACTTTGTTTTTGAACAGCTCAGGCGACTGGCCTTTACGCTGTAGAGATTTGAGTTCTATCGCGCGCTGGATGATGTCGTGGAGCTCATCGCGCGAAATATCGTTGAGGGTTAAAAAATGTCTCGGTGCCTTTGAGGGAACCATAATTGCCTACTCTTCTACGGAGCGCAAAAACTGCTTGCGCTCTTTCATTACAGTGCGGGATGAAGAACTCCCGCACCTGGTTAAAACTCCGTCACCAGTTCGACCACTTTCGTGACCAGCTCCTCTGCTTCTGCATCGGTCAGGATAAACGTCGGCAGTAAACGAATCGTATTGACGGAAGTTACGTTAATCAGAATCCCTTTCTCACGGCCCTTTTCGACCAGTTCGGAACAGGGTGCATTTAATTCAATACCGATCATCAGGCCTTTGCCGCGGATCTCGGTGACCTTGGCATTACCAGCCAAGGCGGTTTTGAAGTCAGTTAATAATTTATCGCCCAGCTGCTTGACCCGTGCTACCAGGTTCTCGGCCTTTAAGGTTTCAATCACGGCGATACCGGCGCTGCAGGCCAGGGGGTTACCGCCAAAAGTCGTACCGTGATTCCCCGGTTGCAGCACATCCGCTGCTTTGCCGGTGGCCAGGCAGGCGCCGATGGGTACACCGTTGCCCAGACCTTTAGCGGTGGTGACCACATCGGGCAGTATGCCGTTATGTTGATAAGCAAAATAAACCCCGGTACGACCGTTGCCGGTCTGGATTTCATCGAGCATCAACAGCCAGTCCTGCGCATCACAGATAGTGCGCAGCTGATTGAGATAATCTGCAGCAGGAACCCGAACGCCGCCTTCACCTTGTACCGGCTCAACCAGAACTGCCACGATGTTAGGGTGTTCAGCGGCAGCTGCCTGGACGGCCGCCACATCATCGAATGGCACACGGATAAAACCTTCAACCAACGGCTCAAAACCGATCTGTACTTTACTGTTACCTGTCGCGCTCAAAGTCGCCAGGGTCCGGCCATGGAAACTGTTGGCCATAACGATGATGGCTGGGTTTTTAACGCCTTTATCATTGCCATATTTACGCGCAATTTTTATTGCCGCTTCGTTCGCTTCGGCTCCGGAATTAGAGAAAAACGCCTTTTGCATACCGGACTGCTCGATCAGCAGATCCGCCAGCTTTTGCTGTTGGGGGATGTTGTACAGATTGGACACATGGAGCAGGTTGGCCGCCTGCTGGCTGATAGCAGCAGTGACCGCTGGATGCGCGTAGCCCAGGCCACATACGGCAATACCGCTGATCCCGTCCAGATAGGATTTACCCTGGTCGTCCCACACTCGGCTGCCTGCGCCCTTGGTCAGGGTCAGGGTTCTGGTGCCGTATGTGCTCATCAGCGTTGCCATCACAATCTCCAAACAAAAGTGCTAAAAACACCACCACCAAAAGCCCGTTGCAGGAACAGGCTTTGAACAGGTGAAATGGGATATAAAACCAGAGAGTCCAAAACAAAACAGGCAGCATCTGGGGCTGCCTGCGGGAAAGACTAAGGCGGCAATAGTATAAGCAAATGGCCGGCTTGGCAAATCACCACCTACGGGGCGCTTGGGCGGTCGATGGGGTGACATTTTGGCGGTTGGGTTTTAGACTGCGGCTGCTTCGCGCAAGGGATCTTGTGCTGTCAATCCATCTTCATAACCGTCAAGGAAGCACGTTTATGCCTGCCATTCTTATTTCATCCTTTCGTAGCCTTATCTATAGCAGCCTGTTGCTCTGGGCTTTTTCTGTTGCCAGCGTATTTGCCGATGCGCCACCGCTGGTGCTGGCCAAGGTGTATACCGAACCGGTCGACCTCGCGGATTACTGGGTGAGTGAAAAACTCGACGGCGTGCGTGCCTATTGGGACGGGCAACATCTTGTTTCCCGCCAAGGTAACCGTTTTGCGGCGCCCATCTGGTTTACCGCTGATTTTCCGAAGGTGCCGCTGGATGGCGAACTCTGGATGGGGCGGGGGACATTTGACGCGCTTTCGGGAACTGTCCGTCAATTAACGCCGGACGACACGCAATGGCGCAACGTGCGTTACATGGTGTTCGATATGCCGATGTCAGACGCACCCTTCGATGAGCGCCTTGATAAAGTAACCCGGCTGATCTCTGCCACCGCCGTTACTCATCTGCAAGTTGTCAGGCAATATAAGGTGCGTGATCAGGAAGCTCTGATGGACGAGTTGGAACACATTGTTACTCAGGGTGGCGAAGGGCTGATGCTCCATCGCGGCGCTTCTTTGTATCGCGCCGGTCGCTCGGACGATTTGCTGAAACTCAAAACATACATGGATGCTGAGGCCACTGTGATCGCTCATCTCCCCGGTAAAGGTAAATACCAAGGCATGATGGGGTCACTGCTGGTGGAGGCGCAGGATGGACGTCGATTTCGAATCGGTACCGGCTTCAATGATGCCCAGCGCGCCGATCCGCCCCCTATCGGCAGCATCATCACCTATAAGTACTTCGGCAAAACCAATAACAACCTGCCACGTTTTGCCAGTTTTCTGCGGGTGCGCGATGAACGGTGAATGCCGTTCTCTCGCGCACAGATACTTCGATCTAACCCCGTTATAAAGCCCCAATCATTTCAGGTAAAAGTTTGCAAACGTCTGCGCCAGTTTTGGGGTGCTATGAGACCATCCGCGGTTTGAAAAGCACTGTGCTGCACAGGATTTTGTTGAAACCTGACAAGGTGATTTTGACTTTCAATTTATAATCAGGGGCGACGTATGCAGTTAACTCAATTGGCAAAAGTTTTACCCGGTTTGTTATTTCTCACCTCAACCAGTGCCTGGGCTGATTCCAGAACGCTGGAAACGATAGTGGTTACTGGCGCTGCCACTGTACCGCTGGCATCTACCACCATTGAAATTACTACTCGCGATCAACTACCCGGCTTACGCATAGACAGCGCTGAGATTCTGCAGGGCTTACCTGGCGTGCAGGCTGACAGCCGTTCCAATTACGCGCAGGACACACGCATCACATTGCGCGGCTTCGGCGCGCGTTCAGCCTTCGGAGTACGTGGCATTGATTTAATGCTCGACGGTGTGCCGCTGTCTACACCCGACGGTCAGGGGCAGATGTCGAGCGTGCTGCTGGATGAAGTGGTTGCGGCGGAAGTATTGCGTGGCCCCGTTGCGGGATTGTTCGGCAACGGCGCTGGCGGCGTGATCGGACTGCAGACGCGCACGCCGGATGAAAACCGAATGAGCGCCCGCCTCTCCGCGGGCGAAGACAATCTGGCTCGCCAAGTGGTGGCAGGACAATGGCGAGAAGGTAACTGGGGGGCCGGTTTACAGGTCGCTAATATGGAAACTGATGGTGACCGGCCCCATGCCCGGGCTGAACGTCGCCACGCTGCAGCACAGATCTATTACACCACCGCTGGGGGTGTGGAGGCCGTATTCCGCTTGGACACGACCCGCGACCCATTACTGCAGGACCCACTGGGGTTGACTGAAGCCCAGTGGCAGGAAAATCCCCGGCAGATTAATCCTCTGGCCGAGCGGTTTAACACCCGGAAGGAAATTACCCATCGCCAGGTTTCTCTGACGCTGCGTCAACAGCAAGGGGAAAACCGCTGGAAAACGGCCTTCTGGCAAGGAAGTCGTGAGGTCATCCAGTACCTGGGTTTCACTGGCGAGGCCATCACCAGTGCAGGTGGCGTGGTAGATCTACAGCGTGATTTCGCCGGAGCCAACGGTAACTACAGCCGTGATTTTCATTTCCTGGCTCAGCCCGCCACGTTTACGCTGGGCGCTGAGATTGCACAGATGGAAGATCGCCGCCGCGGATATGTTAATCAATTAGGTCTCGCTGGCGATTTGCGCCGCGATGAGCTGGGCGAAGCAACCAGCCGCGACGTATACACCTTGCTGCAATGGCAGCCAGCTGCACGCTGGCAGGTTTTTGGCGGCGTGCGCCACAGCGATGTCCAATTTGATGTAGATGATTATTTTGTGGTGCCAGGTAATCCGGATGACAGCGGCAAAAAGGATTTTAATGAGTGGTCATCAGCGTTCGGCGTGAACTTTCTGGTCAATCAACAATGGACGCTTTTCGCAAGTGCCGGCCGTGGTTTTGAAACCCCAACCTTGACTGAAACCGCCTATCGCAACAATTCAACGGGTTTAAATACCGCGCTTGATGCGGCGGACAATCGCCAACAGGAAATCGGTATTAAATATCAGCAGGGCGAACTTATCTCGCTTGATCTCACGTTGTTCAATATCGACAGCGAAAATGAAATCGTTGTTGATCAATCGCTTAATGGTCGAACAACTTATCGCAACGCTGCTGAAACTGAACGTCAGGGTATTGAGCTGTCGGGAAACATCCGGTTGGCTGATACCTTATCATTGCGCATTAACGCGAATTATCTGGACGCGGAATATAGTGGCGGAGAGTTCCAAGGCAATAACCTGCCCGGTGTTGCTAAAGAAAATCATTATGTTCAACTGCGTTGGCAACCGTTGATGGATGAACGCGTGGCACTATCTGTTGCGGCGCAACATCGTGCCCGCGTCGCAACCGCTGATGACAATCAGATCTTTGCGCCCTCATCGACTACCGCCGACCTCGCCCTGAGCAGCCACATACCCATGGGAGATTGGGATGTGAGCGGCTGGATCAAACTGGCTAATGTGACGGACGAAAAATATGTGGGTTCAGTCATCGTCAACCAAAGCAACGGCCGCGCATTCGAACCTGCGCCGGGACGTAATGTCAGCGCGGGCATTGAAGTGGCCTATCGCTTTTAGTACGGAGGGAGAACGGCCGCTGGTGGGCAGCGGCCGTTTAGGTGGTTATGGCATGGTGTGCATGAAGTGTTGCCATTTCTTTTGCCAAAGGATTGCCCAACTTGGAGTAGATGTGCCTTGGCCGGCAGGTTTCAGGTGGGAGTGACGTGCTTGGATGCGGGAAAGCAATCCGGTTTGTTCCTTCTCAGCATCAACGAAGAGAATGTGTTTCCCTTCTTTTAATGCAGCTTCAAATTGACGCAGCTCATGATGGGGTACATGCATACCAAAAAGTCCTGCTTCCCAGGTACAGAAACCCCACGCGATAAGCGCCAGCAATAAAAATGGTGCCCAATGCACCCGTTCGGCAATACCTGAAAAATGAGCCGTTATCAGGATGAGTGCGGCCGCCACAAAACCAATCGCGGCGCCCCATAATCCGGTCCGAACGACGTCACGTTTCATAAAATCCTGTACTGTGTGCAAGTGACGCTGCTCAGCGCCCGCGTCGTCATGGCTGAAGACGTGAACTTGCGGCTTCGCTATGCCCGCTTCTTCCAGTTCCTGTTCAACCTGTGCAAGATCATCAAGATCATCGCTGATGTAGTAAAAGCGCTTCATAAATCCTCCTCGGGGGACCATGGTTATAATGCGACCTTTTGAACAACGGCGATCTGAGTACAGAAATAAACGGATCGTACAAACTAGACTCATTATACGGCTCAATTATTCCGACTTTGAGCGGTGACGGTAGAATAAGAACTTCTATTAAAAAATTGCGAAAGACGAATTATTTATGTGTGCAATGAGCTTCAAAGAAAGAACCGAAAATATCGACGGTGTATTGCTTTTAGCGCAGCAGGTGTGGTGGTTCAAAAGAGGGAGTGACCTTCATGTTGCCTGAGTTACCGCTGAGCCAATATCGCGAACATTTTTTGCAGGCGCTGTGCACCGGTACGCTGTTGTTAGAAGCGGAGCCTGGCGCAGGTAAATCAACGCTGGCGCCGCTTTGGGTACTTGAAACGCTGGCACAAGATCGGGCTGTGTGGGTTGTTCAACCGCGGGTGTTAGCCGCCCAAGCACTGGCGGCGCGCTTGGCCGGTCTGCTCGGAGAATCCGTGGGTGAAACCGTCGGTTACCAAGTTCCATACGATAATCGCAGCGGCGGTACTACCCGCCTGTTGTTGATGACGCCCGGCATTTTGTTGCAGCATTTATTACGTGATCCTCTGTTAGACGGTGTTGCGGTTGTGATGCTTGATGAAGTTCACGAGCGTGCTGTCAATCAGGATCTAGCATGGGCGCTATTGCAAGAAGTACAGATACTGCGTGACGACCTGCAACTTGTGTTAATGAGCGCGACGCCGGACCCGGTCTTGCAGCGTCAGATTACGCAACGTTTATTTGCTCCGGGTCGCTGCTTTCCAGTAACTACACAATTTTTACCACCTAAGCAGAATGCTTACGGTCAGGCGGAAAAACTGGATGATCATGTATTGCGGGCTTTGCAGCTGGCCCGGGACTGGCAACAGCAAACCACCCTGATTTTTTTGCCGGGTTGGAGAGATATTGAAGCCTGTGCGCAGGTTGTGCAGCAACATTATCCTGTTCAGAAAATTCTTCGCTTGCATAGCCGCGTTACGACGCAGGAACAATTAACCGCGCTGGACCCGGATCAGGGTCCGCGCTTAATTCTTGCCACTAATATTGCTGAAACCTCTTTGACAATTGCAGATGTAACTCTGGTGATTGATTCCGGTCTGGTACGTCGTGCGGAGTATGAGCAGCGCACTGGCATTACACGCTTGCGCACGGCGCGAATCAGTCAGGCTAGTGCGGATCAGCGGCGCGGCCGTGCGGGGCGAGTTCAGGCTGGGCATTGCATAAGGCTGTGGTCGCAAGACCAACCATTGGCGCCTGCAGATCTGCCGGAAATCCGTAGCACGGATTATCTACCATTGGCACTGCGCCTGGCACACTGGGGCGTTGACGTTGAGCAATTGAACTGGCTGGAACCGCCGAATCGTTTGGGGATCGCGCAGGCACAGCAGCAATTGCAAGCCTGGCATTTACTAGATGCAGCAGGGAAGATTACCCGAGCGGGTGAACGGGTCAGCGAACTGGGAACGCATCCGCGCGTGGCTGTACTTCTTCAGTCAATGATCGACAACGCCACGTTGCCGGATTCCGTTTTATTGCTTGCGCTCGCGCTGCATTTTGAATTAAGTCCTGCCGCTGATCTGTCAGCATGGCTCGCGGACGCAGCGCTGGAGTTGCAACGTCAATCTCAATGGCGTTTGCAAAAGAAACGCTGGCTTGCAGCATTAAATTGCCATCTTGAAACGCAGACGGAATTGCCAGCACAAAGATTGTCGTTTGCGTTCAATGATCGCATTGGTTTTCGCCAGGAATCCGGACGCTATCGGTTGAACTCCGGCATCAGCATAGAGCCAACTCATCCACTCAACACGACCTGGGCCGTATTTCCGGTGATACAGCCTCGAGCAAAAAGTCACAGTGGGTTGGGTGTAGGGCTAACATTAAATGCGGAGCAGCAGCGCCAACTCAGTCAGCGGGAAAGCCATTTGATTTTTAAACAAAACCAGTGGCAACGGCAATCACAATGGAAGATGGGCGGAGTGATTGTTGCTGAACGAACTGATCCGATTCCTGTTGATGAAATGGCAGCACATTTACTCAGTCACCTGAAAAATATTATTGAAGATAAAGGGTTGTTTTCGTTGCATTGGTCCCGTGACGCTGAACGCTTGTTGCAAAGTGCACGCTTGATTGCACGTTATGAACTTCTGGTTCTACCATCACTGGACGATGCCAGTCTCATTAATCAGTTAAATATCTGGCTTCAGCCTTTCCTCACTGCGCAAACCACATTGGATCATCTACCCTGGCGGGCGGGGCTTGAGTTTTATCTGGGCTACGACAACTGCCAGAAAATTCAGAGCTTGCTGCCCGAGACTATCCAGCTTCCCAGCGGGCGTAACGTAAACCTGACATATTCGGCGGATGCCACACCGGAAATCTCAGCTAAACTGCAGGAATTTTTTGGATGCAGGGACATGCGGCTGGCGGAGGGGCGCATTCCTCTGCGTATCCATTTGTTGTCACCTAATGGTAGTCCGCTGGCGATCACCACCGATCTGGCTTCCTTTTGGCAGCAGGCATATCCCGATGTTAAAAAAGAAATGCGCGGACGCTATCCGCGTCATCCTTGGCCCGATAACCCGCTTGAGCATGTGGCGACGGCGCTAACCAAAAAACGTTTGCAGCATAATCCGCCGGCGTGAATCTCGGCTTTTTGGTTATTCAAAAAAGCCTATGTTCGGTGGGCCACTTATCGCCTAAATTGTCGTGGACCTCTCGCTTGGCTGAGATAAACTTACCTATACTTAAAGACGTTCTGTTTTATCTGCCTTGGGGCTTCAATCTGTTTATCGACAGGTGACGAGATGAAAAAAATCGCCGCGGTGTTTATCAGTAGCCTTGCTGCTTTTTCCTATGCGGAGGATATATCGCAATGGAATAACGCAGTAGAAGGTGAACGGGCGTATTTTGATGAAATGCTGCGGATTGATACTGCTAACAACGCCGCAGCTTTCCATGATCTTGATGCCGAGTGGCATTTGAGCGATCGTCCCAGATCTTCGGAAGTCGGATCACGTTACGCGTTATCCGTTATTGAAGTCTCTTCTCCCGGCCAATATAACGATGTGATCTATAGCTTCGCAGAGAAGCAGCTGAATGATAATTTCGCCGTATTTCTGCAGGTTAGTCACACGGAGCACAATGCCGTCCAGAGCCACGAATATATCGGCACGGGTATTACCCTTAATAACCGCTGGCGTGAGGGAGACGGTATTGGCTTGGGTATTTCCCATGCACGCTCCAATCTGAACCAACAAGTTTATCCCGATTGGGAGGCTGCAGAAATGGCTTGGGAGTTAAGCTATTTTGGCCATCTGCTGAATCGGCTCAATGCCCAAACCAGCGTTTACTATATTCAACATCCCGTTCAGCAGCTCGATGTCAGCGACTCCCTTGCCGCACAATTGCGTGTGCATTTCAAGTTTTGATTCCGATGTACCTTGCGGCCTTCGTTCGTTTTTTTTGATTTAATTTCCCACCATAACCGCCTGTCTGATGCAGGAAGTTATACATCGCCGCGTGGAATCTGCATTTTGTAACCGACTCCATATACCGAATGAATAATTTCTTCTTCAGTCAGCGGTAATAATTTTTTTCTTAATTTGGTGATATGGGAATCCATGGTGCGATCGTTCACGACACGGTGGTCATTGTAAGCGTGTTTCATCAATTGCTCACGTGACACCACCCGCTCTTTATTCGCCATTAACGTTTCCAATAAACGATATTCCACTGCAGTTAATTCAACCTGCTGTTCACGAAAGTGCACTGACAGGGTGGATTGATCCAAATGAAAATGTGTATCAGCAGGAGCGGGTTGGGTGCGTCGTAGCACCGCCTTGACACGGGCAACCAGTTCGCGTGGGCTGTAAGGTTTACAGATGTAATCATCGGCTCCCAGTTCAAGTCCCAACAAACGATCTATCTCTTCGACCTTGGCCGTCATCATAATGATCGGCACTTGCGATACACGGCGTACTTCCTGGCAGATGCTCAAACCATCTTTGCCGGGCAGCATCAGGTCCAATAAAACCAGGTCCCATTGCTCCTGAAGAATTTTATTCAACGCTGCCTGGCCTTCGTTTATCAAGGTGGTGGCGAATTCCTCCGCGCGCAGATAATCCTGCACTATCTCACCTAATTCCGGTTCATCTTCCACAATTAAAATGCGCATCATAATGATCAAACTCTGGTTAATGGCAAAGCAACGGTGACGGCTAAACCGCCTAGCGGGCTATCAGTAATCCCAATGGTGCCTTCATGAGCTTCGGCGATGTTACGGCACAGTGTTAAACCTAGCCCGGCACCACCGGTAGCGCGATTGCGTGATGACTCAGCGCGATACAAACGTTCAAATAATTTTTCATGAAGTGCAGAATCAACTCCCGGTGCGCTGTCCTCCACCCTAATCAAAAAAACCTGTGTGTCGCCATGCGTTGTCAACGTCACTTTTCCCGGTGCTGTCGTGTAGTTCAGGCTGTTTTGTAACAGGTTTAAAAACATCTGGTGCAAGCGTTGTGGGTCGCCAAAAACTGGTGCCTCAGACGGTGACAAATGTGCGGTGAACTCAAGTCCGGCTGCGGCAAAGCGCGGGTGCAGGATGTTTGCCAGATCCTGTAGCAGCTCATGGAGGTCGCAAGGCTGCTTTCGATAAGTCAGCGCACCGATATCTGTGAGAGAGAGGTCGTAAAGGTCATCCACCAGATTGGTAAGGCGCCGCGTATGCTGTTGCAAACGGGCCAGCGCTTTCTGATCAAGTGCCCGAACCCCATCTTCCAGTGCCTCAATGTCAGCTTGTAATACCGCCAGAGGCGTGCGTAATTCATGGGAGATATCCGCAACCCAACGCCGCCGGGCCTGTTCGCTTTGTTGCAATGAATTGCCCAAATCATTGAGATGTTCTGCAAGGACGGTCAGCTCGTCTTCACCTTTTAAATGAATCTTGTTGTCGTATTGGCCCTGGCTGAGTTGCTTGATGTGTTGCACCAGCATATGAATCCGTTTAGTGAGGAAGTGTGACAAGGGCAGGGCGGACAGCAGGGCGAATAAAAATGCAGCCACGGCAATCAACGCAAGATTAGTGGTTTGATTGCCGGCGAATTCTGCATCGTGCAAATCTCGCAGGGCGGGGTTCAAAGGCATACCAAGATAACCCACAGTGCGGGAGTTGACCTGCAGCTTGTGGCGATAAATATCACGGCGCATGCGCGGGTCGCCGGCCACAATATTATGTTCGCTGTCGAGCAACACAACTGCACGAAATAACGCGTTAACCCGGCGGCTGACATTCGGTTGGGCTGCCTGCTCCCGCGCAGCTTCTGGAGGCGGACGCCGTGCTCGGAAATTATCCATCATGAAGGTGGTAAGGTAGTCCGGCCAGGCCTCGGGGTTGTCGCTAAACCATTCCCAGTTACCGTGTTCCTGATAATGTTGTTCCAGTTTTTCAATCAAGGGGGCAGCACGGGCAATTTCTTTCTGCTCAATGTAATGCCAGAAACCACGCTCAAAACTGAAACTGAAGAACGCATAAAGTGCCCCTGTCAAAACTGCACTGGTGGCTAATAAAGCGATAAAGAATTGGGTACGAAGTTTGAACATGCCGGGTTCGTTCTTGCTGCTGTGGATCGCTGCAGTGTGCACGCAAGTGTAGGCATGATCAATGGGTTGAGCCCTGCGGCAGCAGGCGTAAATTATCCAGTTGCCGGCGCGTTCGCTCAATTCCAGCACCGATATCTTGTGTGGTCTGCGCAGCGCAGATGATGTGCTCTTCCAGCACATCCGTGTGACGAATTGCAGCCGCGCGTAGGATAGATTGTTGATGCACGGCGCCTTCAATGTCTGACAAGAGTGAAGTGAGTCGGCTCATCACGTTGATGATCGCTTGAAAAGCTGCGTCCCCATCATGCACAAAAGCAAAATGCTGCTGTGCATCCTGCATGCTGGCTTCGATCTCCAGCATGAGATCTCTGACCGTAAGGCTCCATTGTCTGGTGGTACGGTGCAGATCCTGGAGTGACAAGCTCGCCGATTTAGCAAGCTGATGCAGATCCTGTGTGTCCGGAACAAGAGTGCGATGCGCTTCAATCCCAGCTGGATGGCGATGCGCAACAAAATGCATTTCTTCGGTAGTCTCGCTGAGTTTATCGATGAAGCCGATAATCTGGTGATGATGACCCACCAGCGTTTTCAGATGGTTATGTATGCGTTGCAGACGCCCCAGGTGTTGCCGATGTACCTGCCCGAGTTGATGAAAAGTGATGCGACTCTGTATTGCGTCCTGCTGCGACGCCAGGATCAGTTGCAGGCTGCGCGTAGCAGCGCAGGTGATCCGGTGCTGATCATCCAGCAGCCCACGCAATGAATGGCGGATAAGCTGGGTTTGCTGTTGTTGTTGATAAATAGCCGTATCAACCCGCGCGATGCGGGACTGTTGATGCCGGGTTGCGCTTTCGAGCATGTCACAGCGATGGCTCACCCAGGCCGCCAGAGAAAGATTCTCCCGGTCCCGCAGGGCCAGCGTATATGCGGCGATACAGGAGGTGTTCGATCCGCCCGTGTAGACGTAGCACATCAATGGATCAATGTTTTCGGGGCGGGTGTTGCGTAACAGCGCGGTCCCATCCAGCGAAAACCGGCCCAGGAGCAGCGCAGTCAGACTCAATGAAAGCCCGAGTAACATCGTTAAGACGAGGGCGGACACCGCGTTCGAGAGGAACGCAACAAGCAGGCTGACTAAAGCCATGAAGATAAACAGCGTTGGATAAGGCCGTGGCTTCCTCAAGGCTTTTTTATCGATCCGGTACACCTGTTGTGCCCGCGCAATAACCTGCGGTTCACAAGGTGACAGGGTCAGCCAGGCGCCTTCCGGTAAACCGGTTTGCCCTCGGGGACTGAGGTACACGTCCCACCAGCAATGACCGCCGGCTTTAGTCCGGCATTTAACCGCGCCACGCCACGCATGACCGGCACGAAACATCTGTTTACACGTATTAAGGAGATGCTCGGGAATTTCTTCATGAATGAACTCACTGACTTTGCGCCCGCAGAGCTCGCTCGCCGTAAATCCATGAACGTCTCGCTGAACACCACACACCTCGGTAATACAACTGTTGTGGTCAAGCATCACCAAAATATGAATCTGGTCGTCTGCATCAACGGACGATTTACAGCTAATCACATACTCGGACATCAACCACTCCTTGATCCGGCAAATAAAATGGCGCCTAATTACACAAAGACAACTTAAAAAACCTGCTCAAGACTGGCTGGCTCAACCTATAAACGATGAGCTAATGCAGCGCATTCGTGAGAGTGTGCGGCAATTGTTTGTCCTTAGCGCAATATTTGCAAGAGTTTTTTGCGTATTTCGCTTTGTTAGGTTTGCGCGTGACGCAGAAAATGGCGAAATGAAAATAGGTAAGGTATTAAGACAGCATCGCAACGCTCAAGGTAAAACCCTTGAGGCCGTATCATTTGTGGCGGGGACCGATGCGGGCAATCTATCGCGCATTGAACGGGATGAGCAGCGTCCATCGTTAGACTTGCTGGAGGAAATTGCCCGGGCGCTCGGGCTGACGGTCTCCGCCATTTATGCCGAAGTAGAGAGTCAGGCCGTGGCAGTTAAAGAACCCGGCGATCGCTATACCACCGATAAAAAGCGAGCGGAGGAGCTGGAAAAGCAGGTTAATCAACTGACCCGGCATTTCTGCGCACTATCTCCGGAGGGGCGGGAGCTGGCCCTGAATCTCATTCAAACCCTTAAAAAAGCACACCCCGGGCAAAAATAGCTCGGAGCCTATTTCCCCGCGATTGGGTTACTTGCGGTGCTGGGGTAGAATGTCACCCTGATTCGGCTTGCTTTCAGCCGCTTCGCCCCCACTATTTCATCTACGCCGCGCCTGTCGCGCCCACCGCAACCAGAGGTCAGTTACGTTTATGGACGTTTTGGAAACGATTAAGCAACAAATCAACGAAAATCCAGTAATCCTTTATATGAAAGGGTCGCCCAATGCTCCTCAGTGTGGTTTCTCCATGCGTGCCTCTCAGGCATTGATGGCTTGTGGTCAACGTTTTGCCTATGTTGATATTCTCACCAATCCGGAAATTCGCAGTGAGCTGCCCAAGTTCGCCAACTGGCCAACTTTTCCGCAGCTGTGGGTAAAGGGCGAGTTGATTGGCGGGTGCGATATCATCACTGAGATGCATGAAAAGGGCGAGCTGAAGCCGCTCGTTGATGCGGCAGCTGCCAACTGATAGCAATGCATATGCTGGACCGGAATGTTTGCTAGCAGCGAATGTTCCGGTAGCACCTGTTACATCGGTGCTTCGATCACTTGTTCAAAACAATCCGCTCCAGAAATAAATCCCGATTAACGTTATTGCTCCGATGGCGCTGAAGATGCAGAAGGCCAGCCCCAGTAGGCGCTGGCGATCAATGCTGCGCTGGTTTTCCTGATCGCGCAGTAATCGGTGCGCACGCCAGGCGATATCCTTAGACTTGAGCAGCTTTAACTTGATCTTGTTTAGCGCGGTAATGTCGGCGGCTAATTTTTGTTGGCTTTCCGGGTCTGTGGTCTGCGCGCGCTGTGCATGCAGGCGTTCCAGTTGCTGTTCCAATTCAGATAATTTCAGGTCGATATTGGCAGACAGCTCGTCAATCTTCATGGGGTAGCGCTCATACATAAAACGGGTGACGCCTACCTTAACAGATATCCGCCCTCGGGGAAGCCCGCCAGGGTTGCGTGAGGTTCGTTTATAAACGGTGCAGGCTTGTTATAATTGCCGGCCTTTGTTTTGCGGGAATCGCGCCCGCGTGATCCCGCTGTGGAGTTATCAATATTCGTGGATAGAAAAACCGACCCCCAATTTCATGTCTCGTTCTATGGCCCGCGCTACTGGTTTACCTGGTTGGGTTTGGGATTTTTCAAGCTGCTGGCGAGCCTTCCGGTATCCATCAGCATGCGTTTGGGTGCGGGCATAGGATGCTTGTTTTATTATCTGGCTCGCTCCCGTCGCCATATCACCGAGGTGAATATTGCCCTGTGTTTTCCGGAGTTAAACGCGGACGAGCAACAGCAACTGGTACGTGGAGTCATGCGTGAAGTGGGTATCAGTGTGGTGGAAACATCTATCGCGTTATGGGGCAGCGACAGGCAGTTTAAAGGGCGTTATACGATCAAAGGGGTAGAGCACATTGAGGCCGTACAGGCTGAAGGCAAAGGCATTATTTTAATGGGGTGCCATCAGACAACGCTTGATCTTACAGGACGCATTCTGTCCAGCCATATTACCTTCGATGTGTTGTATCGCCGCGATCCGAATCCGTTGCTGTCCTATATGATTTCGCAGGCGCGCGAACGGTTTGCCAAGTCTGCCATCCCGCGTGATGATACGCGTCAGCTGATCAGGAACCTGCGTAAAGGTCATTCGATCTGGTATGCCCCCGACCAGGATTACGGTTTGAAGCATGGTGTGTTTGCACCGTTTTTTGGAGTTAACGCCGCCACAATTGTGGGGACCGGGCGCATCGCGCAGATGGGACAGGCAAGGGTAATTCCCATGTCGTACTACCGCAATGCGAGCGGCCATTATGAAATAGAGTTTTACCCACCGCTGGAGAACTTCCCCAGTGGCGATGACGTTGCTGATGCAACTCGTACGAATGCTGTTATCGAAGCAATTATTCGGCGTCAACCGGACCAGTATCTATGGGTTCACCGGCGCTTTAAGACACGACCACCCGGCGAGGCCAGCTTTTATCGCAAGAAACGCTAATTAATTATTGGTGACCGCAGAAGTCTTCGGATGCAGTGTTATTGCCGCTCATCATGTCGGAGGCATCCAAAAGCCGTCACGCGTCAACAGGATATGCTATAAGCCCATACGGCGTTGTAAGCATTCCTTGAGGAGCAGCACTGATGTTGAGAATGTTCAAGATTCAAGGTACCACCTTGCGCGAGGTTCCCGCGCAACAAGAAGAAGATGCCAAAGTTGCGCTCGCCAACGCTGTTTGGATTGATGCTCATGAACCGACTGAGGAAGAGCGTGAAAATCTTAATACTTTTCTGCGTGCTGAACTGCCCGAGTCGGATGATGTAGAAGAGATCGAATTCTCGGCGCGCTATTTTCTGGATAGTGCGGGCATCCACGTTCACTCATTATTTTTATCGCCCGGTGAGGCAGGGCGGCACAACACAACCACTGTCGCCTTTATCTTGCAGGACAAACGTTTACTGACCCTGCGCGATGGTGATCTGGCAGATTTCAGGCTGCTGCGTATGCGCGCGCGCCGTGGTCAGGTGCAAGTGAGTTCTCCGCAGGATTTGTTGATTACCATGTTTGAGCAAAAAGTGGAGAACCTGGCGGACGCGCTGGAAGATATCCATCGCAAACTCGAAGAAGTCAGCCACATGGTATTGGAGGATGCTGACGCTGAGCTGGAAGATGCGATTGACCGTCTCGCCAAACTGGAGGACAGCAACGGTAAAATCCGCTTGTGCCTAATGGACACCCAGCGTTCCATTTCCTTCATGCAGCGCCACCTGCGCGAACACTTCGAGTTACAGGAAACCGCGCGGGAAATTAAACGCGATGTGGATACTCTGATGTCTCACACCGTATTTCTGTTTGATAAGATCAACTTCCTGATGGGGTCTACCCAGGGTTTTATCAATATTGAGCAAAACCAGATCATTAAAACCTTCTCTATCGCTGCGGTAATCTTCCTGCCGCCCACGGTAGTTGCCAGTTTGTATGGAATGAATTTCGAATTTATGCCTCATATTCATTGGCAGTATGGTTTTGAGCTGGGTCTGTGTCTGATGGTATTGAGCGCGTTGGCGCCCTATTGGTATTTCAAAAGCAAGGACTGGCTGTAAGTCAGGGCGAGTGATCCTCGCCCTGTCAGTTACTTCTCCCCTAATAAGAATCTCCCGCATCTCCTGCTATTTTTTTCCTGTTTGAGGAGCTTGACGTATGTCTGTTGTTTTTGAAGCTGTGTTATTTGATTGTGATGGTGTGCTGGTGGACTCTGAGGTTATTGCAACTCGTGCGCTGCACCGTTCACTGCACGACATCAGCATCAACATGAGTCTGGATGAGGTTGCCAAAACCTTTACCGGACAAAGTTTTGCCCACTGTCTGGCGCTGATTGAGGCTCACCGGGGCAGTCCTTTACCTGCGAGTTTTGTGCAGAATAATCGCCGCTATTTCCGCGAATTGATGGAGCGGGAGCTGGTCGCGATGCCTGGTATAAAAGAAGTTTTACAGGCGCTACCGCTGCCGTTTGCGCTGGTAACCAACTCGCAGGCCCGCGAGCTGGACATCAAACTAACGCAGAGCGGTCTGAATGGTTTTTTCCCCCTGGATCGGCGTTTCGATACTGAAACGGTGGGGGTTGCGAAGCCCAATCCTGAAATCTATCGCCATGCCGCGCGGACGCTCGGCTGGGACATTGAGCGCTGCCTGATTGTGGAGGATAGCTTCCCTGGCGTGAGTGCCGGTGTGCACAGCGGTGCAACCGTGTGGTGTTATCGCCCGCATCTGACGCAGGAGGAGCTGGATGAGTTTGGAGTGACTTGTGTGTTTACCGAATGGACGCAATTTCCCGGGTTGCTTGAGCAGGCGTTGCGTCAGCAATAACTGTTATTCCTCAACCCATTCCCAGCGCAGCGGTTGACCAAAGTCATCCAGAATAACGCGTTTGCGCGGGCGAAGTTTGCGTGCGCTTTTATGAGCTGGAGCCTGGGGTTTGCGGCGCGCTTCAATGGCCGCGACAACTTCCGGTATTGGGGTGCGGTCTTCGCCGCCTTGTCCGTCAAAGATACTTACCAGCGGGCCGTGCGCATCTTCACGGCCACTTACACCTCGCGGAACTTCTTTAACGGAGCCGCCGTGACCGAGAAATTCATTGATTTGCTGATTGAGTTCAGCGCGTAATTCGCGTTTGGTTTTGATCGGTTTCATGATGTTGAACGGATATCTCATTAAGGCCGAAGTTAATACCGGTAGTATCGCCTTTGCATTAAAGTCTGGCCCGCAGGCGACCACTCAGGATACCAGTCTGCCTTAGGGCAGACAAACCCGTCGCTCGCATAGTGCGGGACGTTTGGGTAAACTGCGCCTCTTTTTTCATCCCTCGGGTCCCGTGTTACTTCAGTCGGGGCCTCGTGCTATTCGATGCCGTCTTCGCCCATTGTGGCCAAATGTCTTATGACCGATATAACGCTGAAAATCACCGAGATTTTTTATTCATTGCAAGGCGAATCCAATACCGTTGGTTTGCCAACAGTATTTGTCCGTTTGACTGGCTGCCCATTGCGCTGCGGATACTGCGACTCGGAGTATGCTTTTTATGGGGGCGAGCGCCTAACCTTAAGCGCAATTCTGGAGAAGGTCGCCAGTTATCGCCCGCGCTACGTTTGTGTCACGGGGGGGGAGCCGCTGGCGCAGCGGGATTGTACCCAGCTGCTTGCCCGTTTGTGTGACGCGGGCTACCAGGTTTCGCTGGAAACCAGCGGAGCCCTGCCTCTGGATGACGTTGATGTGCGGGTGATCAAGGTGATGGACCTCAAAACGCCTGGCTCCGGTGAAGTGGGCCGCAACCGGTGGGAGAATCTGCCGCTGTTGCAGGTTCAGGATCAGGTGAAGTTCGTTATCTGTGACCGTGAAGATTACGAGTGGGCGCGCTTCAAGCTGGACGAGCATCGTCTCCATGAGCGGGTGGCTGAAGTGCTGTTCTCGCCAAGCTTTGGTCAGATAGAACCGGTGCAGCTGGCGGAGTGGATCATTGCTGATAATTTACCGGTACGTTTCCAGCTGCAGCTTCATAAGTTGTTATGGAATGACACGCCGGGTCATTAACCCCCACACACTATTTATCTGAGATGCTGGCTTTGCTGAATGCCAGAGACTTGATGAGGTTGTTATGAGTCAGAAAAAAGCGGTGGTACTTGTCTCCGGTGGCTTGGATTCCACCACGGTACTGGCGATCGCGCGCAGTCAGGGGTATGCCTGTTACACCATGAGCTTTGATTACGGTCAGCGCCACCGCAGCGAGCTTCTCGCGGCGGAGCGTACCGCTCAGACGCTGGGCAGTGTTGAGCACAAGGTTATCAAATTGGATCTGCGCAGTATTGGTGGGTCCGCGCTGACTGACGATTCTATTTCGGTGCCGGAGGAGGAGACAGCTGGCATCCCGATCACCTACGTGCCGGCCCGAAATACGGTGTTTTTGTCAATCGCCCTTGGGTGGGCGGAAGTATTGGGTGCGGACGATATCTTTATTGGGGTCAATGCGGTGGATTTTTCCGGGTATCCGGATTGCCGGCCGGAATATATTGCTGCCTATGAAGTGATGGCCAATCTCGCTACGCGTGCTGGAGCGGAAGGTAATCGCCTCAAAATCCGCACACCGCTCATTGACTTGAGTAAGGCCCAGATCATTCAGGAAGGGCTTGCTTTGGGCGTGGATTACAGCCTCACTGTCTCTTGCTATCAGGCTACGGAACAAGGTGAGGCCTGTGGTAAATGCGACAGTTGTCGTTTGCGCCGCGCGGGCTTTCTTCAGGCCGGAGTGGCTGACCCGACACTCTACCGTTCATGATGTCGAGGCGGCGGCTCCCGCTGTGCATCTTTTAACCCATTGTTTGGCTGCGTATTTTTTCATGATGAATCGCTAAAAAGCGCTTGTTTTTTCTGTTCAAATCTTTAATATACGCGCCTCTTTTGGGTCGTTAGCTCAGTCGGTAGAGCAGTTGGCTTTTAACCAATTGGTCGCGCGTTCGAATCGCGCACGACCCACCATATTTAAAGCGGCTTCAGATAAGCGAAGCCGCCGTTAGAAATTTGCAAGACAAACCGTTTATCGGGTCGTTAGCTCAGTCGGTAGAGCAGTTGGCTTTTAACCAATTGGTCGCGCGTTCGAATCGCGCACGACCCACCATAACAAAAAGGGGATGCCAATATGGCTTCCCCTTTTTTTTATTTGTCGATTGGATGTGAAAGGGCTAAGAGGCCCGTGGTAAAATCCGTCACCTTCACTTGAGGCAACCGTGATGTCAAAACCCGTGATGATTGCCACCAATAATGTTCAGTCCGCGCAAGCGGTGGTACAGGAACATTTGGCCCGTGCCTGGAGCGCTCCCCACTATACGCCTGAAGAAGAGGCGGATTATAAGAACCGAATTGCCGCGCTGCTCAAGCAGCATAACGCTGTACTGGTCGCCCACTATTACACTGATCCGCTGATTCAATCACTGGCAGAAGCTACTGGTGGGTGTGTATCGGACTCGTTAGAGATGGCACGCTTCGGTAAGAACCATCCTGCCACCACATTAGTTGTGGCCGGTGTTAAGTTTATGGGTGAGACCGCCAAAATCCTTACCCCGGAAAAGCGCGTTCTTATGCCCACCCTTGAAGCGACCTGTTCGTTGGATCTGGGGTGTCCCATCGAAGAATTTTCGGCCTTTTGTGATCAGCATCCAGATCGTACGGTAGTGGTTTATGCCAACACCTCTGCTGCGGTTAAAGCGCGTGCGGACTGGGTAGTAACATCCAGTATTGCATTGGATGTTGTCGATCACCTCGATAAACAAGGCAAGAAAATCTTATGGGCTCCGGACAAGCATCTGGGTAGTTATGTCCAGCAGAAGACCGGCGCTGATGTCCTGCTGTGGGATGGGGCTTGTATCGTGCATGAGGAATTTAAAGCGCGCGGTGTGATTGATCTGAAAACACTTTACCCTGAAGCGGCGGTCCTGGTTCATCCCGAGTCGCCCGCAGCTGTTGTTGAGCTGGCTGATGTGGTCGGTTCTACGTCGCAGTTGATCAAGGCGGCACAGACCCTGCCCAACAGAGAATTTATCGTCGCGACCGATCAGGGCATCTTTTACAAGATGCAGCAGTTGAATCCGGAGAAGGTATTTCATATCGCACCCACAGCCGGCAGCGGAGCCACTTGCCGCAGTTGCGCCAACTGTCCCTGGATGGCAATGAACGTCCTCGATAACCTCGCGACGGTTTTCGAGCGAAGCGATAACGAAATCCACGTGGACCCCGAGCTGGCCCGGCAGGCGATGATTCCACTGCAGCGTATGCTGGACTTTAAAAAGTAAGCTTGTCGATTCCGTCGCAGCGCGCTTGTTTCGCGCTGCTCCTCTCAGTACCATTGCGCCTTTGCCCTTTCTTGAATACTGCGACCGGTGCGGTGTTCGTTAACAACGGAGTTTCTAATGATTCAAGGCAGTATGGTTGCTCTGGTAACCCCCATGACCCCCGACAATGCGCTGGATTGGCCCAGTCTGCATAAACTGGTGGATTGGCATCTGGAGCAGGGCACCCACGCCATTGCTGCCGTAGGTACGACGGGTGAGTCTGCCACCTTGAATGTTGAGGAACACCTGGAGGTAATCCGTAGAATCGTTGACCAGGTCCACGGCCGTATTCCCGTGATTGCCGGTACTGGCGCGAACTCCACCGATGAAGCCGTCGAGCTTACCGCCGCAGCCAAAGAGGTGGGTGCCGATGCCTGCCTCCTGGTAACTCCCTATTACAACAAGCCCACGCAAGAAGGTTTGTTTTTGCACCACGAGTTCATTGCCAAAGCTGTTGCCATCCCGCAGATCCTTTATAACGTACCCGGTCGTACGAGCGTAGACATGCGGCCGGAGACGGTGCTGCGTCTTGCGCAAATCGACAATATTATCGGGATTAAAGAGGCCACTGGTGATCTCGAGCGGGCCCGCCTGCTGATTGAGCAGGCACCAGCGGATTTTGTGATTATCTCGGGCGATGATGCGACAGCAGTGGATTTGATGCTTTTGGGTGGTAAAGGGGATATTTCTGTCACCGCAAATGTCGTACCTGCTGCCATCGCGCAGATGTGCGAGCTGGCAATCGCCGGAAAAGCGGAAGAGGCGCGCGCGATTAATGATCGCCTGATGCCTGTACATACCGCTATGTTTGTTGAATCCAATCCTATCCCTGTCAAATGGGCTTTAGAGCAAATGGGGTTGATTCAATCCGGAATTCGCCTGCCACTGACGCGTCTGTCGGGGCAGTATCACCCACAGGTTAAATCTGCCCTGGAATCGCTCGGGCTGCTGTAGAGACAATTCATGAGAATAATGACGGTTAAAAAGTCGCCAGCCTTTTATGTGTTACTGGCGCTGTTGAGTGTTTCCCTGTCTGGTTGTGGCTACTTCTTCGGTGACGATGGCGTGTTTCGCAATCGTGAAAACGATTATTTGAAGGCCGACAATATTCCTCCTCTGGTGCTCGATGAAAGCCTCGATAAGCGCGCGCTTGGTGAGCTTTATCCTATTCCTCCTATTACGGAAGCAGACTTCGGTTACGAAGCTGACCCTGAGAATTATGAGATACCCCGGCCGTTGCCCCTCTCGGCCAACATGCTCGAAGAGAGCGTTAAGATTCAACGTCTGGGGCAACAGACCTGGATTCTAATGAATGTGTCACCAGGGGAAGTGTGGCCACGTGTGCGGCACTTTTTGAATGTTAATGGATTGGCCGTGGCGTCTTCCGACATCAGCAGTGGGGTTATTGAAACCGATTGGATTCAATTCAAGACTGATCTGACCACCTATGATAAATACCGCATCCAGATTGATCAGGGAGTCCAGCCGGAAACCAGTGAAATCCACATCGTTCATCTGAGCATTCCTGCAAGTTCCACCCCGCCGTCACCCGTTGATTGGCCGCAGGCGTCGGTAAATACCGAAAAGGAAAAATGGTTGCTGGATGAGCTTGCCGCAACACTTGCCAGTGATACCACCGAAGGCGGCACCTCATTACTGGCACAATCGATTGGTGGTTCTACCAAAGCCAATCTGGGCATATTGCATAACGAGCCGGTTATGCGGCTGAAGCTGGATCGTGCTCGGGCATTGGGCACTTTGTCCTATGCGCTTAAGCAGGAAGGTTTTTCGTTGTATGAAAGTGATGCAGCGACCGGGATTTTCTATGTGCATTACCGCAAGATCGATCCCGAAGGGCCGGGCTGGTTCAGCCGTAAATGGAGCGGTATCCGTAACGCCGGGTGGGTGACTGCTCTCTTTGGTCAGCCGGAAGAGGAGCGTATTAAGTTGAGCAGCCCCTACACACTGGCTGAGTTGACCGCAAACCTGCCTCAGGGCGCTGAGCTTGAGCAGGCTCCTTTATCGAACCGTAAAAAAGAGGAAATGCTTCCGAATGCGCCGGGATATCTCGTTGTTATAACGGGAGCTGAAGGCGATCTGGTTGTGCGCGTGCGCGACCCGTACGGTAAGCGCCTCGAGCCTCGTAAAGCGCGCGAGATGCTGACTATCGTGCGGAAAAACCTCATTTAAGGGAAACGCTATGCGTTTTGCATCGCTGGGCAGTGGCAGTCGCGGTAATTCCACCCTGGTGGAATGGGCGGCCGGTGCACTGCTCATCGATTGCGGTTTCAGCTTGAAGGAGACAGAACAGCGTCTGCTGCGTCTGGCCCGCCGTCCCGATCAGCTCGCAGCCATTCTTGTTACTCATGAACATTCAGATCATATAAAAGGGGTGGCCGCGCTGGCGCGTCGTTATCAAATTCCCGTTTATATGACCCCCGGCACTTTCCACAGTCGAAATTTAGGTGAGTTGCCCGATTTACGGTTGATCCATGCCTACACGCCGTTTGAAGTTAATGGCTTGACCGTTCGGCCGGTGGCTGTCCCCCATGACGCGCGTGAGCCGGCACAATTTGTTCTTGAATTTGCAGGTCTCCGCTTGGGAATACTGACTGATTTGGGTAGTATTACGCCCCACGTTGAAGCCTGTTACCAATCCTGTGATGCGATGGTGCTCGAAGCCAACCACGATCCCAGGATGCTCGCTTACGGAAGCTATCCCCCTTCGCTTAAACAGCGCGTGGGAGGGCAATGGGGTCACCTGAGTAATCAACAGGCTGCCGGTTTTCTGCAGCGTATCGATACTCAGCGATTACAGCATCTGGTCGTGGCCCATATCAGCCAGCAAAACAATACACCGGCATTGGCCCAGGCTACTCTGGAGCCGGTGACGACCGGGGTCAAGCAGGTAACCTATGCCTGTCAAAATGAAGGCTTTGACTGGCTGACGCTGGCGTGAATCCGATTTTTACCAACCGATAGTTCTCTTATTTACAGCAGGCACCATGATGGAAAAACGCGAACAACTCTACGCGGGCAAGGCAAAATCTGTTTTCAAGACTGATGATCCGGATCGATTGATTATGTTATTCCGCAACGATACGTCTGCTTTTGATGGCAAGCGTATTGAACAGTTGGACCGTAAAGGCATGGTTAACAACAAGTTCAATGCTTTCATCATGGGCAAGTTGCAGGAAGCGGGTATCCCCACTCACTTTGAGAAGCTGTTATCTGACACCGAATCTCTGGTGAAAAAGATGGACATGATTCCGGTTGAATGTGTCGTGCGTAATATTGCCGCAGGGTCTATCACCCGTCGCCTGGGCGTACAGGAAGGCTTGGAATTAAACCCGCCTACCTTTGAATTCTTTCTAAAAAATGATGCATTGGGTGATCCAATGGTCAACGAGTCTCACATTCAATCCTTCGGCTGGGCTACCGCCGAACAGGTTGCGCGAATGAAAGAACTCACCTTCAAAATCAATGCCGTACTTAAAGACCTCTTTGCCAGCGGGAATATGCTGTTGGTGGATTTCAAGGTGGAGTTCGGTGTGTTTAAAGGCGAAATTATTCTGGGTGATGAGTTTTCTCCGGACGGTTGCCGTTTGTGGGATAAAGACACCCGCGAAAAGCTGGATAAAGACCGCTTTCGTCAGAATCTGGGCAACGTAGTGGAATCCTATGAGATGGTCGGCAAGCGTTTGGGGTTGACCTTTTAATCGCGGGAAGCGAATGTGTAATACATCACGTTAAGGGGCTGCGGCCCCTTTTCTTCGCCCGATTGTGGCGTTCATCGGCTTTTAATGTGGCAGAACTGTTCTATGCTTGTTAAAGTCTTGCGGAACCAGGCATCGCTGGCGCCAAGCGCAAAAACAATCAGAAATCAGGAGCTTAACTGTGATTGAACGTCGCATGTTCGAACGTACATCGACCTCGGTGAGAGTTGAAATGAGTCACCCGAGCTTTGGTACGATTGTGGGCTTTACTAAAGATATCTCTGATGGCGGCGCGTTAGTGCAAATCGAAAATCAGCCTAGTCCGCCGGTTGGGACAGAAGTTATGGTGAAGTTTCGCAAAGCGGTTGGCCCGATTAATCTGGAACCCGTAAAGATGAAAGTGGTTCACCAGCTGCGCAACACCATCGGCTTAATGTTTATCGGCCGCTAACATTTATCGCGGGCCACATTTTAATCTCTTCAAGACTCGCACAGAGACTATCGACACTGTGCCGGTTTTCTCATCTCCGTCCCAGCTTCCTTCATATTTGCCGCCAGTTGATTAACATCCGTACATTCCAGATCCGGATTCTGCTCAAGATCCAGCTGGACCAATTTTAATAAGCTTAGCAGCGGCACAATATCGTTGAGTTGATTCTCACGCAGAATAAGAATATTTAAATCGGTAAGCTGGCTTAAAGGGCGCACATTTTGTAACCGGTTTGATGCGAGATTAAGCTCTTTCAGTGCGTTAAAGCGCTCCAACCCTGCAAGGTTGGTTATGCCGGCATTACTGCAATTAAGAAATGTGAGTTGGGGCGCGCGGGTGATTTTTTTATCAACGATGGTTTGTTCAACGCATCGACGAAGATTACCGTCTGCTATTTGATAATCGCTAAAAAGAGGTTCAGGCGTGTAAACGACATTGTCATTTACGCTGACAGAATAATTGCAGGCACTGGATGAAATCACGCTGATAAACAGTAAAATTTTTGCGACATAAAATGTCTTCATTGCAGTATCATCCGTCAAAATAATGCTGGTTAAGGGTTTACTAGAACCACTGTGAATATTGCTAACCATCCTGAAGCTGAACAATAGCTGAACCAGACGCAAGGCATGACGCGCAGGGAAATGATTGAACTGCCTGTCATCGGTCCGGTCTATTGTGCGGTAAAACTATGACAAAACTCTATTTAATTTTAGCGGAATCCTGTTATCTTGCTGTGCCAATTTTATTTGCTCCAAAACTACCTGTCCTAAAAGAGGAAGCTTCATGAAACCGTTAATTGCTTTGTTATCTGTACTGTTTTTATTCGGTTGCGCATCAACTGATCCTTACACTGGTCAGCAAAAAACCAGCAATACGGCCAAAGGCGCGGGAATCGGTGCTGTAGCCGGTGCAGTAATTGGTGCAGCGTCAGCCAGTAAAAGTGATCGCAAAAAAGGTGCGGTAACAGGTGCCTTGGCTGGTGGTGCTATCGGTGGTGGTGTTGGTTATTACATGGATCGCCAGGAAGCTGCGCTGCGTGAGCGTTTGCAAGGCTCCGGGGTTCAGGTGCGTCGTGAAGGCGACAAGATTTATTTAATCATGCCAGGCAATATTACCTTTGCTACCGGCAGCGCCGTTATTCGTTCTGACTTCTATGATGTGCTGGACTCTGTGGCGCTGGTTCTTGCTGAATTCAACAAAACTGCAATCAAGATCAGCGGTCACACCGACTCTACCGGTGGTGCACAATTGAATCAGACATTGAGTGAGCAGCGTGCAAACAGCGTACGCAACTATCTGTCCGAGCGTAAAGTTGCTGCTGGTCGTATCCAGTCTTATGGTTATGGGCCACGTTATCCGATCGCCACTAACGATACCGAAGCTGGTCGTCAGGCGAACCGTCGCGTAGAGCTGGAGCTCTTGCCTTTGGAGTAATGAGTAGACGCTCGAATAAAAAAAGCCGCCGAACAGGCGGCTTTTTTTATGGGTGCACGGAAGATTGATGTTTCATTTCCATCAACAACGCGTGCAGCATTTCCGTTGATAATCCATGAAGGACCAAGCGATGGCCCGCCCGCAGCGTGCTCATGGGTACCAGCGGATGCTTGTTGTTGAGCAGGATAAGGTGCTCAGGAGATTGCAGGATTGTGGCGACGTAAAGACCAATGAGTTCATCAAGTTGCAAAGAATTGGACGCGCGCCAGAAATCATTATCCGTTAAAAATAATTGGTAGGTAGGTGTAAATAATTCGATGGCCGTCTGTAAATCAATAAAATTGCTCCAGCGCTTTGGTAAAGCATTTAGGTTCAATCCAGGGTCATGGATCATGCTGAAGTCTGGTGTTGTGACGGGACCTAACGTTGTGCCCTGATCACGCAGGCTTTGATTTAAGCGGATAACAAAATTAAACAGATTTAAATCGTGTTTAAGAAATAATTCATCTTTCAGGTCATCCAGCGTTGTGGGTTCCAGTGGTTCCGTTATAACGGTTACTGGCGCATTGGCGGCAATAAAAGCCAGGATCTGGGAGCCGAGATGGAAATGCCGCAGGACGAGCCAGTTAGCTTCGGGAGTGACAAAGTGTTTGAGGCCGGTGGCCAATATCCAATGTAACAATTTCGAGGCGGCCCACTTGCGTGGCAGAAAAGATTTCAGGATCTGTATTAAAACAATAAACGTGCGAGCGAGCGGGCGCGCAAAAGGCAGCAAAAACTGGCGTGAGCGGGAGCCTGAATCTTTCAGCCAAGCCGCTTTAACATGATCGGACAAAGGCGTGCTGCGATCCAGGTAAAGCGCCAGCCAAGGGTTAGGGTCACGCGGGTCAAACGCTTCTTGAAGAAAAGGGGGAAGTGATGCGTCTGGCTTCATGTCAGTCCTCCAGAATATGATCAAACTGCATTTGATATAACTGCGCGGTACGTTTCGCTGTTTGTAGCATCAAGCCCGCTGCGCGCGGATTAATCGCCAGCGTTAGCTCTACCGCATTGAGCCAGCGCGCAAGGTGATGTTCGTCGTTTGCGCCGTGGTATTCCAAAAACCGAAAAGCCTTGGCCGGCAGATTTACTTGCTTGCGCAGCAAGGGCAATAATGCGGGGATGATGCGTTGTCCTGTGCCTTCAATGACATATATTGCGCCCAATAATCCCACCGGGTCCGGTCGCGCTGCCAGGGCGTGCAGATAGGTATTCAACGCATCACCACCGGGGTTGCGTTGTAGAGCATCCAGGTCGGCAATTCCACCAGCAGCGAGATAATCCTGATACAAAATCATAAAATCATTTTGCTCTTCTCCGGCGTGAGTCTCTATTAATTCACCGAGAGCGGCATAGGTGGCGGTAAGCGATTGAACAGCCTCACGCATCCACTTGCTACCCTCACGGACTTGCGGAACCCACTGGGCGGTCCACTGGCGATAATCCTCCTGAGTAAAGCGACCGGATACCAATTTATTGATAACCGGGCTGCGCCAGACATCAGAGCGGTAGTGGTGCCATATATTAGCCAGACCCGTGAGTAAGTCACGGAGATGTTCAGGTGCGGTTTGTGGGTCATGAGGTGCATTGATCACTGGTGCAGCCGGCGCCGTGTAGTGCGGTGCAACGGTCACGGAAGTGTCTGCGAAAGTAGAGCAGGCCTCCACCGCGGTAGATTCAACTTCAATCAGCATGAAGGCGGCGCTGATGCGTCCCGACTCAGGGATAAAACAGAATATTTTCTCGCCGGGTTTTATCTCGCGCGTTTCCAAAAATTCTGCCAGCATAATAAAAATAGAAGCTGCGCCGGTGTTGCCGCGGGTTTTCAGATTACTGTACCAGCGTTCGCGTGGAATACTTAATCCCGCTTTTTCCAATAATTCTTCAACAACGGGGATGAAGCGTTCAGAGGAATAGTGGCAAAGGAAGTGATCAATGTCATTGGAATTGATCCAGCCTTCGCTGACCAGCTTGACGTATTCATGAATGCTTACGTCGAACAGATGTGGCAATAAACGGATATCCTGACGTAATGAAAGTGCGCCGGCAGCTTCCGCATCACTGCTGGACGGAAAGTCGAGGAAAGATTTTTGTCGGTCCTCTGTTAACCCGAGCTGCATGCATACCGGATAATCTCCCGCAAAACTCTTCTGGTGAATCCAGCTCAATTTCAACCGGGTGCTTTTCTTAGCTGAAGGGGTGCGCGTTAATAACAATGCACCTGCGCCATCGGACAGCATCCACCGCAAAAAATGCGCATCGAAATCACTGTGATAGCCGCGCGGAGCAAAACGTGATTGTTTAAACATGCGGGAGGGCATTTCAGCGGCTGCAACTAACGCCTGCGCGTGGCCATTTAACTCGATAGACTGCGCGGCAAATTCAATTGCGCTGACCCCGGCGGCACAAACTCCCAGGCTCGACAAGGTTTCCATTGGCGGAGCACCCAGTTCGCCATGAACCATAGCGGCAAAACCGGGTATCAACGCATCGCTGCCGGAGCAGCCTACCGCGAGTAAACCAACATCTTCTAACGAACTGGTGCTGCGGCCCAGGCAGTCATGAATGGCTTGTGCTGCGAGCTTGACGTGGGAGGTTTGGGTATTGCCTTGTTCATCAATTGCATAATGCCGCGTTTGAATACCATTTTCCGCGAGAATTTTCTGTTTGATGCGCTTTGACAACCGATTGATTGGAGCAATAAATGCATCCATGGCTTCGTTGTCGATGGGGTTCCCCGGCAGAAAATAACCGGCAGAATCAATGTAAACCTGATTAAAACGAATAGGCATAATGGTGTCCTGAAAACTTATGATTGATGCGTCTGCCACTTGGTAATTTGCGGCAAGGCTGCATCATCGGGAAGGCTGGTGCCAGACAGGCGATCCATAAACGGGAACATAAAACCGTAGTTGCCGTTGAAGCAGGCATGATGTAAATGGTGGCGGCGGCTCGCCTTGTACCAGAAACTTGTACCTCGCGGACAAAAGTCATAATTGGAGTGTCCAATGCTGTTAAACAGCAGACTAAGCAGCGGCAGTGAAACGAGAGCGATGATACTGAAATCATGAATCAGCATCGGCCAGACAATGACATTGCCCAATAGCATCGCTTCAACGGGATGAAAACTGTAAGTGGACCAAGGGGTAGTTACGATGGAACGATGGTGCGGAAGGTGAAAACGTCGTAGCCACGGCGTATGCAATAAACGATGGTTTATATAGAAATGAACCTCGTTCCAGGCCAGCAACAGGATAATTTCGAAGATGATCTGTAAGCGGGAGGGATCTGCAGCAAGCCCTGCCCAACCTGTTTGCAATAATCCCCAGGGAATTAATAGTCCCACACCGAAAATCATAATGGACAGAAACGATAAACCTGCTTCGCGTTGCCATTGCCCTTGAGCTGTCGGGCGGGGATCGATTTTTTTGCCCAAACCAGCGGCGGGAAGCAGGTGTTGCGTCAACAACCAGGAAAGGCCGCCGTAGATGAGATAAATACTGGCAAAAAACAATGTCCCCACGAGGACGATTTGCCACGCCGTGGCCGTGAGAAAAAAATCACGCATAAAACCAACCCTGAAAGAATGATCGCCGTTCACTGGCGTAATGCCTGCCTATACTGCGCAGTCTTCCGCCAAGGGTCAAATCCTTTTTTAGTCTGCGGTCGAGGTCAAATCCAATAAATTCTCAACATCATTTTTTAATAACAAATCAGGAGTACGCCGAGTGAAGTGCGGCGTGTTCGCTGCGCGGGTGACTGAATAAAAATAATGAAATTGCTGTGAGTGTAAATGACGGATATGCTCCAGCTCCTGGCTGGGTGATTGTTCTCAGCGCCTGCAGGAAGGATAATGGCTCACCCTGCGTGTATTGATGTGAGACCATGACAAAAAATACTTCCACCGCTTTCAATCTTCCCATCGTTTGCAACGACGAGGCCTATCGTGAACAGGCGGTGGCATTGGCAGAGCAATTACATCAACCGCTGTTATTTAATGTGCAACCCGAAGTCCTGACGCAAAGTGACTTTGTATTTCTGTTGAGCGAGCACGGCCTTGCGTTGCAGCAAACCGGACGCAAAGCGCCAGGACCAATTCGGGCCGATTTTGTCGCGGGCGCGGTCGATCACCGACGTAAATTTGGTGGTGGAAAAGGCCAGATGATTGCTAAGGCGGTCGGTATCAAAACCGGTGTATACCCGCGGGTGCTTGATGTGACCGCCGGGTTGGGAAAAGATGCTTTTGTGCTGGCGACGCTGGGCTGTCGTGTGCAGTTACTGGAGCGTTCGCCGATTGTTTATGCGTTGTTGCAGGACGGCTTGCAGCGGGCACAGCGCGCCGCACTTGTTGAGGATGCGGCGTTGCAGGAGATACTTCAGCGCATGGAGTTATTGGCCGGCGATGGCCGCCACTATGTGGCGCAACTCGACGAGGCTGCGGATCAAGGTATGGTCTGTCCTGATGTTATTTATATGGACCCGATGTTTCCTGAACGGGAAAAGTCGGCGGACGTCAAAAAAGAAATGCGCGCTTTTCATTTTTTGGTAGGGAAAGATGACGATGCCGATGAGCTGTTGGCGCTGTGTTTAACCAAGGCCCGTTATCGAGTCGTGGTAAAGCGACCCCGCAAGGCACCCTTTGTGGGAGGACACCCGCCATCTTATCAGTTGGAGGGCAAGTCCAGCCGCTTCGATATCTACGCGCTACGCAAGTTGCCGGATTCCCTGCCTCTTGCATAAAACGCTTGGTGTCTTTAACCGCTTTGTAGTATATACGCGCTCCTCTCCAGGTCTGTTATAGGAGCCGACCTTGTGCAACCCTTCGTTTGTTTTAGATGATCAACTCGTTGACCAAATCGCGGATGCGCTGGTCGATTCCGGATACATTGTTTTGCCCCAGGCCTTACCCATGCAGCTGGTAGATAAATTACTGGAGAGATTGCATGAACTGGACGATGAAGAGTTCAAACGTGCTGGCATCGGACGCCAGGATGATTTTCAGATTGATACCAGTGTGCGCCGTGACCACATTCGCTGGTTACAACCGAAACACCCTGTTGAAATTGAGTTTTTAGCCTGGATGGACACCTTACGTCTGGCCTTGAACCGTCGCTTGTTCATGGGCTTGATGGACTATGAATGTCACTTCGCCAGTTATGGCGTAGGGGCTTTTTATAAAAAACATCTGGACGCATTCAAACGGCCGACACCGTTGCTGCAATCAACGATACAAATCTCACCTCTGCAAGTGCAACCCAGTCGGGTACTTTCTACCGTTCTTTATCTCAACCCCGACTGGCAAGAAGGGGATGGCGGGGAGCTGCGTCTATACGATGAAGAGGATGTGCAGGTATTGGAAACAATCGCTCCACAATTTGGCAAACTGGTGCTCTTTCTCAGCGAAAAATTTCCTCACGAAGTACTCGTGGCTAAACGTAAACGCCACAGCATCGCCGGATGGTTTCGTGTAAATGCTTCGTGAGTGATGCGCGCTGCTGTGGCAGGCGAGAATTTATGATTGGCGTTTAAATCATTTGCCATGGCGCAACGACAGGAATCCTGTCTACACTGTTTTACGGTAATAGGTTATCTTCTCGGGCTGGGATGTTTGATGGTTTTTCTCTTGGAGAGTGGTAATGAAAAAAATAATGAAGACCTTAGTAGCCGTTGTCTGTGCGCCCTTGATATTGCATGGCTGTGGCAGCAGTGATGATGCCAACAGCGGTCCGGAACCGTCCGGGCCGGCTGTGTTTGAACCGGGAACACACCCGCGTTTTGATCCTGTGAGCCAGGATCTTCCCTTCAACACCGATTTAATATTCGCCGCTGCATCCACCAGCGATGGGACGGCCAATGTCGGCGCAGCGACTGATGCAGTGCGCGCGACCTTGAATGTGCTTGATGGATTTTCCACCTCCGCATTTTTTGATGTGCTCATCCAGGGCAGTGTCAATCCTGCCACGGTTGTTCCTATGCAGACCGTTTTTCTGCTGGAATTAAACACCAATGGCAAAGATGCGCTCGATCCGGCCAATGTGGTCGGGTTTGCCGGCCCCGCCACTTTCGATACCCAAGTGGTATCAATGGATGGAGGCACAAACAACGCAATCCGTGTTCGCCCCACAACACCGCTTAAGCCTAAAACCAAATACCTGGTTGTATTGACCAACGACATCCAGGATGCGGGCGGCCAGCCCTTGACTCCCTCCTGGACCTACAATGCACTGGGTGATCCTGACTATCCTACGCTTGCCTCGCTGCTGCCGGTGCGCAATGCGATTCTGGGCTGGGAACAACTGGCGGCCGGCTTCCTCGCCTCTGTTTCAGAGGGGCTCTCAACGGCAGCGGCGACTGAAAAACTTGTGTTGACCTACACCTTCACGACCACTGATCCCCAGACACCATTGTTGGCGATGGCCTCCCCCCGTGCCGCGATTGCGGCATTGCAGATAGGCGCTGGTGAAGAAGCGGGGACCGCGATCAATAACGTGGTTGCATTGGATGGTGCCGGCCTGCTGCCCACACCCCGTCAGCGTCCCGTGGGAATTTCAGCCGCTAGCGGATTGGACTTAGCTATTCTGAGCTCAGGCATGTTAGCGGGCAATGTAGGCAAGCTCTACACGGGTTATATCCAGCTTCCTTACTATCTGACGGGACCGGATGGGTTGCCGTTTGGACAGTTTCTCAGTCGTAACTGGACACCGGACACTCAGCTTGCTCAAGCGCTCGGCGTCGCTGTGCCGACTGATGTGGATGGTAGTCGGAATGTGACTTATCGCTATCCTTTTGCCGCGAAGACGGCTGATGAATCTGTACCTTTACAGGTGACTTTGCCGCAGGAAAACCATGTACCGGGCTACGCCGGTGTACTGAGCTGTGGCCAGATCTATGCCCCCTCGGGCTATCCGGTGGTGATCTACATTCATGGCATCACCAGTGACCGTACATCTGTCCTTGCACTGGGTCATACCCTGGCCAGCCAATGTATTGCAACCGTGGCTATTGATTTGCCCATGCATGGTGTTCCGGCTAATAGTAACCTGGCCGGTGTGCTCAACGCCGAGCACGGCACCTTGATTCCCTTTGCATCGCTATATGGCGAGAACGCGCCCCGCGAGCGTCATTTCAACGTGGCAGGGCCGGGTGGTGCGCCCGCCCCCATGAATTTTGACGAACCGACTGCAGTGGATGGTTCCGGTGCACAGTTTATTAACCTGGGTTATCTGGCGAATACGCGGGATAACAACCGGCAAGCTGTCATGGACCTACTTAATCTTAACGCCAGTCTCGCCGGTATTAATGACGTGCTCCTGGAATCCGTTAACCTCGGTTTCGATCTTGATCGGCTCTATGTGGTGGGTCAGTCACTGGGCGGCATTATCGGCACGACCTTTACTACTGTGAACCAGCTGGCTATCGCCAATGATGCGCAAGTTGGTCTGACCGCTAATCTACATCCAATTCGCGGGTTAGTTGCCTCTACGGCGGGTGCGCAGGTATCGCAGATTCTTGTGAACTCGGCCACGTTCGCACCGGTTATCAATGGTGGCCTGGCGGGTGCAGGAGTCAGTGTCGGTACCAGCAATTACGAGCGCTTCCTTTACGCGGCGCAAAGTGCACTGGATTCCGGCGACCCGGTAAACTTTGCACAGACACTGGGGCTGCTGAACGTGCCGGTTTTATTGCAGCAGGTTAATCAGGATCTGGTTATCCCCAATGGTCCGGAGAGCGCGCCTTTGGCGGGAACAGAAGCTTTGGCGGAGCTGGTGGGAGCTGAGCAGTTGGATGTTGGTATGGATCAGGCATTGGGGCAGGGCATCGTGAAGCTTACTGCTGGTGACCATGCTTCCTTATTGCGCCCCGGCAGCCCCGCGACCGCTCATGTCACCGTTGAATTACAAAGCCAGGTAGTGACGTTCGTGTTGAACGATGGCGAAGTCACCATCGGTGCTGGTGCACCGGAGAATGTGGAGCCGCCAGCAGCAAATTAGTTAGCTGCTGTGATTGGCGTTCGCAGGTTAGCAGTGAAGATTGAGCCTATAAAACAAAGCCCCGGTTGTACCGGGGCTTTGTTTATAAGGAAGCTGCAAAAAGGAAGTTTATAAAACGGACAGAGAAGATGTATTAAAGCTGCTGCGGCTGAACTTACTCTTCACCGGCTGTAAGATTTCAGCCTCCAGGTGGGCCTGTACTTCATTTTTATCGCTCTGTGTCGTAGCAAGCCGACGCTGTTCGTGTTGCGAGTGCCATGCAAGAATCTTGTGATAATTACGCACATTCTTAACATAAGCCACCGGCTCCCAGCCGCGCGCGTAACCGTGTTTGGTCTTGCTGTAGTACTGACGTTTTGCCAGCAGTGGCAAGTACTTGCGTACATCACTCCATTTGTTAGGGTTATCGCCGTGGCTTTCGGTTAGCACTCGCGCATCTTCCAGATGACCCATGCCTACGTTATAAGCTGCCAGCGCCATGTATACACGATCATCGCCGGTGACCCGGGCGGGAATACGGTCCAGCAGGTTGCGGAAATATTTGGCTCCGCCGTAAATACTTTGCGAAGGATCAATTCGATTTTTAATGCCCATATCGCTGGCGGCGGCTAATGTCAGCATCATCAGGCCGCGCACACCGGTGCGCGACTCAGCTGCCGGGTTCCAATGAGACTCCTGATAGCTGATAGCCGCGAGAAGCTGCCAGTCCAGCTCAAATTGTTCAGCGGCTTCTTTTAATTCTTCTTCCCAGCGCGGCAAACGTTTTTCAAGACGGTAAGAAAAGAGCAGGGCATCGCCGGTGGTTACTTCAACAATCGGCTGATAAAACTGTTCGGTCAATCTGGCGAGGGTGCCATCCTGCTCAATGCGCTCCAGATACGCCTGGGCAGCATCGTACAGGCTGGTATCGAAGTGGTGCGCAAACGCCCAGGCCAGGTCCTGAGGTTCACTGATATCGAAGGCAATTTGGGCACGGGGGTAAGCGTGGCGATTCAGTTCGTAGGAATTGGAGTCAACAATAGCGTAATCGGCATCACCTTTATGAATCATCTCCACTAACTCGATCATCTCCAGCGCGGGTTCTTCACGCCAGGTCAACTCAGGGTAGGTCCTGCGCAGTTCCTGCAAGCGTTCCACATGGGATGACTCAGAAATAACTACCAGATCCCGCCCCATCAGATCGAGAATGCTGCGGGGGGCTGGCTGCCGGCTGTTGTAGATAAGTTGTTGTTTGATTTCCATAAAGGGGCGGGTGAACTTCACGCTCTTGCTGCGGGTTGGGGTGACGGTAATACCCGCAGCAGCCAGATGAGTCTGTTCATTCCCAACGGCGTTAAAGATACGACTGAAGCTGTCTTCGCTCTGAATCACCAGTTCTACTCCCAGTTCGTCAGCAAAGCCTTTGACCAAGGAATATTCGAAACCGGTCAGCCCTTCCGGGCCTTCATAATAGGTGGTGGGGCCGTTGCGCGATATGACTCGCAGCTGGCCTTCGGTGAGCACTTTTTCAAGTGTGTCGGGCTGGTAACTGCGTACCAGCATCAGGGAAATGGCGATAATTGCCAACCCGCTGAAGAGGTTGGAAATCATGCGCTGAGCGGCTTTGCGTCTGCCTATCTCCATATACGGTGTCTCCGGATTTACGGATGCCGAATCTAATCCATTGCTGACCCGTGCAAAATTTGCGCGATCTTAATGCCTCTTAACGTGCACCGCTAGCTTGTTTTTCACTCAAAAATAGTGTAGCTGGCGGTTAAAATATAATCAATTTTTGCCTAGACCCCAGGTCTTGCAAGGGTTTTACGGGGTCGGGCAGCGCGTTGAGATGGCAAAAAATTCCTTAAAAAAATGTTTTAAATCGTAAAAACCACTACTGGCTGTGTGAAACCAGCCCATCACCTACAAGCTGAGGGATAAGCATCTATAACAAAGGATGTTAACCGCCGGAGGATCAAGTACAATTGCGCCCTCTTTTAACACCCCCCGACGCTTGAGGCTCGTTCCCCTATGCTGATTCTGCGTGGCGCCCCCGCTCTTTCCACCTTTCGCACACAAAAACTTCTGGCCTCGCTGCAACAACAGGTTCCCGCCGTTGCGGGCATCACTACGGAATATGTTCACTTCGCTGACCTTGCCGAACCGTTAAGTGATGCGCAGCATTCAATTCTTGGCCAGCTGTTAACTTATGGCCCCAAAGTCGATGGCGAAGTGAGCCACGAAGGACAGTTGTTCCTTGCCGTGCCGCGCCCGGGCACGATTTCACCCTGGGCTTCCAAGGCGACGGACATCGCCCGGAACACCGGTTTAAGCGCAATTCGCCGGATAGAGCGCGGTATTGCCTATTACGTCACCGGTACTTTTACCGATGCTGATAAAGCCCTGATTGCCGCCCAGCTCCACGACCGGATGGTGGAAACTGTGTTCGATTCGTTGGAAGCGGTAGCGCAGCTCTTCGTTAAACAAGAGCCGGCACCCCAGACCAGCGTTGATATTCTAGGTGGTGGCCGTGCAGCTCTGGCTGAGGCAAACCGTTCACTTGGGTTGGCTCTGGCTGACGACGAAATTGATTATCTGGTAGAGAGCTTCCAGGCACTGGGTCGCAATCCCATTGATGTGGAATTGATGATGTTCGCCCAGGCAAACTCCGAACACTGTCGCCATAAGATCTTTAATGCCAGCTGGACCATCGATGGCATCGACCAGTCACGCAGCCTGTTCAAGATGATCAAGAACACTTACGAAGTCGGCGGCGATAACGTGTTGTCGGCTTACGCGGACAATGCCGCTGTGGTTGTCGGTTCGGAAGCCGGCCGCTTTTATCCTGATCCGGTAAGCAAGACTTATGCTTATCACCAGGAGCCTGTTCATCTATTAATGAAAGTAGAAACTCACAACCACCCAACCGCCATCGCCCCTTTCCCAGGTGCAGGCACCGGTGCAGGTGGCGAAATTCGTGATGAAGGCGCGGTAGGACGTGGTTCCAAGCCGAAAGTCGGCCTGACCGGCTTTACTGTTTCCAATCTACAGATACCTGAGTTCACTCAACCGTGGGAGCAACCTTACGGTAAGCCGGGCCGCATCGTCAGTGCGTTAGATATCATGATTGATGGTCCTCTGGGTGGTGCTGCTTTCAATAATGAATTCGGCCGTCCCAATATCTGCGGGTATTTTCGTACCTTTGAAGAGACCTTCGACGGTGAGCGTCGCGGGTATCACAAGCCCATCATGCTGGCGGGCGGTTACGGCAATATCAAAGCGGAACATGTGGAGAAGCCACCCTTCGCGGCGGGCGCAAAACTGGTTGTGCTGGGTGGGCCCGCGATGCTAATCGGTCTGGGGGGAGGTGCGGCTTCGTCCATGGCTTCCGGTAGTTCATCGGAAGATCTGGATTTCGCCTCTGTGCAGCGTCAAAACCCCGAGATGGAACGCCGTTGCCAGGAAGTTATAGACAGTTGCTGGCAGCAGGGCGAGCAGAACCCCATTGCGTTTATTCACGACGTGGGCGCTGGTGGTTTGTCCAATGCCTTCCCTGAACTGGTAAAAGATGGCGGCTGCGGCGGCAAGTTTGAGCTGCGCAACGTGCCCAACGATGAGCCGGGCATGAGTCCGCTGGCTATCTGGTGTAATGAATCCCAGGAGCGTTATGTTCTGGCGATTAACCCTGAAGACCTGCCGCGTTTCGAGGCGATCTGCCAGCGTGAGCGTTGTCCTTACGCCGTGGTGGGTGAGGCAACCAGTGAGAAACATCTGCTGGTTAATGACAAACACTTTGATGCCAAACCGGTTGACCTGCCCATGTCAGTCCTGTTCGGCAAGCCGCCCAAGATGCATCGCACAGCGGAGCGTTATCAGGCCGCGACTCACAGTTTCCATACGGGCGATATCAACATTAATGATGCGGCCGAACGAGTCCTTAAACATCCAGCCGTTGCGGCAAAGAGCTTCCTTATTACCATTGGCGACCGCTCGGTGACCGGTATGGTTGCGCGGGATCAGATGGTTGGTCCCTGGCAGGTGCCAGTGGCGGATTGCGCAGTGACCACGGTGAGCTACGACACCTATCGCGGTGAAGCAATGGCTATGGGTGAGCGTACTCCTGTGGCACTGCTGGATGCGCCGGCTTCTGGGCGTATGGCCATTGCCGAAGCCATTACCAACATTGCGGCAACCCGTATTGAAAACCTGTCTGACATAAAACTGTCGGCCAACTGGATGTGCGCCGCCGGTCATAAAGGTGAAGATGAAAAACTGTACCGCACGGTCGAAGCGGTGGGTATGGAATTAGCGCCCGCTCTGGGAATTACCATTCCAGTGGGTAAAGACTCCATGTCCATGCGCACTGCATGGCAGGACAACGGAGTTGATAAAGCCGTTACCGCACCTTTGTCGTTGATCATCTCGGCCTTTGCGCCTGTGGTGGATGTCCGTCAAACGCTGACACCCCAGCTTCGCACCGACAAAGGTGCAACGGATCTGTTGCTGGTGGATCTGGGTAATGGCAAGAACCGCCTTGGTGGTTCAATTCTGGCGCAGGTCTACAACCAATTGGGCGATAGCCCGGCGGACCTCGATGACGCTGCACAACTGAAAGCATATTTTGAGGTAATGCAGGCGAGCCTCGCTGCTAATGATCTTCTTGCCTACCATGATCGCAGTGATGGTGGATTATTTGTCACCCTGGCGGAGATGGCATTTGCCGGACACTGTGGGCTCGATATTAATATCAGTGGCCTTGGTGAAGACGCGCTGGCAGTGTTATTCAGCGAAGAGCCGGGGGCGGTTCTGCAGGTTGCCCGTGACAAATCCGCCGCAGTGGTTGCCCGCTTTGCCGAGGCAGGTTTGCCAGTGCAGATTATCGGTGAACCCAATGAGGAAGATTGGCTGCACATCCAGCAGGATGGCGAGATGATCTTTGATCAATCCCGGGTGATCCTGCAGAGTCTGTGGTCGGAAACCAGTTATCGTATCCAGGCACTGCGCGACAACCCCGACTGTGCAAAACAGGAATTTGAGCAGCTGCTGTGCAATAACCCCGGTTTAAGTGCATCACTGACTTATGATCCCCAGGAAGATGTTGCGGCCCCTTATATCAACACGGGTGTTCGTCCGGCTGTGGCTATCCTGCGCGAACAGGGTGTTAACGGGCAGATGGAAATGGCTGCGGCATTCACCCGTGCAGGCTTTGATGCGGTGGATGTGCACATGAGCGATGTATTGTCCGGCCGTGTTGCGCTGGACGGCTTTAAAGGTGTTGTGGCCTGTGGTGGTTTCTCCTACGGTGACGTACTTGGTGCCGGTGAAGGATGGGCCAAAACGATTCTGTTCAGCAACCGTGTACGTGATCAGTTCCAGCAATTTTTCCACCGTGATGACACCTTCTCCTTCGGCGTGTGTAACGGCTGCCAGATGATGTCCAATTTGAAGAACCTCATTCCTGGCGCGGAACACTGGCCGCGTTTTGTACGCAATCTGTCGGAACAGTTTGAAGCACGCTTCAGTCTGGTAAAAATCCAGGAGTCGCCTTCGGTACTGTTCAAAGGCATGGCCGGCTCTCACTTGCCAGTTGCTGTTGCTCACGGTGAAGGGCGTGCGGAGTTCGCCAGCGAAGCAGCACTGCAGGCCTGTGATCAGAGCGGCACCGTGGCATTGCGCTTTATCGATAATAATCTGAACACGACCGAATATTACCCATCCAACCCGAACGGTTCGCCGCTGGGTATTACCAGTGTCACCAGCCGCGACGGGCGTGCCACGATCCTGATGCCGCATCCGGAGCGGGTTTTCCGCACCGTCAGTAATTCCTGGCACCCGGATGATTGGCAGGAAGATGGTGCGTGGATGCGTTTGTTCCGCAATGCACGCGTTTTCGTGGGCTGATATTTTGTGAGATTCCAGGACGGCATGGAAGCGAATGCCAGACAGGCGCGCCTTCAAGGATGAAGTGTATTAAGTAAAACAGTTGATCATTTTAAAACGCCAGCACATGTGCTGGCGTTTTTGTATGTATCAGCATCATTCTGACTCGATGTCGATATCCTCTTCACCATAAACGGCATAGCCATTTCTTCCCTGGCGTTTTATCGCATACATGGCTTGATCCGCGTGACGACGAACACTTATTTCATTGTCACCATGGTCTGGATAAAGTGAGATGCCGATACTGACTCCAACTTTTTCATAAACACCCGGTTGGATTTCAATTGCTTCTTGCTGCTCATCAACAATTTTCTGGGCGATGTTGCGAGCCATAGCAAGGTTTTTAGTTTGATTTAAGATGATTAGAAATTCATCCCCGCCCAGACGCGCAACGATATCCGAATCCCTTACCCGTTTGCGCAAGCGCGTGGCGACAACTTTTAAAACATTATCACCTGCCTCATGCCCATAGGTATCATTCACATATTTAAAACGATCCAGATCAATCATTATCATGATCCAGCCTTTTTCGTTAACCCCAGGATGAAGGTGAAAATTTCGCAGAAGTACATCTACGGCCTGCCGGTTGGCCAGTCCGGTCAGGCTGTCAGTTTCGGCCAGCTCCCGCGTATATTCTTCTGAAAGTTTGCGCTGGGTAATGTCATAAATAACCCCTTCCACTGTAGGTGTTTGTTGCTCGCACCCAGCGGGTGAAAAAATACAGTGCACCCAGTGAGTTTCTTGCTGATGGTTCTTCAGGCGCAGATCAGCGGCAGCAGGATGTTGAGTCTGCAATGCCTGATGAATGAGAGCCTCAGCTTCGGTTGCGTCACGAAAAATAGTTTGAATCAGGTCTGCATCCGGCGAGATGGATGTGTCTGTCAGTTGCGTAATACGAAAGAAGGCGGGATTGGCAGTAATTAGCGCGCCTTGAGTATTAACCAGAAAGATGCCGGCACTGCTGTCTTCAAATATGCCGCGAAAACGGTGCTCAAGTACCTCAACGCGATGGCGTAACTGACGCTCTTCTTCCAGTTTTTTCTCGACCGTGTCGAGGAGGGCGTTGATGTCACCCACAAGCAAACCTATTTCGTCGCTGCGATGTAAATCATCCACATCAAGTCGATTGCCATCCCCCGGGGTGATATGGTGGAGCCGGCTCGACAGCTGGGCGAGTGGGCGGGTCATCATCCAATACACCATGATCAGTACCAGGAGGGCGACAACGGCTGCCTGAGTAACAAGTCCGATGGTCGTCGCCATGGCAGAGTCGCGCGCATATTGTGCGATTAATGGCAGATTGGGCAGTACTGCCACTTCACCGACCAACTCGTTTTCATCAAAGGGTGCTATTAAATCCAGTGCGATTGAAGTTGGCTGGTCGGTATTAAACGGTTTGCCTTGCTGCCCGATAATTGTGTCACCAGCGCGTATCTGCGCACCTGCCACTATGTCATTTATGGAAAGGCCTGCCACTACTTCCTCCGCCAATTCTGCGTTACCGACATAGGCGGCAATGGCTGCGGTATTACTGACGGTTTGCAGCAGCTGTTGAATGGATCGCTCGTTCAAAGTAAAAGAATTCTCGTAGCTGCGTTGATAGAAAAAATAAGATGACAGGACCACTGAGAGCAGCGCGGCCAGCGCGACTCCCAAGAAGAGTTTTATATGGAGGCTTTTGATCATCATTTTATAACAGGCAACTTCATCACCACTTTCACCGAGGAAGGTAGCGTCTGTTCAGGCACGTACGCAATCGCCACTGGGTTCTCAATCACTGCTTCGATAATGGTTTGAACATCAGGATATTGTTTGGGCGGCGACATTCGACCGGCAAAAATCAGGGTCGCCCAGTATGCATCTACTTGAGCTTCGCTCTTTCCTGTTAATGCTTTATAGAAGGTTACGCGCAAGGATGTTCCTGCCCGTAAGTCCAGCGTTTGTGCTGAGCTGCCATCAGGAAAAGCAGCAACTCTTCCCATAAATAAATCAACCACCTGTTTTTTTTCAAGGCGTGTGACGGAATTATCGTTGTGCACGATAATCAGCAGATCACCCTGCGCTTGGCCAGCGAAGAACAAGCCCAATGCTATTACAAGATGTTTTATGCCGCTCAAAACATTACGTCCATTGCCAGGCTGATTACCGTAGAGGTTTGATCAATATCGGCCCCAGTAGGTTGGTTGCGAACCCACAAGGCGGTACCGTCTGGCTCAACATCAAACCGCTCCACCTGTAACTTCAATGTCATCCGCGTCGCAAAGTCCCAGCGCGCACCAAGACCATAACTTCTTTGCTCGAGTCGCACACCCTCAAGGCTGGCGGACGTGAGGGAGGCAAGCATCGCTAATTGCTCTGCAACAGGTGATGTGTAACCGCCTGGTGGAGTGATGGCTGGAATGTCTTCCGTGGGGCGAACGTAACCACCAATACCAAAAACCGCAACAGATCCGAAACGTCGTCCCAGCGTCAAATAAAAGTGACGGCTGTTGGGCAGCATACTTGATTCGCTGTTCAAATCGGTGGCTTCGCCCTGGACCCACCAGTCGTTGTTGTCGTACCCGATGCCAAACGCGTTGTAGCTGGTATGTTTGTCTAACGTACTCAAATCGCGCGCCAGTAACCGCGCATCAGGCCAGAGCGGGGCGACCTCGGCCAGCGCGTCGGATAGGGGGCCAAGGGTGTTGCTGTTGATGTTGGCTCGCGAATAGCTGTAGCGAAATTTCCACTCATCCCATTCGAGTTTAAAACTGATGCCGGCCAAGTCGAAATCCATATTGAAACTCGGCATATCAGCATCAGCGGTGCCATATTCTTCGTCTGAGTTGCCATAAAATAATTTGATGTTCAGTGTGCCGCAGCGTAAATCAAAACGTTTATTAAGATCTATTCCATCGAAATCGAAAAACGACAAGTAACCATAAAACTCTGAGGCGGGGCGCACCCTTTGAAACGCGTAACCCACTTGGCGAAATTCAGACAGCATAAAGATATCGCTGCCCAGGCGCCCGACACGAATATCCAGACTTTCAACAGGTCGATAACGCAGAAAGGCCCATTCAATAGCCTCATCGAGATTATTTTTATAACGCTCCTTGGCGACCAATTGGATTGTCGTGTCAAATTGATCCGTCCATTGGCTTTGCCACTGGATACCGATTAACGAATCCGTTTTCCAGGCTACCTCACCATCGTAGGAACCATCTGTTTGTCTGGTATCACGCCGAAAGCGAAGATCTGGATTGTCGTTGATAACCACTCCAAGTGTGGCGAAGCCAGAGAAGCGATGTTCGATACCATCAGCTCTCGCAGCTGCTGCAATCAAAATGCCGGCAGTAAATGCCATTGCGGTTGCGTAAAAGGAAAAATTTTTCTTCACAAACACGATGATAGTCCTGTTTCGGAACGCCTGCCGCTGTCAGGTGGGCGATAAAAATAACATCCTGAGTATAGACAGGGACAAGCTTCAAGCTCACAGGTTTTGCGACGAACATTGTAACGCCGATGGCGGTAGCGGATAATCGCCCAAACGCGACGACCAAACGAGGGTGTTATGCGACAACTGATAAAAATGTTTTGGACCGCGCTGATTCTCATCAGTGCAGTAACTGTTGTTGGGTGCAGTTCCACACCAAAAACAGAAGACGTATCGGAACAGAGCCGAGCGACATCCACAGAAACGCAGTCGCACATTATTGAAGGTACTTTTGTTGCACCAGGAGTGGACTTTGCGAAATATCGGCGGCTCATTATTGCGGAGCTGGGACTCGCCGACATTAATATCACCGTGCCAGCGGAGCGACGCAGCGAAACGCCTTGGGCGCTGACGGAGCAGGACAAAAGTTTTATGCGCGGTGAATATATTCATGCGGTGGTGAGTAATTTAATAGCGGATGGAGCCTACACGACTGCTATCAATCCTGCTGAGGATGTCCTGCTGGTGAAATCAAGGATCGTGCAGATTGCGGCGGGCAAGCCCGCGCCCGCGGAAAATCCGGCGATGGCAATGTACAGGGAAACCGCAGGTACGATTACTCTCTCCATAGAGCTTTACGATTCGATGTCACACCGTTTGATCGGTACGATCACCAACAGTCGTGATCTGGGTCAAATGAATGTAGGTGATAACCAAATGGCCACCAATACACAGATTCGACAGGCTTTTATTTATTGGTTGAAAACCTTGCGTACCGAACTGGATACGCTGTCCGGACGACGCTCGCCGCTCGATCAGTATCTTCGGTAACAAAAAAAGAAATAAAAAAACCTGATTCCGGTGAAGTACCGAAATCAGGTTTTGCGGGTGACCTTAAAAGTCCAGTTTTTTATAGGGTCAGATTGAGGCTGCTTTTTCCCCGTTGTTACTCCACGACATTATTCGTGGTTGATCACCATCACATCAGTATCCAGCGCAGCGATCAAACGCTCTGCCGTGTTGCCGCGGCGCGTTGTAGTCATGCCATTCTGTCCCAGGGTTCCCATGACCACCAGGTCCGCATTGATCTCTTCTGCAACTTCGGAAACCACTTCAGATGTATAACCGTTTCTGACATGGATACGATCCGCAGGAATACCGGTTTCATGTACCAAGCGGCCGCGATCCGGATAGTTCATGGAGTCGAGATAACCATTCACCACGTGCACAGTGGCACCGTACATGTCCGCAAAGTATTTTGCTTGCTCAACAATCATCTTGTTCAGTTCACGCTGAACATCACGCTGCGCCTGCATGTTGACGGCCGCGAGGATAACCTTGCGCTGCGCGCCTGCGCCTGGACGAATCAATACAACAGGGCAGTAGGCACCTTTCAACAGTTCCCACTTGGATTCAGTAAAGCTAAAACGGCGATTGTTGGTCTTGGCATGGACCGGCAGGTAGATCACAGTGGAGTCAGTCCGTTTGGCTGAATCCATGATGGACTTTTGCCATTCGCTCGACCAGGACACTTGAATCAGGTATTCAATCCCCGCCTCATTCAGTGGCTTTTTGATGGTTTCATCAAACCATGTTTGATCGCGAAAGAGCTGGTCGTTACTGGAGCGGGTGTCCACCGCATCCGGATCAACAGCGACGAAAACATAAACAAAAGGTTTTACCGCATGTAGTTTGGAAATAATCACGGCGCGCTCGAGTGCAATATGAGTCTCTGCGGTAGGGTCAACAACGACGAAAAGCTTTTGTTGCGTGGACATAATGGCTCCTGCTTGTACCCGATACGGGAGGGGTTGTTATTTATAAATTTGCCCTAGCATAACAATCGCCGCCATTTTTTTACAGGGCAAAAGTAGGGTGCTTGGGGGATATGGATTAAACTGCACAAAAATGTTGTTACGGAGCCTAAGTTGCGATGAATCTGCTGGAAAATTATACGCTTGCTGAGTTGAATGTCGGTGCTACTGCCACCTACAGCAAATCCCTGACCTATGAAGATGTGGTGTTATTTGCCCGTTGTTCGGGTGATGTAAACCCCATTCATCTGGATGCAGATTACGCGGCTACTACGCCTTTTGGTGAGCCCATAGGTCATGGCATGTGGACGGGTGCTCTGGTGTCAGCTGCTATCGCTACCCGGTTGCCCGGACCGGGTTCGGTTTACCGCAGCCAGAATCTGAGCTTTAAGCATCCGGTAAAGGTGGGAGATACGGTGACAGTGACATTAACAGTCAGTGAGATCAAAGCCCGGCTGCGTCTGGTTGTGCTGGAGTGTGAGGCGCACAATCAGGACGGCAAGCTGGTTGCCAAGGGTGTGGCGGAAGTCATCGCGCCGGCGGAGAAGCTAACGCTGCCGGCAGGCCGTATTCCACACATTACGGTAGAGGCAGAGTAACAACGGTCTGTGGTTAATCAGGTCGACGGTTATTGTTAGGGTTACTCGGTTTCTTCGTCGCTGTCTTCCACCATCAGTGGCACCCAGCCACCCAGTTCCTTCCACCGGTTCACAATGTAGCAGAACAGATCGGCGGTTTTCTCTGCGTCGTAGGCGGCGGAGTGGGCCGAGCTGTTACTGAATTCAATGTTGGCGGAACGGCATGCTTTCGCAAGGACGGTCTGACCGAATGCGAGGCCAGCGAGGGTGGCGGTATCAAAGCAGGAAAAAGGGTGGAAGGGGTTACGTTTAATATCGCAGCGCTCGACAGCAGCATTCACGAAACCAAGATCGAAGTGCGCGTTGTGTCCCACCACCACGGCACGGGTACAACCATTTTCCTTCACCGCACGGCGGATGGCCTGGAACAGATCGGTCATCACCATCAGTTCAGGCTCAGCCATACGGTCGGGGCTATCGAGGTCGATGCCGGTGAAATCCAGGGCGGCCTGTTCGATGTTGGCTCCCTCAAAAGGGTCCACATGAAACGAAAAGGTTTCATGGCGATGCAACAGCCCTTCTTCATCCATTCTTACGGTGACTGCCGCAATTTCCAGCAAGGCATCAGTGCGGGCATTGAAGCCGCCGGTCTCAACATCAATGACAACCGGGAGAAAACCCCGGAAACGTTGAGCGATGAGGGATTTGGGATCTCTGGGATTATCAGGTAGGTTCACTGGGCGGCCTTAAGGTTGTACTTGCCAGCGCAAGGTTTCACCTGCGCGCAATGGAATCAGTGACTGGTCACCGAGCGTGAGGCTTTCCGGTATCTGCCACGCCTGCTTCACCAGGGTAATGGTGTCTGTATTGCGCGGCAGTTGATAAAAGTCCGGGCCAAAGTGACTGGCAAAACCTTCCAGTTTGTCCAGTGCGCCGGCATCTTCGAAGGCTTCGGCGTAAAGCTCCAGGGCGGCATTGGCGGTATAGCTGCCCGCGCAGCCACACGCCGCTTCTTTCCGGTGGTGCGCATGAGGTGCTGAATCGGTGCCGAGAAAAAATTTGGGGCTGCCACTGATAGCGGCCTTGATTAAGGCTTCCTGATGCGTATTGCGCTTAAGAATGGGCAGGCAGTAGTAGTGCGGCCGGATTCCGCCTGCCAGCATGTGGTTGCGGTTGTAGAGCAGATGGTGCGCTGTGATAGTGGCTCCCACGTTTGCTGGTGCTTCACTGACAAAGGCGGCCGCCTCGCTGGTGGTGATATGTTCCAGCACCATTCTTAAGGCGGGGAAATGCTGGGTCAGCTGGGTCAGCGTGCGGTCGATAAAGACTTTTTCGCGATCGAAGATATCAATCGCGCTGTCCGTCACCTCGCCGTGCAGCAGGAACAGCATGCCGGTTTCCTGCATGGCTTCGAGCACCGGATAAACCTTCTTCAGGTCGGTGACTCCCGAGGCAGAATTGGTTGTCGCGCCGGCGGGATACAGTTTGCATGCATGAATACCCGCTGCTTTAGCGCGAAAGATTTCCTGGGGGTCGGTATTGTCCGTCAAATACAAGACCATCAAAGGCTCAAATTGGCTGCCGGACGGACGCGCCGCCATAATGCGCGCTCTATAAGCCAACGCCTGCTGCGTATCAGTCACCGGCGGAACCAGGTTAGGCATGGCGATGGCGCGTCCGAAATAGCGGGCAGCGTCCGCTACAGTGCGCGGTAGAGCGTCGCCGTCGCGCAGGTGGATATGCCAGTCGTCCGGGCGAGTCAGGGTAATACGGTCAGTCATAAGGCGTAGTATCTCAAGAGGCACATACAGGGCGAGGCCGCATGCTATCAAACTTGCCACTAAAGCGCAGCCGGTTTGAAGGTAGAGCTAAAGCCCGGCGGGATTCAGTCGATAGCCTCCATACACCTCTATTCCTGAGCTTGATTGAGCCTGATGGGCAGATTGTTGACGATGAATTTGGTTCCTCCTTCTTTCGCTTCTTCCGCGCCGAAACATACCGCTGTGGGTGGTTTGAACTGGCTGAGCCGGTTCCGGGCGCTCGCTTGTGCCAGCTGGCTCCTGCTGTTCGCGCCACCCCTGTGGGCAGCCACGTTCAATACAATGCTGTCGGACGTTGACTGGCAGGTTGAACAATCGGTGTTCGAGTGCAGGTTGTCCCAGCCCGTGACAGGGTTTGGTCAGGCAACCTTTTCCCGCCGTGCGGGCGAACCTGAAACCTTCTATCTCCAGCAGAAGCAGATCTTATTGCCCGAGGGCGAGGCTACGATCGGAGTGGGTGGACCTTCCTGGCGGCAACCCGGGCATCATCCGCAGTCTCTGGCGCGTGCGGAGGTTGTCGCTGAAGCTATTCCGCTGCGGCTGGAAACGTCAGTGGTCAAGACACTGCAGGCCGAGCTCCTTAAAGGGTTGCGCGTGATCATCACCCGTAAAGCCAGTGACGAGATGCGCAATCCGGTGCGGGTAGTGGTTGAGCCGCTCAAGCTGCGCGGTGCATTGCCCCGGTATCAGGCGTGCCTTAAACAACTGTTGCCGGTGAGCTACGCCGATGTTGCTCGTACCACCGTTTATTTTGACAATGCCGCTGACCTCCTTCCGCTCGATGAGCGGCGCAAACTGGATTGGATTGCGCTTTATGTTAAAGAGGATGCGCAGATCAAACGGATTTTGATTGACGGTCATACCGACAGTATCGGGCCGCGCCCCAAAAACCTGGAGATATCTAAAGCCCGTTCCCAGAACATTGCAGCCTATCTCGAAAACGCAGGGGTTGATCGTGACAAAATTACTGTGCGCTGGCATGGCGAGCGTTATCCCGTTGCCACTAATGCAACGGATCAGGGGCGCCATAAAAATCGTCGGGTGACGATTCGCCTGGAGCGCTGATCTACCCTGCGCGGGAATTAATCTTGCGCTACTTTGTCTGACGCCTGTCGGCTAATTCTTCTTGACCTTCTTCCGGTCATGAGTAATAAAACCTTTTTTCAGGTGAGATCGAGGTGTGATGCATGTTAAAACCAGGCAGCAAATTTCTGGGCCTTGTGTTGATTGTCCTGCAGTGTTTTGCAGTGCAAGCCTACGCGGCAAACCTGCCGGAATTTACCGAACTGATTGAAAAAAATTCGCCGGCGGTGGTGAAGATAACCACCGTAGTCCGTGCCAGCTCCCGTGACCAGTTACGGGTCCCTCCCCAGCAGAATTACCCCTTTCCGCAGGATATCCCCGACATCTTTCGCGAGCTCTTTGAGCGACACAACATGCCGGAGCGGGATTATGGCTCCATGGGGTCGGGGTTTATTATTTCGGAAGATGGTTATGTGCTGACCAATCATCATGTTGTCGATGCGGCTCACGAAATTACCGTTCGCATGATTGATCAACGGGAATTTAAGGCTGAACTGGTCGGCAGTGATCAGCGTTCTGACCTGGCGTTACTCAAGATTGATGCGAAAGGTTTGCCCAAATTGAACTTCGCGAAGGCCGACAGCTTGAAAGTAGGTCAGTGGGTATTGGCCATTGGTTCGCCGTTCGGGCTGGATTATTCTGCCAGCGCGGGTATCGTCAGTGCGACCGGGCGCAATATATCGGCGCGGAACGAAAGCAGTTATGTTCCATTTATTCAGACAGACGTTGCGATTAATCCGGGTAATTCCGGTGGTCCTCTGTTCAATCTGGATGGTGAAGTTGTTGGTATTAACTCCCAGATTTATACCCGCTCTGGCGGCTCTATCGGGCTGTCATTCGCTATTCCTTCCAGCGTAGCGGAAGAGGTGGTTGAGCAGCTAAAAGATAAAGGCCGGGTGGATCGAGGATGGCTGGGGGTCGCAATCCAGGAGGTGAGCAGAGATCTCGCCAGTTCGCTGGGGCTGGACAAGCCTACTGGGGCGCTGGTGGCCGATGTTGAACCGGAAGGTCCAGCGGCGAAAGCAGGTATCAAAGCGGGGGATCTGATCGTCAAGTTCAACGGCCGCAATGTGAATACTCAAGCAGATCTTCCCTATCTGGTGGGCCGCACCTCACCCAAATCGAAAGTGCCGATCGTGGTGATCCGCAAAGGTAAAGAGCAGACGATTCGCGTCACTATTGGCGTGTTGCCTGAACCGCAGGCGCAGGTTGCTGCTCCCGCTCTGCCCGATAAAAAGCCATCCACCTCGGTGGATTCGCTGGGCCTGGTGGTGGAGGATATTGAAGATACGCCAGGGCAAACCGGCAACGGCGGCGTCATTGTGCGCTACGTGGAGCCCAACAGTCCCGCAGCTCAAGCCGGCTTAATGGTGGGCGATGTGATTGATCAGCTGGGCTTTAACGAGGTGGGGTCGGTCGAAAGCTATCGCGATATCCTGGCTTCATTGGAAAAGGGCACGCCACAGGCCATCCGGTTCCTGCGCAACGGCCGCCCGGTCTTCCACACAATTACGTTGCGCTGATTCATTGAGTTCCCACAAAAATTTTCGATTAGTCGACTCCCGGCCCGCGCCGGGAGTTGTTTTTTATGGTCCCGGCACATGCCGACCAATGGCCGGGTATGACCGCTTTCGGCTGCGTAGCAAGCCGCAAACAAATAAGCTAAACTGCCGCCTTTCCCGGCAGGCACCCGTCCTGTCACATCATTCTTCGTCATCCACATAAGTACTCGATAACCAGTGACCGACCTCAGCCATATTCGTAATTTTTCCATCATCGCCCACATTGACCACGGCAAATCCACCATTGCAGACCGCTTTATTCAGTTATGCGGCGGACTTAGCGATCGTGAGATGGCAGCCCAGGTTCTGGACTCGATGGACCTGGAACGTGAACGCGGCATTACCATTAAGGCCCACAGCGTAACGCTGTTTTACAAGGCCCGTGATGGTAAAACCTATCAGCTGAACTTTATTGATACGCCCGGCCACGTGGACTTTACCTATGAAGTCTCCCGTTCGCTGGCGGCCTGCGAAGGTGCGCTTCTGGTCGTGGATGCAGCGCAGGGTGTCGAGGCTCAGTCGGTAGCCAACTGTTACACCGCTATTGAGCAGGGGCTGGAAGTAATCCCGGTGCTTAATAAGATGGACTTGCCGCAGGCTGAGCCGGAGCGAGTCGCGAAAGAAATTGAGGACATCATCGGTATTGATGCCTCGGCGGCAGTCCGCTGCAGTGCCAAGTCCGGCCTGGGCATGGAAGATGTATTGGAAGAGCTGGTGCGCCTTGTACCGCCGCCGGTCGGTGATGTGGATGCGCCTCTGCAGGCGCTGATTATTGACTCCTGGTTTGATAACTACCTCGGCGTTGTGTCGCTGGTGCGGGTCATGCAAGGCACACTGCGCTTGAAAGACAAAATCATAACCAAGTCCATAGGCAAGGTGCAGGGCGTCGACGGTGTTGGGGTGTTCAGTCCCAAACTGACCCAATTGAAAGAATTGAAAGCCGGCGAAGTAGGTTTTGTGGTCGCCGGTATCAAAGATATTCACGGTGCCCCGGTGGGCGACACGATTACTCACGCTAACACGCCAGATGTACCGGCACTGGCGGGCTTCCAGAAGATCAAGCCGCAGGTCTATGCCGGTATGTTTCCGGTCAGTGCCGATGACTTCGAAGACTTCCGCGAGGCGCTTGCCAAGCTAACGCTTAATGATGCTTCGCTGTTCTACGAGCCGGAAAGTTCCGACGCGCTGGGCTTCGGTTTCCGTTGTGGATTCCTCGGCATGCTGCACATGGAGATCATCCAGGAACGCCTGGAGCGTGAGTACGATCTTGATTTGATCACCACAGCGCCGACGGTGGTGTATGAAGTGGTCAACAACAAAGGCGAAACCATCTACGTCGACAACCCCTCCAAACTGCCGGAGCCGGGTTTGATTTCCGAGATGCGCGAGCCGATTGTCGAAGCCAATATTCTTGTTCCTCAGGAGCATCTGGGTAACGTAATTACGCTCTGTGTGGAAAAACGTGGAGTGCAAAAAGATCTGCAGTTCACCGGCAGTCAAGTTTCCGTGCGCTATGAAATTCCCATGAACGAAGTCGTGCTGGATTTCTTTGATCGACTGAAATCCGTAAGCCGGGGCTTCGCCTCTCTGGATTATAGTTTTGTGCGCTTTCAACCAGCGCGTCTGGTGCGCCTGGATGTAATGATCAACTCTGAGAAAGTGGATGCGCTGGCGCTGATTGTGCATCGCGACAAAGCGCATAATATTGGCCGCTCACTCACCGAAAAAATGAAAGAGCTTATTCCCCGACAGATGTTTGATGTAGCGATCCAGGCTGCGATCGGTGGCCAGATTGTTGCGCGCACGACGGTAAAAGCCTTGCGCAAAAACGTTACCGCAAAATGTTATGGCGGTGACGCGACGCGTAAGAAAAAACTGCTTGAAAAACAAAAAGCCGGTAAAAAACGCATGAAACAGGTCGGCAGTGTGGAGATTCCACAAGCTGCGTTCTTTGCTGTATTAAAAATTGATAGCTAACATCCTGCTGAGCCATCCGGCTGGGCAAGATGTGGATTCCGTTGATTAAGGAATACTAATGAGTATTAATCTCCCCCTGATTCTTACCCTGGCGGTGTTGATCACTGGCCTGATCTGGCTGTATGACGCATTGGTTCTGGCGCGTCCGCGCAAAGAGGCGCTGGCCGCCGTTGATCAGCAATTCAGCAAACTGAATATTGCAGAGGAACAAAAGCAGGTTGCTTACGCCGAAGCGCAGCAGATAGCTGGCCGCGAGCCGATACTGGTGGAATACGCCAAGTCATTCTTTCCCGTATTGCTGGTGGTGTTTGTCCTGCGCTCCTTTCTGGTAGAGCCGTTTCAAATTCCATCCGGCTCCATGGAGCCCACCCTGGATGTCGGGGATTTTATCCTCGTCAACAAATATACCTACGGTATCCGCCTGCCGGTTCTGAATAAAGAAGTCATTCCCGTTAATAAACCGCAGCGGGGCGATGTGATGGTGTTTTTTCCTCCACATCAACCGGACACATACTTTATCAAGCGGGTGATCGGCTTGCCGGGTGATCTGATTTCCTACAACGACCATGTGCTTACCATCAACGGTGAAGTGGTTCCCGAGAAATTGATTGCTGAGTTGCCTGCGGGCAATCCGACCTACCGCATCGCCACCGAAACGATAGATGGCAAAGAGTTTACGGTTAAAAAAGATCTGGTTCCGGGCGGCTTAAGCGTACGTGGTACCTGGCGTGTTCCGGCGGGCCATTATTTCATGATGGGCGACAACCGGGACAATAGTGCCGACAGCCGTGCTTGGGGGGATGTTTCGGAAGATGCTATCGTAGGTAAAGCATTCGCAGTATGGATGCACTGGGATTCTTTCTTCAGTCTGCCCAGCTTTGACCGCGTCGGTAAAATCCAGTAAATGCTAGTTCCGGTTGTTAAATAGGTGAACATAGCCCGCAAACATAGGGTGCAACGATGAATACTAAAAAGAAACAGCAAGGCTTGGGGATGTTGGGTTGGCTGGTAGTGATTTCGGTCGCCGGATTTTTTCTGTTGTGTGCATTCAAGATTATTCCGTTGTACGCGGAAAACCGTTATGTGATATCCGGCCTTAAAGCGCTGGTTGAACCTGGCTCTCGATTGGAAGACATGAGCACCGCAGAAATCAAAAAGAAGATGGGCAACTTCTACATGATCAATAATGTGCGTTCAAAAGAAGCGCAGAATATTGTTGTCGAACGCGATGCGAAGCGCGTGCTGGTCAAGGTTGATTACGAGGCCCGTGTAAATCTGTTTTACAACCTGGATGTGGTTGTTGATTTTAAAAATCATCTCGACAGCACCGTTCCGCACCAATGCTGCAAACCTGTGACTGAGTAACAGTGTTAAATCTCAAATACCAACGTTTACAAGATCGTCTCGGATATCAATTTCACACCCAGACGCTACTGCAATTGGCATTGACGCACCGCAGCTGCGGTGCACGTAACAACGAGCGCCTTGAATTCCTTGGCGACTCTGTTTTGAATTTTATTATTGGTGAGTCTTTATTTCATCGCTTTCCTGAAGGCCGGGAAGGGCAGCTCAGCCGTTTGCGTTCGCAGATGGTTAAAGGCGAAACCCTGGCCAAAATTGCCCGCGAATTTGATGTAGGTGAGTGCCTTATCCTCGGCGAAGGTGAGATGAAGAGCGGGGGACACCGGCGCGATTCTATCCTCGCGGATACGCTTGAGGCATTGATCGGCGCGATTTACACCGAAAGTGGTTTTGAAGTCTGTCGTGACCGCGTCCTTACCTGGTACGCCGATCGCCTTGCGCAACTGTCGTTGGACTCGCCGGTAAAAGATGCCAAGACTCGTTTGCAGGAATATCTCCAATCCCGTCAGCAACCTCTGCCGGAATATGCCGTCGTAGAGACTGAAGGCGAAGCTCACGCGCAAATGTTCACCATTGAGTGTCGCGTGTCACTGCTGAACAAAGCCACGCGTGCGCGGGCATCCAATCGCCGCGAAGCGGAAAAACAAGCCGCGGAAAAAGCGCTGCGGTTACTCAATATTTGATGCACCCTTCTCGTTAATAAAGGCAGATGGTTATGTCGACCGATGACAATGCGCCGCTTGGCACCCGGTGTGGGTATGTAGCAATCGTAGGGCGCCCCAATGTGGGAAAGTCTACCCTGCTTAATCATCTGCTTGGCCAGAAAATCAGTATTACCTCACGCAAACCGCAAACTACCCGCAATGCTGTTGTGGGCATCAAAACCGAGGGCGATGTTCAGCTCATTTTTGTTGACACACCCGGCCTGCATCTTAATGAAACCCGAGCGATCAACCGGTACATGAATCGTGCTGCCAGCACGGCGATGAAAGATGTCGATGTCGTCGTGTTCCTGGTGGATCGTTTTATCTGGAACGAAGAAGATGAGGCGGTGGCAGCTCAACTTGAGCGGGTGCGCAGCCCTATCATTCTTGCTGTCAACAAAGTCGATAAAGTTGAAGACAAAGAAACACTCTTGCCCCACCTGCAAAAACTTGCTGAGAAATTAAAGGTTGATGAAGTTATTCCAGTCTCGGCCTTGCGCAATATCAATCTGGATCGCCTGGAATCGCTGCTGGTTGAACGCTTGCCGGAAGGAATTCATCTTTATCCTGAAGATCAGATTACTGATCGCAGTTCGCGCTTTATGGCAGCAGAAATTGTGCGCGAAAAAATTACCCGCCAATTGGGGGATGAACTGCCGTATCAGATGGCGGTTGAGATTGAAGAGTTCAAACAGGAAGGCGCACTGCTGACGATATCCGCATTGATTCTGGTAGAGCGCGACGGGCAGAAGCGAATTCTGATTGGTGAAAAAGGTGAACGCATTAAGCAGATCGGGCAACAGGCCCGGCTCGATATGGAAAAGCTCTTCGAAAGCAAAATCATGCTTAACCTGTGGGTTAAGGTGAAATCCGGCTGGTCAGATGACGAGCGGGCACTGCGCAGCCTCGGCTACAACGACATCTAAACGCGAGCGCGGCTATGCGCATTGAACTTCAGCCTGCCTACATTCTTCATACGCGGCCCTACCGTGATACCAGTTTACTGGTGGATTTCTTTACCCCGGAATGTGGTCGAGTTGGTGCGGTGGCGCGGGGTGTGCGGCAAGGCAAAGGCAATAAGCGTGTCTTGTTTAATCCGTTCGTGGGTCTGCTAATTTCTCTGCAGGGCAAAACCGATCTTAAATTGCTCACTGCTATTGAGGCCGATGGTCCCTCATGCCATTTAACCGGCGCACAGCTGTACAGTGGTTTTTATTTAAATGAGCTGCTGGTGCGGCTGTTGCCGGAGATGGATGCTCATCCGGTGTTGTTTTCTCGTTATCGGGAATGTTTACAGCAGTTGCGGAACGACGCTGATCTTGAACCTCTGCTGCGCGACTTTGAATTTGCGTTGTTGCGGGAACTGGGTTATGCGATTGATTTTTTGACGGATGCGCACAGCGGTGCGGCCATTGTGCCGGAATTGCATTACTGGTTTGATGCGCAGGCCGGTTTTTATCATGCGCAGAATTCCCACCAGATTGCCGCCGCTGCGCCGATATTTGAAGGCAGACATATCCTTGCCATAGCGGAGCGCAATTTTTCGGTAGCAGAAACGCGGCAGGCTGCAAAGCGCTTAAGCCGATTGATGTTGCAGCCTTTGTTAGGCTCACGACCATTGCGCAGCCGGGAGTTCTTTACTTCCTCGCCTTCCAAATAAACAACTATTCATCTATCGCAAAAATGGCGTTGATGTCGCGGTCATGGCCCCAGCTGAGCACATCGTCGATAGCTTTGTTAAGCGATGTCATTGCGCCGGGCGCCTGTTCGTATTGTTTCGCTTGTAATAACTTATCCAGCAGTCCGCTGATTTTTTTCAAGCGCGGCACACCGCAATAGCAACAGCTGCCATACAGACGATGTACCAGTTCTTCCAGTTTGCTGAAGTCTTTCTGCTCAAAGGCAGTGTTGATCTCGGTGCGTTCCTTTTCCAGATTCTGGAGCAGCATCACCAGCATGTCCCGCGCAAGTTTCGGTTTGTTATTCGCAAGGCGCAGCGAAGCCAGAATATCCACTGACGTGACGTCTTCGGTCAGGTCAGCAATGGCTGACATACGCGGCTGGGTTATGGAGTTATGTAATTCCTGTGGCGTTACCACGACTTCTTTTTTGCCGCCCTGCGCACCCCAGCGATTAACGATGTGCGCCAGTTGAGCCTCGCTCACGGGTTTGCTGACACAATCGTCCATGCCGGCTACCAACAGCTCATATTTTTGCTCCGTCATGGAATGCGCTGTCAGTGCAATAATGGGGGTGCGGCGGCCACCGGTTTCTGTAGCACGCAGGCGACGGGTAGTTTCAATACCATCCATACCCGGCATCTGGATGTCCATGAAGATCACATCGAAATGTTGCCTGGCGCAGATGTCCAGGGCTTCTTTACCACTGCTGGCCTGCTCAACATTGGTGTTTAAGCCACGCAACAGTTCCGAGGCCAGTTGCAGATTCGCCGGGTTGTCATCCACCACCAGTACCGATGCACTGGGACGATTGCGCAGCTCTTCGCTTTCGGCATCCTGAGCGCGCGTATCTTTTACGGTGATATTTAATTGACGCCCAAGCGTCTGCAGCAATGAATCGTAAGTGATGGGTTTATTAACGAAGGTTGCCTGCAGTTTATCTGCCTGATTGCGCAGCAACCGCTGATGTGCCGCCGTGCAACACGCGATGACTTTGCAATTAAATTCATCCATCAGCTGCTCGGTGAGGTTGTGCAGCAGAATCGGTTGAATCTTCCGCTCAGCTGGAGCTATATCGAGGATAACTACATCAAATGGGCGGCCTGTTTCGCGCGCTTGACGCAGGGTCGGGAAAATATCGTGGACTGCGTTGATTACTTGTGTATCGGTATCCCATTCATGCAACAAACGATTGATCTGCGCTGCGGACGCAGAGTTCTCACCGCACACCAGAATTTTTCTTTTATTAAAGTTGGGTTTGAAACTGGACGCAGGCTGTTTTTTGTCGATACCCAGGCGCGCGGTAAACCAGAAACTTGAACCTCTCTCCGGCTCGCTTTCCACGCCGATATCGCCGCCCATGCGCTCCACTAAACCTTTGCTGATGACCAGACCAAGACCCGTGCCACCGTGTTCTCGCGCACTGGATGTGTCGACCTGCGCGAATGCATTAAACAAACTGTCTCTCTGGCTGCGGGTCAGGCCGATGCCTTCATCGCTGACGGTCACTTTGATATTGGCTTGAGACTCCTGGCGATTGAGCAGCACCACATCGACAATGATGTTGCCTTTGTTGCTGAACTTGATGGCGTTACTCACCAGGTTGGTGATGATCTGTTTAAACCGAAGCGGATCGCCTAATAGATTGGGCGGTATTTCCGGGTCAATGTACGCGATGATCTGCAGATTTTTTTCATGCGCATCCGGAGCAAGAATATGAATGGCTTCGTCGATGGAGCGGCGCAGCGGTAAGGGAACATAATCCAATGTGAGTTTGCCGGCTTCAATCTTGGAAAAATCAAGAATACTATTGATGACTGTGAGCAGGTGCTGAGATGAATCGCGAATGGTGTTCAGATATTCTCGCTGCTGTTCATCCAAATCTGTTTTTAACGCGAGGTTGGTAAAACCCAGTATGCCGTTTAACGGTGTACGGATTTCATGACTGGTATTCGCCAGAAATTCCGACTTGATACGGCTGGCTTCCAGTGCTTCTTTGCGCGCGATATCCAAATCAATATTTTGAATTTCGATGGTTTCGAGAGTTTCGCGTAAATCTTCAGTGGACTGATCAATATACGACTGCATATCCTGCTGGGCTTTTTCCAGCGATAACGCCATCGCATTAACCGTTTCTGCGAGCTCAAAAAACTCTTTTCCGTGCTGCGTTTCAACACGGCTGCTTAATTTTCCTTTAGCCAGTTTGCGCACCACGCTCTTGATATTGTTGAGCGGAATGGTGATGTTCTGGTGCAGGCGAACTGCCATCCAGGCCGCGAGAATTAAACACAGAACTGCCACCAATACACTGATCAGCAATGTTTCATAACGCAAAACCAGATAGGGGGCATTCAGTAATTCCAGCTCTACCCAGCCGATGGGATGGGTTCCATCGGTGTCGACTACCGGATGAGAAAATAAAATCGATTTTGCGGTAGTACGCGTGCTGGGTTGGTTCATGCTCGGTGAATCGCCGCGTGTAACTTCCATAAACTGCGGCCCGACATGAAAGTGTTGTCTGGTCTCGTGATAGTAAAGATGTATTGCGCGGATAAACGGTTCTTCCAGAGAGGCCTCAAGAAATGATCGCACCATATGGTCATCGCCACTGCGCAAGGCATAGTGGCTCAGATGCGCCATTTTCTGCGTCAGCATGCCGCCCCGTTCTGACACAAAATTATTGAGTTGTTTGATGTAGAGATAAGTCAGCGTTCCCGCCAGGATCAGGCAAACTGACAACGCAGGAATTAAAATTAGGCGCCAGACCTGCGCCTTGATACTGTTATATTTCATGAAAACACAAGTCCTGTGAGCACGGACGAACGAGAACAACAAAGCGTCATGCAAATTTTTTTTGTTGGTTTCACCATAGCACATTCGGCGGTAGAATAGCCTCCCTTTGCGCCACCCGGCAATCTACTTTCAGGTATTGAGATGAGCATGGATTTTCCTACGATTGAGGCCTTTGTGGGCAATACGCCGCTGGTACGTTTACAGCGCTTACCTGGCAAGACAACCAATACCATCCTGCTCAAACTCGAAGGCAATAATCCGGCCGGCTCGGTCAAAGACCGCCCGGCTCTGTCGATGATCCGTCATGCCGAGGCGCGCGGCCTCATTCAGCCCGGCGATACGCTTATCGAAGCCACCAGTGGCAACACGGGAATCGCGCTGGCGATGGTGGCGGCCATTAAAGGCTACCGTATGATCCTGATCATGCCGGACAACAGTACAGCCGAACGCAAAGCCTCGATGAGTGCTTATGGCGCGGAGCTGATTCTGGTATCCAAAGAAGCCGGTATGGAAGGCGCCCGCGATCTGGCGCTCAAGATGCAGGCGGAAGGTAAGGGCAAGGTGCTGGATCAATTCGGTAATAACGATAATCCCCTGGCACATTACGAAACTACCGGACCGGAAATCTGGCAGCAAACCCGTGGCAGCATCACGCATCTGGTGAGCTCCATGGGCACCACGGGCACCATCATGGGCGCGTCACGTTATTTGAAAGCGCGTAACCCAGCGATTCGTATTGTTGGTTTACAACCGGCGGAAGGTGCGAGCATTCCCGGTATCCGCCGCTGGCCGGAAGCCTATCTCCCTTCGATCTACGATAAATCCCGCGTGGATGAAATTGTCAGCATGTCCCAGCAGGAAGCGGAAGACACCATGCGCGACCTGGCTCGTAAAGAGGGCATCTTTTGCGGTGTATCTTCCGGCGGCGCGGTGGCGGCAGCACTCCGGCTCAGTCAACAGGTGGACGACGCGGTGATCGTGGCGATTGTGTGTGATCGCGGTGATCGATACCTGTCTTCGGGTGTATTTAACCTCGGCGCCTAACGGGTCGATCTCTCTTTGCATGGCCCGGCGGGCCATCATCCATTCAGTGATAATCAGTTATGTCCCACGAAAAAAATGGCGGCAAGGGTCGGCGACCCGGTAAATCGGGCAGCAAACCCCCATTTGGCGGTAGACCCCAATTAGGCAGTAAACCCCAATTTGGCACTAAACCTAAGCCGGGCAATAAACCTGCCCCCGGAAAAAAGCAAAAAGCGCCCTTGAATCTTGATTTCAGTCAGGTGCCCAAGCGCAATAGCGGCCGTCGGGACGAGGTGGCGCCAGCGGCGCGGCCCAATCAGCGCCTGGGTGAATTTGTAATTGATCGACTAAGCCACGATGGTCGTGGGGTGGCGCAATGGCAGGGCAAAACGCTGTTTGTTGCGGACGCCTTGGCGGGCGAGCGAATAACCGCCCGCTTTGTCAGTGAGCATGGCCGTTACGCTGAAGCCGTAGTGGATGAGGTGCTCGAAGCAGCTGCAGAACGTGTGGCGCCACCCTGTCCCCACTACCGCTTATGCGGCGGCTGTCAGTTGCAGCATATGCCGGAAACGCAGCAAATTCTGCTTAAGCAGGATGCTCTGCTGGAGCAGATGCAACGCTGGGGCGGCCTGCGTCCCCGCCGCATCCTGCCTCCCATTCAGTCTGCAGTCAGCGGGTATCGCAGCCGGGCACGGTTAGGTGTGTGGTATGAGCCGGATGGTTCGGTCACCCTGGGTTTCCGCCAGCGCCAGAGTAAGCAGCTCACCGCGGTAGAGGCGTGCCTGGTGCTGGTGCCGACATTGAATAACCTGCTGGCCCCGTTACAGGCTTGGCTGGGCGGGCTTGAAGCGACAGCCGCAGTGACCCATATCGAACTGATTGACTCTGCCAAAACGGCGGCAGTCATCGTTCGTCACGTCAAACCCTTAACGGCCCGGGATCGGGAGTTGCTGAAGCACGTGGCTGAGGCGCAGCATTGCCAGATTTGGTTGCAAGGTGATAAAGGGGCATCGCTTTCCACAATTGACGGCGTAAGCTGCGATCCGCGACTAGACTATGACCTGCCAGATTTTTCGCTGAGGATGGCCTTTCACCCCCAGGATTTCATTCAGGTAAATCCCACCGTTAACCGGCTCATGGTGAATCAGGCATTGAACTTGCTGAATCTGACCGGCACGGAGCGGGTGCTGGACCTGTTTTGTGGTATCGGTAATTTCACCTTGCCGCTGGCGCAGCGCAGCGCGGAGGTGATTGGTATTGAGGCGGTCGAAGCCATGGTGGCTCGGGGCCGGGAGAACGCCGGTCACAACGGATTACAGAACACAACGTTTATGGCGGCGGACCTGAGTAAATTGAGCATTAATCAGTTAAACCAGCGATGCGGCCGCATCGACGCGGTGTTGCTTGACCCGCCCCGTGATGGTGCGCGGGAAGTGGTAGCTAACGTCGGGCAACTTGCCGCCAAAAGCATTGTCTACGTCAGTTGCAATCCGGCCACCCTGGCGCGTGATGCCAAAATATTAGCAGCGAGCGGTTATCAGCTCGACAGTCTGGGCGTGCTGGATATGTTCCCTCACACGGCCCACGTGGAATCCATGGCGTTGTTTGTGCGCCCTTAATTGGTCGTTAGTGGATTTACTATGGTTAAAGTCAGACAGGACCACCCCATCGCTCCCGATGGCAATGTCGATATCGATGCGTGGATCGAGCGGATCAACGGCATCGATTCCCAGCCTGAAGCTACCCGTGAAGAATTACGCAAAGCCTGCGAAGTCAGCCAGATGGCAGCGGGTATTCACAGCGATTTCGAACATAACTGGGGAGGGGACGCGAATTCCTTTCAAATTGGCCTCGAGATGGCCGAAATCCTGGCGGAACTGCAGCTGGATCAGGATACCCTGGTTACCGCCATTCTTTATCGCGCCGTGCGCGAAGGAAAGATCCCGCTGGCGGAGGTTGAAAGACAGTTTGGCAGCACCGTCGGCAAGCTGGTGAGCGGTGTCCTGCGCATGGCGGCGATCAGCTACCAGCGCAATGAGAATGAAGAGCGCATCCTTGGCCGGCAATCCCAGGAGCAGGCGGAAAACATCCGCAAGATGCTGGTCGCCATGGTGGATGATGTGCGGGTGGCGTTGATCAAACTGGCGGAGCGCACCTGCGCGATCCGTTCGGTGAAGACCGCCAGTGCCGAACGCCGCCGTCATGTTGCACGGGAAGTGGCTGATGTTTACGCACCTCTGGCTCACCGCCTTGGAATAGGGCACATCAAATGGGAGCTGGAAGACCTGTCGTTTCGGTATCTGGAGCCGGATGAATACAAACGTATCGCCCGTTTGTTGGATGAGCGGCGCATGGCGCGTCAGGAATATATCGATAACATGCTGATGTTGCTGCGCTCCGAGCTGGCTGCGGCGGGTATTGAGGGCGAGGTCACCGGGCGCGCAAAACATATCTACAGCATCTGGCGCAAGATGAAGCGCAAGGGCATCGATTTCTCGCAAGTGTATGACATCCGCGCGGTGCGTATCCTGGTGCCGACTATCCGCGATTGCTACACCGTGTTGGGGATCGTTCACAGCCTGTGGCGTAATATTCCTCACGAGTTTGATGACTACATTGCCTCGCCCAAAGAAAACGGCTATCGCTCCTTACATACCGCCGTGATGGGGCCGGAAAACAAGGTGCTCGAGATTCAGATCCGTACTCATAATATGCATGAGGAGTCGGAGTACGGCGTGTGCGCCCACTGGCGCTACAAGGGCACCGACAAAGAAACGGTACAGGACAGTTACGAGCAGAAAATCTCCTGGTTGCGTCAGGTGCTTGAATGGCACGACGAATTGGGCGGCGAGCCGCTTAAAGAGGATCTGCGCAGCGTTAATCAGGATCGTATCTACGTCTTTACGCCAGACGGCCATGTAGTGGATCTGCCCAAAACCGCTACGCCATTGGATTTTGCTTACCGTATTCACACAGACGTAGGGCACCGGTGCCGCGGGGCCAAGGTCAACAACCGCATTGTGCCGCTTAACTATCACCTGAATAATGCCGACCAGGTGGAAATTCTGATCGGTAAGCGCGAAGCACCCAGCCGCGACTGGCTGTCCCCTGCCTTGGGCTACGTCAATACCGCACGGGCACGGGCGAAGGTACAGCATTGGTTTAAGGTACAGGCGCGCGATCAGAATATTGCGGAAGGTCAGGTATTGCTGGATCGTGAGTTCAAGCGTCTGGCGCTGCTCGACCTGGACTTTGAAGAGCTGGCCAAACGACTTAACTTTGCCACACTTGACGACCTCTACGCCGCCGTAGGTGCCAGTGACATTGGTGTAGGGCAGGTGCTCAACGCCGCCCAGAAACTCCTACGTCTGGCACATCCGCAGGAGCCGGTAATTCCTTTCCGGGCCAAGTCGCCGCATAAGAAAAAGGAATCGGATTTTTATATCGAGGGTGTGGGTAACCTGCTGACCCAGATCGCCAACTGCTGTAATCCGGTGCCGGGAGATGCAATTACGGGCTACATCACCTTGGGGAAAGGGGTTTCCATCCATCGCCAGGATTGCAGCAATATCCTGCAGCTCCAGGCGGATGAGCCGGAACGTATTATCAAGGTAGAGTGGGGGTCCGCTCCGCAAAGCGCTTATTCGGTGGATATCATCATCGAAGCCTACGACCGCCACGGTCTGCTGCGCGATATCACCGCGCTACTGGATAATGAGCGGATCAACATCAGCGCCTTGCAGACTCTGTCGGACAAGCGCAAGAACACCGTCGATATGTTAATTACCGCCGAGATCCGCAGCATTGACGAGCTCAGCCGCATCCTGACGCGCCTGAACCAACTGCCCAACGTCGCCTCAGCACGGCGTAAGCAGTGATGTGGGTGAGTCGGATTACGTGGTGTTCCAGACCTAGTATTTCAATTAATGTAGGTCGGATTAGCGCAGCGTAATCCGACGCGCAGTCGCTACAACGTTCATTTAAGGACCTTTTGTGACACAACCCCACTATTCCATCGACGATCTGCTCTACCTCATGGCCCGTTTGCGCGATCCCGAGACAGGCTGCCCCTGGGATATCAAACAAGATTACGCCAGCATCGCCCCATCCACCCTTGAAGAAGCCTATGAAGTGGTTGATGCCATTGAAAAACAGGACTTCGCCCACCTGAACGAAGAGTTGGGCGATCTCCTGTTCCAGGTGATTTTCTACGCCCAGATCGGTAAAGAAGAGGGCCGTTTCGATTTTGCGACCGTGGTCTCGACACTGGTCGCTAAGCTGGTACGGCGCCACCCTCACGTATTCCCGGATGGCACGCTGGAAAGCCGGATAGATAATCGCCATACCCTGCCCACCGACGTTAAAGCGCGGTGGGAGGCGATAAAACAGCAGGAACGTGAAGCCAAAGGTAATACCGGCCTGTTAGACGATGTACCGGCCAATCTGCCGTCACTGACGCGCGCCACCAAATTGCAGAAACGTGCTGCATCTGTGGGCTTTGACTGGGCCGATATTCACGGACCCATCGCCAAGGTGCGTGAAGAACTGGCAGAGGTTGAAGAAGCCCTGACGCAGCAGGATGCCCGTGCCATCGAAGAAGAACTGGGTGATCTGTTGTTTGCCGTGGTGAATATCACCCGCTATCTCAAGATCGACGCGGAAGCGGCGCTGCGGGCGGCCAACCGGAAGTTCGAGTGCCGCTTCCACTATATGGAGCAGCACAGTGCCCGCCCGCTGGCTGAATCTTCTCTGGAGGACATGAATCGTTTGTGGGATGAGGCCAAACAGCACCAGTGAGCTATTTATCATATAAGAAAAAAATACCTCATAACTTTTTGCCTAGTGTTACTGACAGCAAAAACAGCTATGCTCTAAAACGCGCTCAATGATGAAAAATGCGCTAGGTGATGGCCCGGTCTCCCCGACCTGGCTGCCTCCCTCAACAGAATAAATATGGGCAAAGAGAGGTTTAGCTTGGATCGGCGTGAAGTGCAGCCGGGACATGTGGAGGTTAGCCGTCAGACGGTGAAGATCCACATCTCAGAGCTGAAAATCGGCATGTATGTCTCCAAACTTGATCGGGACTGGCTTGAAACGCCGTTTCTGATGCAGGGTTTCATTGTAGAAAGCCTGGACGACATCGATACCGTAGCCGAATACGCGGAATACGTCTGGGTAGATGCGGTGCAGGAAACCTGGGTAGCTCCGGAGGAGCGGGCCATTCTTGGCCACAAGCCCAAAGCCAAAACCACCTATATCAATAAAGTCTCGGCAGAGCAGGAGCGCGCCGCGGCGGTCAATGTGTACCGCGAAGCCCGTCGCCTCACCAAAACCCTGTTGGATGATGTACGCCTTGGTGGGGTCATCAATACCGAGCAAGCCAAATCCACGGTTAAAGATTGTGTTCAGAGCGTCTTGCGCAACAGCGATGCGTTGTTGTGGATGGCGCGTATGCGCAGCGAGGACGAATACACTTCTGAGCATTGCCTGAACGTTTGCATACTGGCCATTGCCTTTGGCCGTCATCTGGGGATGAGCGAGCCGGAGCTGGAAAAGCTTGGCTTGTGTGGACTGCTGCACGACGTCGGCAAGATGCGCGTGCCCCATGAAATATTGAATAAACCCGGTGCACTGACGACCAAAGAGTTCAATATGATCAAAGCCCATACAGTACATGGGCGCAATTTATTGATGTCATCCCCGGGCATTTTCCACGGCGTGGTAGATGTGGCATACAGCCATCATGAACGGATCGATGGCACGGGTTATCCGCGCAAACTCAAAGCCTCGGGTATTTCGGATTTTGCCCGCATTATTGCCATCGTTGATGCCTACGATGCGATGACGGCAGATCGTTGTTATTCCCGCTCAATCCCCAGTACGGATGCCCTGAAAAATATCTTTAAAGATCGCGGAACGCATTTTGATGAGCGGCTCGCGCTGGAATTTATGAAGTGCATCGGGCTTTATCCGCCGGGTAGTCTGGTGGAGCTGGTCAATGGCAACATTGGCATCGTGTTGGAAACCAATCATCGGTATCGGCATTTGCCACGGGTGATCATTGTTCGGGACGAAAATGGCACAGCGGAAAAAGAACAAGTATTGAATCTGGCGGAGGTTGAGCAGGGCAAGCTCGATAAAAGTTTTCTGGTGAAGCGTGCCCTGCGCGATGGGAGTTACGGTATTTACATCCGCGACTATAAAGAAAAAGGCCTGGTTTTCAGGTTGTAAGATGGCTTTGCGTCAATCCTCATCGTAATCGCGATACTCGATTGCGGTGATGTAATAAACTTCTTCCCCTTCAGGTTTGCGCAATACAATTTCATCGTCCAGTTGCTTGCGCAACATGGCTTTGGCAAGTGGTGAGTCCATGCTGAGTTTTCTCTGGCTCACATCAAACTCGTCAGGCCCGACAATTTGCCAGATTTGCTCGTTACCCTCTTCATCTTCCAGTGTTACCCACGCCCCAAAAAAAACGCGGCTCTGGTCTTCCGGTAAGCGATCCACCACGGTTAACACTTCCAGACGTTTGCTGAGAAAACGCACCCGTGAGTCGATCTCCCGCAGACGGCGTTTGCCATAGATATAATCGCCATTTTCCGAGCGGTCACCATTCTTGGCCGCTTCGTGCACTGTCTGGGTGACCTGCGGACGTTCAACTTTCCACAGATGGGTTAATTCATCTTTCAAACGTTTTGCGCCGGCCGCAGTAATGTAGGCCGAGCCTTTGACTGATGGGGGACGCCAACGACCCATGATGCTCACTGCTCCAAATGCGTAATGTTAATTGGGGTGATTGATTCCGCCAGCGGGAAATTAAATATTTTGCTGTAGAAAAATAACTCTGCTTCAATCGCGCGCTCAATGTTCGGGGCCTGCCGAAAGCCATGACCTTCCTCAGGAAAGGTAACGTAGGCATTGGGAATACCTTTTTCGGTGAGCGCCTTGACCATCGCTTCCGCTTGATTGGGCGGCACGACTTTATCCTGCAGACCCTGCAGAAAAATCACCGGACACTGTAGCTGGTCGATGTGATACAGCGGAGAACGCGCATGATACAGCGCTTTTTCCCGCGGATAGGCACCGACCAGATTATCCAGGTAATGCGCTTCGAATTTATGCGTGTCCTGCGTCAGCATTTCCAGATTGCCGATACCATACAGGCTCGCACCGGCCGTAAAACGTTTGCAGAATGTTAAAGCGGCGAGGACGGTATAGCCACCGGCGCTGCCGCCGCGAATGGCCAATTTTTTTTCATCTACCAAACCTTGTGCAATTAAATAATCCGCCCCGCTGCATACATCAATAACGTCAGTTATCCCCCAGTTATGTTTAAGGCGATCGCGGTATTGACGACCGTAACCGGTACTGCCCCGATAATTCACATCAAGGACGGCAAATCCGCGACTGGTCCAGAACTGGATTTTGAGATTCAATGTGGAAGAGGTTGCCGCCGTCGGCCCGCCATGACACATGACGACCAGCGGCGGCTTCGCACCTGACGGCCCGCGAAAATCCGGGTTATGAGGCGGATAATAAAACCCATGAGCGGTTTCCTGATCCTGTGTCGGAAAGCTGATTGACTGAGGCTCAGAAAGGTAAGCCGTATCCGGTGATTGCTGTGCGGATTCTGCCAATATTGTGAAGCTTTGGGTGGCATGGTCGTAAAGATAAAGTGCAGCACTGCGTCGCGGGTTGCCGCCCAGCAACAGTGCTTTACCGTTGCAGCACTGGAGCGCGGATATATCCGTCAAATCGCAGGAAATTTTGCGCAGTGTTTTTGTCGGCAGCTCCAGAGTGGCGAGTTGCCAGCGACCTTCCTGGCTGTAACAGCACAGCAGAGTCGTGCTATCCAGAAAACCAAATGTTGACATGCCGAAGACCCAGCGCGGTGTGGCAAATTCGGCGTTCATTTCGCACAAGGCTTCCAAACCTGCTGTATTTTCATGGCCCTGTGCGCGGTATAAATTCCACCAGTTGCTCTTATCCGAAACCAGTATCAACTCGCCGCCAGGTGACCACTCCGGCTGAAAGATGGCTTCGTGTTCGCTGCCTGCAATTTTCTGCGGACTGCTTAACGCGTTGTCCTTCGTAAACTGCGCGCAGAAACATTCGGTTCCATCCCACGGCATTTGCGGATGCTGCCATGAGAGCCAGGACAACTGAGCGCCGTCCGAGCTTACGCGCGGGTTGCTGTAGAAGTCAGCTCCGCTCACCAGCACTGTGACCTGTTGCGATCCATCCAGTGGCAAAGCGACGATCGCGCTGACGGCTTCCTGATCCGGCTGTGTGTGATCTTCGCGCACACAGATTAACTGCTGGCGCGTTTCGTCGACGCAAAAATCCGCGTAGGTATAGTGTCCTTCGGGGCTGAGCGGGCGCATGGTGTGACGGGCGGTAGCCAGCCGATACACCCGTTGATCGGCATCCAGCACAAGGTAAACAAACCCATCCCGCACGGTGTAATTGCCGCCGCCATATTCGTAAGCGCGCGTGCGCAGGCTGGCGGGGGCCGATAATAATTCTTCACGTACACCATTGTGCAAGCGAACCAGGGCATTGCGGCCTTTCTCCTGGGGGCGGGCTTCGAGCCAATACACAGTGTCACCATCGAAGCGCGGTTCGCTTAACTGCACCGTTTTTTCTGTCAGAGAACGGGGGCTGATGGGCGATTTCCAGCTGCCATAAGCAGCGGTAGAGAATGTCGGGTTCATAAGCAAAGCCTTTTGGTTACGTGGCGGGCATTGTGCTGCGCTCCGGTTGGGACTTCAACCGCCTGGTTTTTATTCCCCGGGGATTCGGGTTTAATGGCGGCTTTTACGTTCAGATCTATCTTTGTTCAGATTTATTTGCGCTCGGACTCGCTATGACCTTTACGCCTGCGCTACTGCATCAACATCTGCCTTCTTCCGCCCAAAGAATATGGGTGGGGCTGAGCGGTGGGTTGGATTCGGTGGTGCTGCTCCATGCGTTAGTGCAACTTCGCTTACCTGTGCCCCTGCTGGCGCTTCATGTCAATCATCAGATTTCTCCTCACGCGGTGGAGTGGCAACAACATTGTGCGCAAATGTGTACGGCCTGGGGGATTGAGTTTGTAACAGAAGCAGTCACAGTGGAGCTGGCGGGACGGGGCTTGGAAGACGCTGCGCGTGCAGCGCGTTACGCAGTCTATGAAAAATATGTAGGTGAAGCTGACTGTTTACTTACCGCACACCATGCGGATGATCAGGCAGAAACCCTGCTGTTGCGCTTGCTGCGCGGCAGCGGCCCGCGCGGCTTGGCCGGGATGGCGCGGCAGCGTCCTTTGGGCCGAGCGACGCTGGTGCGACCTCTGCTCGATGTTAAGCGGGTCGATTTAGAGGCTTATGCAGCAGCCCATCAGCTCACGTGGGTTGATGATGAAAGCAATGTTGATACGAGCTACGACCGCAATTATTTACGGAAGGAGGTCATGCCGCAGCTGGCGGCCCGCTGGCCGGATTACACGCGCCGCTGGCAACAGAGCGCGCAGGCTTGCGCCGAGAGCGAACAACTGCTGGAGGAACTGGCCGCTGAGGATCTTCCGCATGCAGCGCCACACGCAGAGCGGTTAGGCTGGAGCTTGGCGCTTCCGGCGCTGCGTGAGTTATCCGCCCCCCGGCGGCACAATCTGTTGCGCTACTGGTTGCGTCAGTTGCAGTACGCCGCGCCAGAGGTCATCCATCTGCAGCAAATGGATACCCAGTTAATCTTTGGGCGTGTAGATGCACAAGGCGAGGTTCGCTGGGGGCATGTTGTGGCGCAACGCTTTCGGGAGCGTTTGTATGTCATGCCAGCGGCAGCACTGAAGGGCTCGGAAAAGCGGGTCAATCCTGGCCTGAAGCGATTAGCGGGAGCATCCTGTGAATACGCTTTATCGGAGAATACCGCGCTGGCGTTTGAGTATTGTGCGTCAGTAGCGGCTTCCGGTTATCTGCGTGCCGACATCAGCGAAGTGGAATTGCGCTGGCGCATTGGGGGTGAACGCTGTCATCCTGCCGGACGGACTCACTCCCAGACCCTGAAAAAACTGCTGCAGGAACAGGGGCTGGAACCCTGGTGGCGGGAGCAACTGCCGTTGATCTATGTCGATGGCCAGTTGGCAGCGGTAGGTGATCTATGGATATGCGCCGGATTCGTGGCGTCACCCGGTGAACCGGGCTACCGGCTGCATTGGCACATTCGCTGAACCCTCTCGTAGCTTTTCACCGAAGCTCCCGCACCTTTTCATTGAGGCAACCCCTGCTTTCTGGTAGTCTGGCGCCCCGTCCTGAAAGGTAAAGGCCAGTCCCTCTGGTTACTTGCCCACGCATCTGCACTGCATCACTCAATTTCTACAAGGCTTCAAATGACACGCTATATATTCGTCACAGGCGGTGTTGTATCGTCTCTCGGTAAGGGCATTGCTTCAGCTTCGTTGGCTGCCATTCTCGAATCCCGTGGTCTTAAAGTGACCATTATGAAACTGGACCCGTATATCAACGTTGATCCGGGTACCATGAGCCCTTTCCAGCACGGTGAAGTGTTTGTCACCGAAGACGGTGCTGAAACCGACCTGGATCTGGGCCATTACGAACGTTTTACCCGTACCAAGATGACCCGCCGCAATAATTTCACCACCGGTCGCGTATACGAAACCGTGTTACGCAAAGAGCGGCGCGGTGATTACCTGGGCGGTACGGTGCAGGTGATTCCGCATATTACCGATGAAATCAAACGCCGCATTGTTGAAGGTGGCCGCGATGTAGATGTGGCGCTGGTGGAAATCGGTGGTACGGTGGGCGATATTGAATCCCAGCCTTTCCTGGAAGCTGTACGTCAGCTGAAAGTTGAACAGGGGCCGCAACATTCGCTACTGATTCACCTCACCCTGGTGCCTTACATCGCCACCGCCGGTGAAACAAAAACCAAGCCGACCCAGCATTCTGTGAAAGAGCTGCGCTCCATCGGTTTGCAGCCGGATGTATTGTTGTGCCGCTCTGAAAAGCTGGTGGACGAAGATTCCCGCCGCAAGATTGCGCTCTTCACCAACGTCGCCGAGCGCGCGGTTGTACCGCTGCCCGATGCCAACACCATCTACGCGATTCCCCGCTTATTAAACGAATACGGTCTGGACCAGATTGTGATTGACCAGTTTGGTTTGAATTGTCCGCCTGCTGATCTCAGCGAATGGGACCGCGTGGTTGATGGCAAGCTGAATCCCGAACATGTAGTGACCATCTCTATGGTCGGAAAATACATGGATCTGCTCGACGCCTATAAATCCTTAACTGAAGCACTGACACACGCCGGCATTCATGCGCGCACCAAAGTGAATGTTAATTACATTGATTCAGAACGTGTCGAAACAGAAGGCGTGGGCATTTTAAAAGATGCAGATGCAATCCTGGTTCCCGGTGGTTTCGGTGAACGTGGTGTTGAAGGCAAGCTGATGGCGGTGCAGTACGCCCGCGAAAACAAAGTGCCTTACCTGGGTATCTGCCTAGGGATGCAATCTGTCGTGATTGAATTCGCGCGCAATGTACTTGGTCTTAAAGGCGCGAACTCTACGGAGTTTGATAAAAACAGCCCGCACCCGGTCATTGGTTTGATCACCGAGTGGATCACTGCCGATGGCGCTGTGGAAAAGCGTGATGAAAGTTCTGACCTTGGCGGTACCATGCGTCTCGGGGCGCAGGAATGTCGCTTGGTTAATGGTTCAAAAGCACGGGAAATTTATGGTGCTGATGTCATTGTTGAGCGTCATCGTCATCGTTATGAAGTGAACAACAATTACGTTGATCAGCTGCAGAAAGCGGGTCTGCGTATTGGCGGCTGGTCAGCGGACGACACCTTGGTTGAAGTGGTGGAATTACCCGATCATCCCTGGTTTGTCGCCTGTCAGTTCCACCCGGAATTTACCTCAACACCGCGTGATGGACACCCCTTGTTCAGCAGCTTTGTTAAAGCTGCATTGGCCAATAAAAAATCCTGAGGCGTTGTGTTAATGACCGGGAATGGATATCGCTGTGACCGGTCATGATGGAGAAGTGTATGACAGCAAAAACAGTACAAATCGGTAAGCTCAACGTAGGTAACACACTGCCTTTCGTTTTATTTGGTGGCATGAATGTGCTGGAATCCCGCGATATGGCGATGCAGGTTGCCGAGGCCTACGTACACGTAACGCAAAAGCTGGGCATTCCTTACGTCTTCAAAGCTTCGTTCGACAAAGCTAATCGCTCGTCGATTCACTCCTATCGTGGTCCGGGGATGGATGAAGGCTTAAAGATTTTTCAGGAGATCAAACAAACCTTCGACATTCCGGTCATTACCGATGTGCACGAAATATATCAGTGCCAACCGGTTGCCGATGTGTGCGATGTGATTCAGCTGCCCGCTTTTCTCGCGCGTCAAACTGATCTGGTAGTCGCCATGGCGAAAACCAAGGCCGTCATCAATATCAAAAAGCCGCAATTTCTCAGCCCCGGTCAGATGAAAAATATCGTGGAAAAATTTCGCGAAGGCGGCAATGACAACATTATTTTATGTGATCGTGGCACCAACTTTGGCTATGACAACCTGGTGGTGGACATGCTGGGTTTTCGTACCATGCGTGAGGTTAGTGACAACGCACCGGTAATCTTCGACGTAACTCACTCTCTGCAATGCCGCGATCCACTGGGGGCTGCCTCAAGCGGTCGTCGTCATCAGGTTGCCGAGCTTGCACGAGCGGGCATGGCGGTGGGCCTGGCCGGTTTGTTCCTCGAAGCGCACCCTGATCCGGACAACGCCAAATGCGATGGTCCCAGTGCTTTGCCGCTGGATAAGTTGGAACCTTTCCTCGCACAAATAAAAGCCCTTGATGATCTGGTTAAAAGTTTCCCTTTGCTGGATATCAAATAGTTATTTTTTCAAAAACAATTAATTTTTTAGAAACAACGGAGTAACCATGAGCAAGATAGTCGACATTAAAGCGTTTGAAGTATTGGATAGCCGCGGCAACCCCACCGTGATGGCGGAAGTCATTCTGGAGAGCGGCGCAGTAGGATCAGCTTGTGCACCATCCGGCGCTTCAACCGGTTCACGCGAAGCACTGGAACTGCGCGATGGCGACAAATCCCGCTATATGGGCAAGGGCGTATTGAAAGCAGTTGATAACATTAACAACACCATCAAAGGTTTGTTGGTGGGTATGGATGCACTGAATCAACGCGCTTTGGATGACGCGATGATCAAGGCCGATGGTACTGACAACAAATCCGTACTCGGTGCCAACGCCATCCTCGCCGTTTCTCTGGCAGCAGCAAAAGCCGCTGCAATCGCTAAAAAAGTTCCTTTGTACTCACACATCGCTGACCTGAACGGTACTCCAGGCAAATACTCCATGCCGGTCCCCATGATGAACATCATCAACGGTGGTGAGCATGCTGACAACAACGTCGACATTCAGGAATTCATGGTTCAGCCTGTTGGTGCAAAAACCTTCTCCGAAGCCTTGCGTATGGGTGCAGAGATTTTCCACAACCTGAAAAAAATTCTGCACGACCAGGGTCTGAATACTGCTGTGGGTGACGAAGGTGGCTTTGCCCCTAACCTGCCATCCAACGAAGACGCGTTAAAAGTTATTGCCACTGCTGTTGAAAAAGCGGGTTACAAACTGGGCGATAACGTCACGCTGGCGCTGGACTGCGCAGCGACAGAGTTTTACAAAGATGGTAAGTACGACCTGGCGGGCGAAGGCAAAGTTTTCAGCTCTGCAGAATTCTCTGACTACCTCGCTGAACTGGCCAACAAATACCCGATCATTTCGATTGAAGACGGTAAAGACGAAAGCGATTGGGACGGCTGGGCTGATCTGACCAACAAGATTGGTAATAAAGTTCAGCTGGTTGGCGATGACTTGTTTGTTACCAACACCAAGATCCTTAAAGAAGGTATTGAGAAAAAAATCGCTAACTCCATCCTGATCAAGTTCAACCAGATCGGTTCGCTGTCCGAAACTCTTGATGCAATCAAAATGGCACAAGACGCAGGCTACACCGCTGTGATTTCACACCGCTCCGGTGAAACCGAAGATACCACTATCGCTGATCTGGCCGTAGCGACAGCTGCCGGTCAAATCAAAACCGGTTCTCTGTGTCGTTCTGACCGTGTATCCAAGTACAACCGCTTGCTGCGTATCGAAGCTGAGTTGGGTGCCGCTGCACCTTACAAAGGTCGTGCGGAATTCAAAGCGTAAGCGTTTCGCGGTATGTAAAAACGGGCCCATAGTGGCCCGTTTTGTTTTCTGCTTAACATGTCGCTCATCATCGGGTGCTATTCCCCGCCACAATTGTGTAAGATTGCCGCTCATCATTCGTGAGCAACTGACGCCATTATGAAATGGATGCTGGGAATTCTGATTTTTCTGCTGGCTGCGCTGCAGTATCGTCTGTGGATCAGTGAAGGCAGCCTTGCCGATGTCAATCGACTGGAACGGGAGATCAAATTACAGCAGGCCGACAACAGTCGGTTACGGGAGCGTAATCGCATCCTCGCGGTGGAAGTGGAAGATCTTAAAACCGGTCTCGATAGCGTAGAGGAACGCGCGCGCAATGACATTGGCATGATCAAAAAAGACGAGACATTTTTTATGATTCTCGAACCCCGAAAATAACATGCACTCGCTTCGCTTGATCTTTTCATGACTCTTTCACACTCTACCCGCTATTGGATCGTCGTGCCCGCCGCTGGTGTGGGTGCACGCATGGGAGCAGGTATACCAAAACAGTATTTAACCCTGTTGGGAAAAACCATCCTCGAACACACCCTTGAGCGCTTGCTCAGCCTGCCGGATATTGCTGGTCTGCTGGTGGCAATTAATCCGATGGATGACACTTGGCCGCAATTACCTGTCAGCTCCGATCCGCGCATTACTCGCATTGAAGGCGGAGCCGAACGCAGCCATTCCGTGCTCAATGCACTCAATGTACTGGCCGGGCGGGCGCAGGACCATGATTGGGTTTTAGTACACGATGCGGCTCGGCCGTGTATTACGTTGCCAATGATTCAAAGGCTATGCACGCTATTGGCGGAAGATCCAGTGGGTGGAATTCTGGCGGTGCCGGTGAGTGATACGGTTAAACGAGTAGACGCAAACCGGGCCATCGTGCAAACCATGGACCGCAATGAATTGTGGTTGGCTCAAACACCGCAACTGTTTCGTTATGAATTACTCCGCGCATCACTTGCCGATGCGCTCACGCGCGAGAAGCCGGTGACCGATGAAGCTTCAGCACTGGAAGCAAGTGGTTATCCTCATCGCGTAGTCGAAGGTCGCACGGATAACATCAAAATCACCCGGCCGGAAGACCTCGCTTTGGCTCAGATTATTTTGCAGCAACAGGAAAAAACATTATGAGAATCGGACATGGTTACGATGTTCATGCCTTTGGTGCAGGCGACAAGATTGTCATTGGCGGTGTGGTCATTCCCCATCACCATGGATTGATTGCACACTCAGATGGCGATGTACTTTTACATGCACTGAGTGATGCATTGTTGGGCGCAGTGGCGTTGGGCGATATCGGAAAGCATTTTCCCGACACCGATATGCAATACCGCAATGCCGACAGCCGTGCATTATTGCGCATGGTGTATGGCAAAGTGAAAGCCAAAGGTTGGGTTCTGGAAAATGCTGATATGACCATCGTCGCCCAGGCGCCGCGGATGGCCAATTATATTCCTCATATGATTGAGCATGTTGCGGAAGATCTGGAGTGCAGCCTGGACCAGATCAACATCAAGGCAACGACCACGGAGCGTTTGGGATTTACCGGGCGCGAAGAAGGTATCTCGGCGTACGCCGTTGTCCTGTTAAACAAACGTTAATGCGGTTGTTCGCCCCCATGAGCCTCCTCTAATTATGTCTGTTTCATTTACGCTGGATTTTCCCTGGGCCTACGGCAAGCCGACCCATTCAGGTGACTTCCGCTTCCAACCGGAAGATTTCCAGGTTGATGAAGTGCTGGGCTATGAGCCGCAAGGGGAGGGTGAACATGTTTATTTGCATATCCGCAAACGGGGTGAAAATACGGCGTGGGTAGCCGAACATATCGCGCGTTTGGCGCAAGTGAATATCAATGATGTGGGTTACGGTGGGCGGAAAGATCGGCATGCTGTTACCACTCAATGGTTCAGCGTTTATTTGCCGAAAGCAACAGAGCCGGATTGGCAATTGTTGAACTCAGATTCGCTACAAGTGCTTGGGTATTACCGTCATCCCCGTAAATTGCGTCGCGGTGACCATGCCGAAAATCGATTTTCCATTCGTTTACGCAACATTGATGCCGCGGCCGTTACTGATATCGAGCAACGTTTACAGAGCATCCGTGAGCAGGGTGTGCCAAATTATTTTGGTGAACAACGCTTTGGCCATTACGGCAATAATTTGACAGCGGCCCAGCAACTCTTCGACGGAAGGCCCATCCGCGATAAACAAAAACGTGGTCTGGTGCTGTCAGCGGCGCGCTCCTATTTGTTTAATCAGGTTGTGGCTGCACGTGTACGAAAAAATAATTGGTCTATGCTGTTGGCGGGGGATCCCGAAAACTTCCCCACTGGACCCCTGTGGGGACGCGGACGTCTTACCAGTTCTGCCGCAACGCTGGCAGCGGAAGAAGACGCACTGAGGGATTGGGCCGAATGGTGTAATGCATTGGAACATGTGGGCTTACACCAGGAGCGGCGCGGACTGGTATTAAGTCCCCGAGACCTGAACTGGCAGTGGGAAAATGACCTTTCTGCGCAGCATTTAAACGTGAGTTTTACGCTCGGAAGTGGTGCCTTCGCAACGGCAGTGTTGCGTGAAATCCTGGAATTGCGTTCCGCCGTCAACGCCCCTGAATGACCGCCGGGAGCGCTTTAAGAGTGTGGTATAGTTGGCAAATTTTTTGGGGTGGCTGCGGCAGCAGTCAAAGAACAATGAACCCGTCAGCTAAAGAACCGGGTATACAAAAAGGTGAGGGCTGAGCGTGAGCAGTTTGATCTTCGAGGGCATTGGGATGACCTCGCAACGCACCCGCGAACGTTTGATACAACGTTTAACCGAACAGGGAGTTACTAACATCCGCGTTTTGGATGTTATTCGCAATACACCGCGCCATATCTTTCTTGATGAAGCTCTTTCCCATCGCGCCTATGAGGATACGGCTCTGCCAATTGGTTATGGGCAAACACTGTCACAACCTTATATTGTTGCGCGTATGACAGAGATCCTGCTGGGTGCCAGCGGCGGTAAATTAGAAAAAGTGCTGGAAGTGGGCACAGGTTCTGGTTACCAGACGACTGTCCTTGCTCAATTGGTGGGTCAGGTATTCAGCGTAGAGCGCATCAAGCCCTTGCAGGACAAAGCCCGTGACCGTTTGCGTCAGTTAGGCCTGCGCAATGTACAGTTGAAACATGCCGATGGTGGTTTTGGCTGGCCGGAAATGGGGCCTTATGACGGTATTCTCAGCACCGCCGCGCCGCGCGCGGTTCCAGACGAGCTTCTAGCCCAGCTCGCTCCTAATGGCGTGCTGGTTATTCCGGTAGGTGGGCTGGAGCAGGAATTGCATCTGATTATGCGCGATGGTGACACAGATAAATTCGTTACTCAGAAGCTTGAACCCGTTAAATTTGTGCCATTGTTATCAGGCACCACCCGCTGATGGTTTTTTGGCGCGCCTAATAACATATGTAAAAAATTTCACCAGAGAAAGACGTTCTTAGAGCTTAACGTCGGAAAAAAGGGAAAAATGCCCTGCTTTTTGCCCCAGTCGGTAATAAAAAGTTAGATATTTTTATAATAAGTTTTTTTTATTAAGTTCTAAAATTAATAAAGGCGATTAAAAATTAACCTGCTGGACTGAGTTTTTGTATGCTACAGGGGTATTCTATAAAGCCGGTAATCTTTGGTCGCTTGATCGTTATATCGATCATGTTTCTGGGTTTGCTCGCCTGTGGCTCTCCTCAGCCCGCCCAGGTCGTTGATCGGGGACAGCCACCTAGCCGGAAAATACAGAATCCTTCTGCTCACGAAGTCAGTCGTGGAGAAACCTTATTTTCCATTGCCTGGCGATATGGTATTGACTATCGCCAGTTAGCAAATCACAACCGGATCAGTCCACCCTATACCATTTACCCCGGTCAACGTATTCGGCTGGATGTTGGTGCCACACCACCTCCGGCCACTGCCTCGGCCCCGCGCACAACGGCAGCGACCCCTCGCCCAAAAGCCGTTCCGGCAACGCCGCCGCGCGTGACTCCTGCACCACGCACCCCTACCGCTCGTTCGGAAAATAAAACACCCAAAAAGCCCCCGACATCGACTCCTCCACTGTCTGCTGGCGTGCCGAATTGGCAGTGGCCAACCCAAGGAAGAATACTCTCAGGCTTCCATGGTAATAACGGACTTAACAAGGGTATTGATATCAGCGGCAATTTGGGACAGCCTGTGCTTGCAGCAGCCTCGGGACAGATCGTGTACGCAGGAAGCGGACTGCGCGGTTACGGCAAGTTGCTCATCATAAAACATAATGAAACCTACCTCAGTGCCTATGCGCACAATCATCATCTTCGGGTGAAGGAAGGCGACATAGTTAAAGCCGGGCAACAAATTGCCGATATGGGTTCAAGCGGTACCGATAGGGTAAAACTTCATTTTGAAATACGCCGCGAAGGCACTCCGGTAGATCCCATGAAATACCTGCCTAAGCGCTAGATGATTGACCCTGTATGGCGTAAGCCAGCCACCGTTGCAATAACGGGAAGTACAAGGTGCAGCTTGTGAACGCTGGAATAACGGTAAAAAAGCCAGCCAGCAACTGAAATAAGGGGCTAAACAATGACTATAGAAAACAGGGAATCCAACACATACGATCGCGACGATGTGTTTCTTTCACAGGAAATCGATTTCGAAGAAAACGATCTCTTGATGGCAGATACTGCCGATGATGATCTTCCCAAGCCTGTCCCACGCGTTGTCAGCGAACGAATCGTTGACGACAAGTTCAACAAGACACTTGATGCTACCCAAATTTATCTGAACGAAATTGGCTTTTCGCCGCTGTTGAGTGCAGAGGAAGAGGTCTATTTCGCGCGCAAGGCTCTCAAAGGCGAGGAGGCTGCTCGCAAACGCATGATCGAGAGCAACCTGCGGCTGGTGGTTAAGATCTCCCGCCGTTATGTTAATCGCGGCCTTGCGTTATTGGATTTGATCGAAGAAGGCAACCTTGGTCTGATTCGCGCTGTTGAAAAATTTGATCCGGAGCGCGGCTTCAGATTCTCCACCTACGCTACCTGGTGGATTCGCCAGACTATCGAACGCGCGATTATGAATCAGACGCGGACTATTCGTCTGCCGATTCATGTTGTTAAAGAGTTGAATATCTATTTGCGTGCGGCACGGGAACTGGCACAAAAGCTGGATCACGAACCAACCCCCGAAGATATTGCCAGGCTCCTCGACAAGCCGGTTGCTGATGTTGAGCGTATGCTGGGTTTGAATGAGCGCGTCACCTCGGTTGATACCCCGGTGGGCAACTCATCGGACCGTACGATTGTCGACACGATTGCTGATACCCAGGTTTCAGATCCCGCTGCCTTGTTGCAGGACAGTGACCTCACTGCCAGCCTGGACGGGTGGCTGGAAGAACTCACCGAGAAACAACGGGAGGTCCTGACCCGCCGGTTCGGATTGCGCGGTCATGAAGTGAGTACCTTGGAAGAGGTGGGCCACGAAATCGGTTTAACACGTGAGCGTGTGCGGCAGATTCAGGTGGAAGCGTTGAAGCGTCTGCGGGATATTATGGAAAAGCAAGGCTTGAACAGCGAGGCCCTGTTCAGCGTGTAACAGGAATGCACAAAATAAAAAAGGCAGCGGAAGCTGCCTTTTTATTGAGTATGTCTCGAAAATTTATCGAGAATGTCTCGAAAAAAAACCGCGCAGTGCGCGGTTTTTTATTTTCTGGAATCAACGTTCCAGATGTTGCAGCTTGCCCGGTACGCCATCCCATTCTTCAGCATCTGGCAAGGAGTCTTTCATCTCAGTGATGTTAGGCCACACTTCCGCCAGCTCGGCATTTAATTCCAGAAAGACGGCCTGGTCTTCGGGCAGCTCATCTTCGGAGAAGATGGCATCGACAGGACATTCGGGTTCACACAATGCGCAGTCAATACATTCGTCCGGATGAATCACCAGAAAATTGGGGCCTTCGTAGAAACAATCTACGGGACAAACTTCCACACAATCAGTGTGTTTACATTTAATGCAATTTTCCCCAACTACAAAAGTCATAGGTGACTCCACAAATTACCGTTTTCAAAAGAGCGGCCATTTTAAACACCCTGCGGGTATTTTGGTAGGCTTTTACTTATCACTAAAATTGATGAGCCTCTTCACATGAGAATGATTATTTTTACCGCTGATTATTTTCCTTTATTCAGAATTTCTTTCAGTCGATAAAGGTGTTCCAAGGCCTCCCGCGGGCTTAAATTATCGGGATTGATTTTTTTCAATGCTTCGATGGCCGGGTCAGGCATCGCATCAAATAAACCGCCTTGTAAGGGCATTTCGGATTGCAGCACGGTAGATTGTCGCGGTTCAGCTGGCTCGGGGTTAGCGGAGGGAAGCAGAAACTCGCCTTGCTCCAGAAGATGCAATTGTTCTTGAGCCTGCCGCAGGACCACAGCGGGAATGCCGGCAAGTTTAGCCACCTGCAATCCATAACTCTTACTGGCCGGACCTTCCTGAACCTTGTGTAGAAAGACGATATTGTCATTATGTTCAGTCGCATTGAGATGCACATTGGCAATACCCCGAATGGTTTCAGGCAGGCTGGTGATCTCAAAGTAATGCGTCGCAAACAGCGTATAAGCACGAAGCTCTTCAGCCAGATGTTTCGCGCAGGCCCAGGCCAGTGCAAGTCCATCGAAGGTACTGGTTCCGCGCCCAATTTCATCCATGAGCACCAGACTGCGATCAGTGGCGTTGTGCAGGATGTTGGCAGTTTCTGTCATTTCCACCATAAAGGTTGAACGTCCGCCGGCCAGGTCATCGGATGAACCTATACGGGTGAAGATGCGGTCAACGATTCCAATTTCGGCTTCTTGAGCCGGCACAAAGCTGCCGATATGAGCCAGCAATACAATCAGCGCGGCCTGGCGCATGTAGGTGGATTTACCGCCCATGTTAGGGCCGGTGATGATCAGCATGTGACGCTCGGGATGGAACACGAGATCGTTCGGCACAAAAGGCGCGGTGGTTACCTGTTCGACCACTGGATGACGCCCGCCCAGAATATTAATGCCCGGCTCCGCGCTCAGCGTCGGACGACAGAAACCAAGGCTATCGGCACGCTCAGCCAGCGTGGTAATAACATCCAGTTCAGATACCGCCGCAGCGGAATCCTGCAACGGCAGGAGTTGTTCATTCAGAATATCCAGCAGCTCTTCATACAGCGCCTTTTCACGAGCCAGCGCGCGGCTCTTGGCGGAGAGCGCTTTATCTTCAAATTCCTTCAGTTCGGGGGTGATGTAACGCTCGGCATTTTTTAAAGTTTGCCGACGGATGTAATCTGAGGGCGCTTTTTCTGACTGAGCGCTGGTGAGTTCAATGTAATAACCGTGCACGCGGTTGTAGCCCACCTTCAAGGTTGGAATGCCGGTCCGTTCACGCTCGCGGGTTTCCAGTTCGACCAGATAATCTCCGGCATTGGTGCTGATATTGCGCAGCTCGTCCAGCTCGGCATCATATCCCGGTGCAATGACGCCTCCCTCGCGAATCACAACGGGCGGATTCTCAATGATGGCGCGAGCCAACAGGTCCACCAATGCAGGGAAGGTACCGATCTGTTTCGCCAGTTGTTGCAGATGTCCTGACTGTGCTCCGCTCAGTTCACCTTGCAGCTCCGGATACGCCGCGAGCGACATCATCAGACGGGACAGATCCCGTGGCCGAGAGGAGCGCAGGGCCAGACGACCGAGGATACGCTCCATATCACCGACCCGTTTAAGAATGCTGTGAACTAACTCAAAACCGTAGTTCTGCTGTAGCTCCGCAATAGCAGTCTGGCGGGCGCGCAGTGTGGGCAGGTCACGCAGTGGACGATTGAGCCAGCGGCGCAAGAGGCGGCTGCCCATGCTGGTAGCGGCACAGTTGAGGACTGAAAACAGCGTATGCTCATCGCCACCGTTAAGGTTGGTATCCAGCTCCAGGTTGCGGCGGGTGGCGGCATCCATGATGACGGCCTCATCGCGATTCTCGTGGGCCAGGCTGCGTACGTGGGGCAGGGCGGTGCGCTGGGTTTCACGAGCGTAGCTGAGCAGACAACCAGCGGCCGCGATGGCTACCTGGAGATGGTCACAGCCAAAGCCGGCCAGATCCTGGGTACCGAATTGCTGAATAAGCAGGCGCTGGGCTGTCTCCAGTTCAAACTCCCACGGACCGCGGCGGCGGAGACCTTTACGGTTCTCCGTCAGCTCCGGCAGGGCGAGGTGGTCACTGATCAGCAATTCGGCCGGATTAAGCCGCTGCAGTTCGCCGAGCACTGCCTCCAGACCTTCAACTTCTAGTACGAGAAAGCGTCCGCTGGCCATATCCAGGGAAGCGATACCGAAGGTGTTTAAATGCTGATGCACCGCAACTAACAGGTTGTCGCGACGGGAATCGAGCAAGGCTTCATCGCTGACCGTGCCCGGCGTCACAATGCGGACCACCTTGCGCTCCACTGGACCTTTACTCGTGGCCGGATCACCGATCTGCTCACAGATAGCTACCGACACTCCCGCCCGCACCAGCTTGGCCAGGTAACCATCGGCGGCGTGAAACGGGATGCCTGCCATCGGAATAGGCTCGCCGCTGGACTTGCCGCGTGCTGTTAAGGTTACATCCAGCAGCTCGGCAGCCTTTTTCGCATCATCGAAAAACAACTCATAGAAGTCTCCCATGCGATAAAACACCAGCTCATGCGGATGTTGAGCCTTGATCCGCAGATATTGTTGCATCATGGGGGTATGCGCTGAGAGATCTTGGGTCGTTATGGTCATAAGATGTGTTGGTTCTGCAGAATTGAGAGCGGTATGGGCCGGATTTGCTGCCGGAAAAGGGGACCAAGTTTACGTTTATTGAGGGTTGCTTTCAAATGGCCAGACGTTCTGTGGCCTGATTCTGCGGGATCAACAAAACGCTTGTCGATCAACGTTTGTTGGCCTATTTTCCCCTTAACTTAATGAGGTATGTATCTATGACACAACCTGATTCTTTGCTGCAGTCGGCTACGGCTCTGGGCGAGGCACTGCGTCCGCGCGCATGGCGGGTCGCTACGGCAGAGTCCTGCACAGGCGGCGGTGTCGCTGCTGCTATTACAGCCATCCCGGGCAGTTCCGCCTGGTTTGAATATGGCCTGGTTACCTACGCCAATGCAGCAAAGCAGCACCTGCTGGGTGTTGACAGCACGACGTTGGCAAACGAAGGCGCAGTGAGTGAAAGTGTGGTGCGCCAGATGGTGGCTGGTGCCCTGGCGCTGTCGGGGGCGGAAATGGCGGTAGCTATCAGCGGCGTTGCGGGACCGGGGGGCGGCAGCGCAGAGAAACCGGTAGGAACTGTCTGGTTTGCGTGGGAAGTAGCGAAGGGGCCGAACCTAACCGCTTGCCATCATTTTCAAGGCGATCGCTGTGCAATTCAGCAGCAGGCAGTGGCGGTCGCTTTGGAGGGGTTGTTGAAACTGGCGCGCGATACGCAAAACCCTGAATAAATTAACAGTACTGTTTGCCTATACAGGTTTTTGGTGTATGCTTTGGCCACAGTCACGCTATGACAGCGGATTACCGCAGCAATATATCCGGAACCCGCGCACTATACGAAAACCAGAAGGTTTAGGTAGCGCAAACCGAAAGGTTCAGGATGCGGCAATCGGGTTCCGTAACCGAGTCATGTCGTTCAAAGGTTCGTAGCGTGCACAACGATAGCAAGTAAAAAGCTGGCAAATACAAGCCACTCAAAAATCAGATTATTTTTCATTTAAATGTTGAGGTGTCGGATGGATGCGAATAAAGAAAAGGCGCTGCAGGCAGCCCTGAGTCAAATCGAACGTCAATTTGGCAAGGGTACTGTGATGCGTATGGGCGACCGGGAACAGGTTGCCATCCCCGCGATTTCTACGGGCTCGCTGGGGCTGGATGTGGCATTGGGTATCGGTGGCTTGCCCAAAGGCCGGATTATTGAAATTTACGGGCCGGAGTCTTCCGGTAAGACCACACTGACTTTACAGGTTATTGCCGAGGCCCAGCGCCAGGGCGGTAACTGTGCGTTTATCGATGCCGAACACGCACTTGATCCTATCTATGCCGCCAAACTTGGCGTCAAGGTTGAAGACCTTATTATTTCTCAGCCGGACACCGGTGAGCAGGCTCTGGAAGTTACCGATATGCTGGTGCGCTCCGGTGCTGTGGACGTACTGGTGGTAGACTCGGTAGCTGCACTGACACCTCGTGCCGAAATCGAAGGAGAGATGGGTGATCACCACGTGGGTCTGCAGGCACGTTTGATGTCACAGGCGTTGCGTAAGATTACCGGTAACATCAAAAATGCTAACTGCCTGGTGATTTTTATCAACCAGATCCGGATGAAAATCGGTGTTATGTTTGGCAACCCGGAAACTACAACCGGCGGTAACGCACTTAAATTCTATGCTTCGGTGCGTCTGGATATTCGCCGCATCGGTGCGGTGAAAGAAGGTGAAGAGGTTATCGGTTCTGAAACCCGTGTTAAGGTGGTTAAGAACAAGGTGGCTCCACCCTTTAAGCAGGCGGAATTCCAGATCCTGTACGGTAGCGGCATCAACCGCATGGGCGAGATTGTTGACTATGGGGTCAAGCTCGGCATGGTTGATAAAGCCGGGGCCTGGTACAGCTATCAAGGCAACAAGATTGGCCAGGGTAAAAATAATGTAATGAAATATCTCCAGGAAAATCCGGAGATTGCAAAAGAGCTGGAACAGAAGGTCCGTGCTCAGCTTCTTGCTACACCGGAACTGTCACTCGGTACCGGTGCTGACTCAGAAAACGAAGTAGAAATTTCCTGAGGCATTTCCAAGGGAAGCCAGGCTGGTTAACAGTCTGGCTTTCATCGTTTTCTTTATCGCTTTCATTCCGGTTGTTGGACCTTCTGTTGCTCCGCTTCCGACAGTTTCCAATGTCCCACCTGAACTTCATTATTGAGGTAAAGTCGAAAATTTAATGCCGTTGGAAGGGTTTTCCTAACCATGCAGGTGTTGGGTCGGAAATGCCCCCTCGTCGAGTGGTTATTGCGCGCTCAGGAGGTGGTAGGTATGCTGCGTAGCAGATTTCCTCAGTGCCTGATAAAAACCTGATAAGCCGGAAGAGAGGTGTTAAATGATTCGCTTTAATTTGATGAGTTTGTTGTTGTCACTCGCGCTATTAAGCGCTTGTTCAAACAAACCTTATGTTGTGACCGACCATCTTTCGGGTTACGATTTTTCTGCCCTGAAAACCTATCAGGTAACCGAGGCCCGGCAGGAAACCAAGGATGAGATCCTCATCTCTCCTTTTACATTCAGCCACATCCATAACGTGATAGACCGGGAACTGGCGCAACGTTATCAGTCGGCGCCGGCAGATGCCAAACCCGACTTTCTGGTGAACTACCATATTGTTATTGAAGAGAAGCTTGATCCGGGCACCTATGATCGTCTTTACGGCTATGGCTACTATGGCAGAGGCTATCGTTATTATCACCCATCACCATTGTTTTACGGTACGACCGGTGCGCCGCGTGTGTATAACCAGGGTAGTCTGATTATTGATATCGTTGATGCAAAAACTGACAAGCCCATCTGGCGTGGCGTATCGGAGAAGCGTCTGCGCAGTGGTTTAACCCCGCAACAACAGCGAGAGGTTTTAACCGGTGCGGTAATTGAAATTATGAGTAAATTTCCGCCGATCTAAATTGAATAACTGCTCAACCGATGGCCGCTCTGCGGCCATTTTTGTTGGATTTACTCTGGAAAGCCGTTTCCAATGACTGATAAGCAAGTAACGATTGTTGATATCAGGCTTGCCGCCATGAATTTATTGGCTATGCGAGAGCATTCGGTGCAGGAACTGCGGCGCAAACTTAATCAGCGATTTGATGAGCCTGCTCTGGTAACAGAAGCCATCGCCAGATTGACGGCGGATAACCTTCAAAGTGATGAGCGATATGCGGAAGCCTTTATCAATATGCGTAAACGTCAGGGTAAAGGCCCAGTACGTATCGCGCTTGAGTTGAAAGAAAAAGGAATTAATGAATCATTGATTGAAATGTATCTGGATGCTGCAGATCAGGATTGGTTTGAATCGGCCCGTGTGGAGAAACAAAAGCGTTTCGGTGTAGCGAGGCCGCAGACCATGAAGGAAAAAGCACGGCAGATGCGTTTTCTTCAATATCGCGGATTTACCCAGCCCCAGATTTTTGCCGCAATAAACTCACCGGAATGAATCGCTGCGTTATTGCCCCCTCTTTGCCAGCGGTTAACAAATGTTATATCACTGTAAACAATTGTTAACCGCTTAACGCTCGACCTTTCATCAGCGTAATCTGCTGAAATAACTACCAGTGACGCGCTGTCTACCCATCTCAGCTTCTTACTTATCAATAATTTAATGTGCTGATTGTTAGCTGCGGGCTTTGTAATTCCCGTTGAAAGATGTGATAGAGTCTGCGCCAAAAATCATTCCTGCCCTTGGCAGATTTTGGGTATTCGAGAGAGATAATGATGATGCGATTGCACCTGCCGAGAGTAATTTTATTAAGTTGGATGATGATGTTTGCCCTACCTCTGCTGGCGCAAGCCAAGCCGGTCGATGTCATTGTTCAAACCGTTGAACTGCACCCTCTACAGAACCGTATTGAGGCCCTGGGTACTCTGCGGGCAAATGAATCCATTCGTTTGACCTCAAATGTTACGAAGACAGTAACCGGTATTAATTTTGAAGACGGCCAGCGTGTAAAAAAAGGCCAGATATTGGTCGAAATGACCAGTGCCGAAGAGCGCGCACTGCTGGCCGAAGCGAGCATCAATGCCGAAGAGGCACGCAAGCAAATGGAGCGGGTGCGTGCTCTGGTTGAAACAAAAGCAGCCTCACAATCATTACTTGACCAACGCCTGCGCGAATATGAATCTGCTCAAGCGCGCTATCGTGCTATAGATGCCCGTTTGAAGGATCTGCAGCTGGATGCACCATTTAGTGGCGTGGTGGGGTTGCGCAACATCAGTGTGGGGGCGTTGGTTTCCCCCGGCGACATTATTACCACGTTGAACGACGACAGTCGCATGAAGCTGGACTTTACCGTGCCTGAGCTTTATCTGCGCAGTCTGCGCGTAGGTCTGCCCATCTCTGCCAGAAGCCGGGCGTTGGGTGACACGGTATTTGAAGGCAGGATTTACAGTATCGATAACCAGATTGATCCCACTACCCGCGCTATCACTGTCCGCGCGCTGTTACCCAATGATAACGGCAAATTAAAACAGGGGATGCTGATGAGCATCGACCTTTACGCCAATGAAAGAGAGTCGCTGGTGATTTCCGAAGCGGCGCTGGTGCCTTTGGGGAGCAGCAATTTCGTATTTGTCGTACAGCCTCAGGATGACCAATTAATCGTTGAGCGTCGTCAGATAACAATCGGCCAGCGTTTGCATGGTGCGGTTGAAGTTCTCAGTGGATTGGAGGCTAATGAAAAAGTGGTTACCCACGGGCTGCAGAAAGTCCGTGCCGGAACACTGGTTAACATCACAGCTGAAGAAACCGGTGCGGAAAGTTTATCCGAACTGATTGATTCTTCTGAATCCTGAGGGTGACCCTATGCTGCTCTCAGATACCTCCATCAAGCGCCCGGTTTTTGCTTCCGTTATTTCCATTCTGTTGGTTGCATTTGGGCTAGTTGCCTTCGAGCGCCTCACCTTGCGCGAGTACCCCGATATTGATCCACCGGTGGTTTCTATTCGCACCGGGTATCCCGGCGCGGCAGCCAGTATCGTTGAAACGCGTATCACCAAGGTTATTGAAGATCGCATCTCCGGGGTTGAAGGGATTCGTTACATTGAATCCACCAGCGAGAATGGCCGCTCCAACATCATTGTGCAATTTGATGTGGGTCAGGATATGGACGCAGCCGCGAATGATATTCGTGATCGGGTGTCGCGCGTGCTGAACAATCTCCCCAACGAAGCCGACCCGCCTGAGGTTGAAAAAGTCAGCTCGGATGAAGATGTGGTTTTATGGTTCAACTTCACCAGTGACAGCATGACTACCCCGGAGCTATCCGATTACGCGCAGCGTTATCTCGTGGACCGTTTCTCTGTTGTTGATGGTGTGGCGCGCGTGCGAATTGGTGGTGAACGGCGTTATGCCATGCGCATTTGGCTTGATCGTCGTGAACTCGCTGCGCGTAACCTCACGGTTAATGATATTGAGGATGCACTGCGCGCAGAAAATATTGAATTGCCCGCGGGCAGTATTGAATCTGAAGATCGTCAGTTCACGGTTCGCATGGCACGTAACTATTTGACGGCGGAAGATTTCGCCCGCCTGGCGGTGCGTCGCGGCGAGGATGGTTACCTGATTCGTTTAGGCGATGTCGCACGGGTTGAAAAGGGCACTGAAGAAGACCGCAATATGTTCCGCGGGAATGGTGTAAACCAGGTAGGCATCGGTATCAGCAAGCAGTCCACTGCCAACACCATTGACGTGGCTCGCGGCGTAAAAGCGGAGCGTGATCGCATCCTTGCGACCTTGCCGGAGGGAATGGGAATCGAGGAGAGCTACGATAGCTCCATCTTTATCGAGCGCGCGATTGAAGAGGTGTATCTGACGCTGGGAATTGCCATCTTTCTCGTCGTGCTGGTGATTTACCTGTTTCTCGGCAGCGTACGTGCCATGCTGGTGCCCGCTGTGGCTGTGCCGGTGTCAATCATCGCGACGTTTACGGTGCTGGCGGTCCTGGGCTTTTCAGTCAACATGTTAACCTTGCTGGCATTGGTGCTCGCCATCGGACTGGTAGTTGACGATGCAATTGTGGTGCTCGAAAACATCGTCCGGCATATGGAAGAAAAAAACAAACCGCCCTTGCTCGCAGCATTTGATGGAGCGCGTGAAGTTGGTTTCGCGGTGATTGCAACCACCCTCGTGTTGATCGCGATATTTGTGCCGATTGTATTTCTGAAAGGTGATATTGGTCGCTTGTTCTCCGAATTTGCGATCACCATGGCCGCGTCGGTAGCATTTTCTTCGCTGATTGCTTTAACGCTTTCACCGATGCTCGCCTCCCAGTTTCTCAAGCGCAATGATCATAAAAATAAAGTGGTCGATAAAGTAAATGAATGGACCATGTGTCTCCGCCATTATTACACACGCGCGATCAACAGCTGCCTGAAACGCAGCAAACTGGTGGTTGTTATCTTTGCCTTGTTACTGCTCTCAACGTTTTTAATTGCGCGACTTATTCCTTCTGAATATGCCCCACGAGAGGATCGGGGTACATTTTTTGTCATGGTTAATGGGCCGGAAGGCGCAAGTTTTTCCTACATGGAAGAGTACATGAACGAAATTGAAAAACGCATGATGGAATATGTAGAGGCAGGTGAGCTCAGTCGTTTAATGGTGCGTTCGCCGCGCTCGTTCGGTTCTGCGGAAAACTTTAATACCGGTATGATCATTGCGGTTATGAATGATTGGAGTTTGCGGCGTAATGCCTTCGTCGTGATGGACGAGATTCGCCAGCGACTCAGTGATCTACCAGGCGTAACAGCCGCACCGGTTATGCGGCAGGGTTTTGGTTCGCAAACTCAGAAACCGGTGCAGTTCGTCATTGGCGGTGGCTCTTACAGCGAGCTGGCGGAATGGCGCGATATTATGTTGGAAAAAATCGAAGCCAGTAATCCCGGCCTCGAAAGTATCGATTGGGACTATAAAGAAACCAAACCGCAAATTGAAGTGATCATCGACACCAATCGTGCAGCTGACCTGGGTGTAAGTGTAAATAACATCGGACGCACGCTGGAAACCATGCTGGGTTCACGCCGTGTCACCACCTATATTGATGATGGTGAAGAATACGATTTGATTCTGCAGGGCGAGCGCGATGACCAGCGCACCACCACCAGTTTGCAAAACATGTATGTGCGGTCTGAACGAACGGGTGAATTAATTCCCCTGGCTAACCTGGTGCAGTTACGTGAGATGGCGGATGCCAGCCGTCTGAATCGTTACAACCGTGTTCGTTCATTAACGATTGAAGCGAACCTTGCCGGAGATCTTGCGTTAGGAGACGCGCTGGATTATCTGAATGGATTGGTGAGAGAACACCTGCCAGATACAGCGGTGGTTGATTACAAGGGTTTGTCACGGGATTTTCAAACGGCGGGCAGTTCCGTCATGTTTATTTTTCTGCTTGGTATTCTGATTACTTTTCTGGTGCTGGCGGCGCAGTTTGAAAGTTACATTCACCCGTTTGTCATCATGTTGACCGTCCCGCTTGCGATTCTCGGCGGAATGCTGGGCCTGTATATTACGGGCAATTCTTTTAATTTGTATTCCCAGATTGGTTTAATCATGTTGATTGGTCTGGCGGCCAAGAACGGTATCCTGATCGTGGAATTTGTGAATCAGTTGCGTGATCGTGGGGTGGATTTTCATCAGGCGTTACTGGAAGCCGCGTCCGCGCGTCTGCGCCCAATTTTGATGACGAGCTTGACCGCAGTAGCGGGCGCGATTCCTCTGGTTATCTCCAGCGGAGCCGGCTCCGAAACCCGCTTCGTAATCGGCATCGTGGTTATCTTTGGTGTCTTGCTTGCGACCGTGCTCACATTGTTTGTCGTGCCGGTCGCTTACAGTTTGTTGGCTCGCAACACCGGGTCGCCGGGTGATGTCAGTCGCCGGTTAGAGCAGGATTACGAAGATTATTATCAAAAAAAGACACCACCAAAATCTGAATAAAAAATTAAAGAGAGACCTATGACATTAACCACAATAAAAACATTTTTCTTGCTTCTGGTCATGACGACAGTGGGTTGTGCCAGTCAACCACAACAGCACTTGTGGCGTATCGATTCGCTGGAGCAGATCGCTGGGCTGCCAGTGGTTGTGCAGGGTAACCCCCAGCTGGTGGATTCGCCCTATGGCAAGGCTGTCATGTTTGACGGTGAGGGCGATCGTCTGCTGCTCGACAGCAATCCTCTTGATGGTGCTAGCGAATTTACGGTAGAGATTATCTTTAACCCTAATGACGTTTATCCGAATAATCCGGAGCCGCGCTTTTTTCACATAGAAGCACCAGATAATCCCAATCGTCGTATCACGATTGAGTTGCGTTTAAACGATCAACAGCAGTGGTATCTGGATACTTATATTAAATCCGAGTTGTCCCAGTACACGCTCATCGATTCGAGTCTGGTGCACCCGATTGAACAATGGGCGCACGCGGCAATCACCTACAAAGATCGCCAGTTCACTGCGTTTGTAAACGGTAAAAAAGAGTTGTCAGCTGAAGTTGATTATCTGCCTATAGCCAGCACGGGTAAGACATCAATCGGTGCGAGGATGAACGAAGTACACTGGTTTAACGGAGCCATTCTGGCTGCGCGAATTACGCACCGGGCGTTGTCTCCCGATCAGTTTTTGCGGCTTGAGAATTTTAAACAGTGAACTGATTAATCCGGCTCACCCACCAGAGTGAGCCGGATTTTATGCGTTAATCGCGGAAGATTTTTTGTTGCAGGAAATTCACTATTTCATCAGCGGGCACTTCCTGTTTGTCTGCATCACGGCGACCTTTGTATTCCAAAGTGCCACTTTCCAGACCACGATCTCCCACCACAATCCGATGCGGAATACCCATTAGCTCCGTATTGGCCAGCATCACGCCCAGGCGCGCTTTCTCATCATCCATAAACAAAACGTCGATACCCGCAGCTTGTAACTCTGCATAAAGCGCTTCGCACTTTTGCGCAACGGCGGCGGACTTGCTCATATTGATAGGAATCAAAGCAACATGGAACGGCGCAATGGAGTCGGGCCAGATAATGCCGTTTTCATCGAAGTTCTGCTCAATGGCCGCTGCCACGACACGGGTAACGCCGATACCGTAACAGCCCATGATCATGGTTTGTTCTTTGCCATTTTCATCCAGCACGCGGGCTTTCAGTGCTTCCGAATACTTGGTGCCGAGCTGGAAAATATGGCCGACTTCAATACCGCGTTTGATATCTAGTGTACCTTTACCATCCGGGCTTGGATCACCGGCAACCACATTGCGGATGTCCGCCACCATAGGCACGTGAAGATCCCGCTCCCAGTTTACGCCCGTCAAATGGAAACCATCTTTGTTCGCACCGCAGACGAAATCCGCCAAGTGCGCCGCTGCGTGATCCACGATCACGGGAATTTTCAGACCGACAGGCCCGATAGAGCCCAGACCAACACCTAGTTCCGCTTTAATACGTGCTTCTGGAGCAAAGGTGAGCGGCGCAGCAACACCGGTTAATTTCTCCGCCTTAATGTCGTTGAGCTCATGGTCGCCGCGCACCACTAAGGCCACCAATGGCTGTTCTTTGCCGGCTTCTGCCTCACCCAGGACGATCAAGGTCTTAACGACTTGTGCCGGCGACACCTTGAGGAAGGTGCTGACTTCTTCAATCGTATGCTGCTGGGGCGTGGCCACTTCATGTAACAGCTGGCTTGGTGCTGGACGGGCAGTAGTGGGAGGCAGCGCTTCGGCTTTTTCAATATTGGCTGCATAGTCGCTGTCGCTGCTGAACGCGATAGCATCTTCACCGCTGGCTGCCAACACGTGGAATTCATGGGAAAAGGCTCCGCCGATGGAGCCAGTGTCCGCCAGCACCGGTCGGAAAGCCAAACCGATACGGCTGAAGATATTGCAGTAGGTACGGTGCATAACCTCATAGGTTTCCTGCAGCGACTCCTGCGTCAGATGGAAAGAGTAAGCATCCTTCATGATGAACTCCCGTGAGCGCATCACACCGAAGCGAGGCCGGATTTCATCGCGAAATTTGGTCTGGATCTGATAAAAATTCGCGGGCAACTGCTTATAGCTGTTCAACTCGTTGCGAATTAAATCAGTGATGACTTCTTCATGGGTTGGGCCGAGGCAGAATGCGCGATCATGGCGGTCATTAATTCGCAGCAGCTCGGGCCCATACTGTTCCCATCGCCCAGACTCGACCCACAGTTCGCTGGGCTGTACCACTGGCATCAGGACTTCCTGCGCACCGGACCGGTCCATTTCCTCACGGATGATCCGCTCTACCTTACGCAGTACGCGCAACCCCAGCGGCAACCAGGTGTAAAGGCCGGAAGCGAGTTTACGAATCATGCCAGCGCGCAGCATCAGCTGATGGCTGATAACTTCTGCATCGGCGGGCGTTTCTTTAAGAGTGGCAATTAAAAATCGGGTAGCGCGCATAAATGTGGCTTCTTATTTCAGTGGCTGTACGAGGAAGTGGACGTTGATCCCGTTGTGCAGCGAACCAGGTGCAGAGGGATATGTCATAAGCCCTGCAGCGGCGTCGTTAATCATCGTGGCACTCGGGATCAAAGCCGCTTATTCTACGGTGCTTGATGCGCGCGGTACAGAAGGCATCTTCACAGATTCGCCGATTAATGCGGCGGCAGGATTTCAAGCTTTGTTAAAAGGTAATTGCCATGTTTGAACTTCATCCCAGACTCGCACAGGATACGGTGATCGTAGGACGTTTCAACCTGTCCCTGTTGTTGCTGAGCAAAGACGCGAATTATCCCTGGTGTATCCTGGTTCCCGAACGGGAAGACGTGTATGAAATTCATCATCTGAGCGAGGAGGATCAGCTGCAATTGATCCGCGAATCCTGCCGCTTGGCAGAGGTGATGACCAGCCTGTTTGATGCCCACAAGATGAACGTCGCGGCGTTGGGCAACGTAGTGCGTCAACTGCATATTCACCATATCGTACGTTTCTCGGACGACCCGGCTTGGCCGCAGCCGATCTGGGGTAAGGTGAACCAGCTGGATTATTCTCCCGAGCAACTGCAGGATCGCATCAAACGCCTCCAGAATGCACTGGTGGGCGAGGGCTTCGAAATTATTCGGCAGTCGATGTGACAAGTGACGCAACGACTGAATCCACATAAACAAAAAACCCCGCATTGCGGGGTTTTTTGTTACCGAAAAACACTGCTTTAAACAGCCATCTCTTTCAGTTTTTTCAGCGGGCGCACTTTAACGGAGGTGCTGGCTGGTTTGGCTTTGAACATAACTTCTTCACCGGTGAACGGGTTGATGCCTTTACGTGCTTTGGTAGCAGGCTTCTTCACGGTGGTGATCTTCAGCAGGCCAGGCAGAACAAATTCGCCAGCGCCTTTTTTCTTGACGTGGCCTTCAATGATATTGGTCAGCTCGTCCAGCACAGATTGAACTTGCTTTTTGCTCAGTTCGGTTGCATCAGCAATCTGGGTCAGCATCTGGGTTTTGTTCTGACGCTCTGCAATAGGCTTAACAACAGCAGGAGCTTTGGCAGCGGCTTTTTTAGCGGGGGCTTTGGCAGGTGCCTTTTTTGCTGTGGCTTTTGCTGCGGTTTTTGCTGCTGGTTTGGCGGCAGCTTTGGCTGGTTTTGCGGCTGGTTTTTTAGCGGCCATATTGGTTTCCTTTAATTATTCAATAAAACATACAGCCGTGGACTGCATGCAATTTAAGGGGTTGAATCGAAATACCTGACCATTGTTCAAACAGAAAGTTTTATCGACAGAGTCTTCAAAAACCCCTGTTTTTATAGGCTTAAATCGCCCACCACAAAGGTTGACGCTATATATATAGTATAAGAATTGAATCGGCAACAAAAAACTAAGCCAGTTTCCGAAAAAAATTGTCGTGCTGAGCCATTAAATATGCAGCAACTGGAGGTCAGCTTCAGGCTCGGCGTATTGCCACAGATAGTCGAAGGTTGCGCGTAACCGCTTGACCTCCACCGCTGCTGCATAATTGGCGAAGCCGCGATAAACCAGATCGTCATTCTTGAACAGTAAGCCATCGGTATCGCGCAACATAAACCCCATATCAGTATTTTCCGGGTGATGAACGAGCTTGCGTAACAAGACTTTACTGGACAACCGTTGCGACAGCCGCGCCAGTTTGTGACCCCGTTCAATCAGCGGCTTAGCATTCTTGACGAGAATTTGTACCTGGGCGAAGCGGCTGCTGCGGACCAGTAGGGAAATCGCATCAATGAACGTTTCCTGGTCGTAGACAGGGGCATCCAGATCCGTGCTGAGAATGGCAATGTGGCGGCGAGCGGTCCGTGCAAGTGTCACCGCATGGTCCTGAAAGTCCCCGCATGATTCCAGCAGAATCAATTGGTCGCTGACAGTGGATGTCCGGTTCATGATAAATACTTTCCCCTGCGGTCAGGCGGGACGATACCACATGGTGATATGTGGAATACCGGCGTCCATAAACTCTGTGCCCTGAGGCACAAAACCCAGGTGTTTATAGAAGCTTATGCGTGAGGTCTGCGCATGCAGATATAAGCCGGCCGAGGAGCGTTGCTCACGGCACCAGCCAACTACATAACTCATCAGGCTGCGGCCCACGTGTTGCCGGCGATAATTTTTAAGCACGGCAACACGCCCGATATGGCAAAGCGGCTCGCCCTCAGCATCTGCTTCAAGTAAAACCCGCGCGGTTGCGATGGCCGATCCATCGTTCAAACAGGTAAGGAAATGCACGGCGGTTTCGTCTTGTCCATCCCATTCTTCTATTGGGGAAACCTGCTGTTCATCCATAAAGACGCGCGTGCGGATGTGACGCAGACGTTCTTCTGCGTCCTCCCAGTAAACCCGTTGATGAAAGAAAGCCCTGTTATTCATCGAGTAACAGGCTTTCCTGATTAATCAACGCCGTCACCACCGCGACATTGAGCTGCTCGTCCAGCAGTGATACCAATGTGGGCCAGTCAATTTCTGTTGCCTGGCAGAGCAGTTCTGCCAGCGCGAGTGAACAGGTAAAGGCCCGCCCGTCAACGAACAATAACGTTTGCTGCGGCGCGACGTGATATGCAAAGCGTGCCGCGGGGTGGCGCCAGAGCAGGAGATTTTCTTCGCGCATCGCGCTCTGCCATTCGTCCGGATCCATAGGTTCGCTGGGTTCGGTGTCTTCGACATACTTGCGCTCGGTCATATATTTACCGAACCATTCCGCCAGATTCTCATCAGTCAGATGTGCGCGCAAAATCTGTTTAAGATTTTCCAGGGCCGCGGAACTGATTTCACCCGGATTTTGCTGCGGCTGTAGTTCTGGATCACTGAATCGCTGATCATTGGTTAGTCGCTCCGAGACATCGTGGGTTAACTCACACAGAATGTCGGCATGACTGGGTGCACGAAAACCAATGGAGTAAGTGATAGATTCACCTTCGGCGATTCCCCAGTGCGCAACACCTGGCGGGATGTAGAGCATGTCCCCGGGTTCCAGAATCCATTCGTCAGTGCCGTTAAATTCTTTGAGAATATGCAATGGAGTGCCCGGTACATGTTCTGAATGAACGTCGCAGGTTTGTCCAACACGCCAGCGTCGTTTGCCTGTGCCCTGCAGCAAAAATACATCGTAATAATCGAAGTGCGGCCCCACGCTGCCCTGATCCGGGGCGTAACTGATCATGATGTCGTCAAGACGCCAGTTGGGAATAAAACGGAAGTGCTGTAAAAGTTCATAGACTTCAGGCACCCACTGGTCCACCGCTTGGACCAGCAGAGTCCAGTGAGACTCGGGCAAGGTAGCAAAGGTCTCTTCATCAAAGGGACCATGACGCAGCTCCCAGGGCGTTTCGCCACGCTCCAGTACCAGGCGTGACTCTACTTCTTCTTCCAGGGCCAGGCCGGCCAGCTCATCGCCGTCCAGAGGCGACGTAAAACCAGGCAGGGCATTGCGAATCAGCAATGGCTTTTTCTGCCAATAATCCCGCAAAAAGTGTTCGATAGGCATTTCGCCCAGATGGGTCAGTGGTTGAGTCATAACAGTCTCGATATAAAGGGGCAGGAACGAGGTGGAATTCTAATCGCCAGAGGGCGGGGCGTCGACCAGAGCAGGCTGATATAGCCGCTATTGACCTCATCTGGACTCGGTTAACGATCATTTACACTGAGTCAAGAGGAATATGGCGACCTTGTATACTAGACTACGTTTGCACCTTTAAATACGCTTTGATAAACCTGTAATCAGGTATAAAAAATGAAAATAAAAATGTTTAAGCTCCTTGTGTTTACGCTCATTTTCCCCATAGCCGAGGTGGTTAATGCCACTGAAAAAGTAATCAGGATCAATAATTTCAGCGATCCTAATGCGGTTTATGTCATTGAAATGCTACGCCTTGCGCTGCGACATATCGATCAACCCTACCGGCTCGAGATCGGTTCCCGGGATTTAACCCAGGCCCGGGTGAACGAAGAAGTACGTATCGGGGGTGAGCTTGATCTTGCCTGGACCTCTGTTGATGCCGAATTGGAAACCAAAGTACTGCCCATCCGCATCCCGCTGTTCAAAGGTTTACTGGGCTATCGCATTTTGATCATCAATAAACATAATCAGGCGAAGTTCGACCGCGTAAACACGCTGGATGATCTTAAGCAATTCACCCTGGGCCAGGGGCGAACCTGGGCCGATGCCAATATTCTGGAAGCCAATGGTTTTAAGGTAATAAGAACCAATAAATATCCTGGTTTGTTTTATATGGTTGAGGGTGGACGGTTTGATGGGTTTCCGCGTGGTGTACATGAGCCTTTTGGCGAACTCGCCGAGCGGCCGGAGCTGGAGTTAGCGGTAGAAAAGAATTTAATGATCGCTTACAAAATGCCGTTTTATTTTTTTGTATCTAAAAATAATCCGGAGCTGGCGAATGATATTGAAACCGGTTTGAACCGTGCAATTGCAAACGGAAGTTTTGATGAAACATTTATCAACGCTCCATCAGTTCGGGACGTGATTGAGAAAGCTGATATGAAAAACCGCAAGGTTTTTTATATTGATAATCCCACCTTGTCGAAAGAGACCCCCTTGGATCGGGCGGAATTATGGTTTGATCCTAAAGATCTGCCGTGATTACAGGCATATGGATTCATACCGCCGTCGATCCAGCCGGCGTGATTCATTCGCCGCCGGGATACGTGGTTGCATAGCAGGGGTCACCGGTCACAAAAATCATCCGCTGGTTTGATTATGCCTTTTCCCGGCCTGGCTTTTCCGGTATAACATCGCGCCGTTGCGGGACTAAAATTCGGCCCGCCCATTCTTTGTTTAATCTACTTCCCGCTTACTGTACCGAAAGGAATGATGATGAAAAAACTTGCAGGAATCCTGATCGTTATCGCGCTTTATGCTGGAGCCGCATTTTATACCGGTTACCAAGGCGAAAAAAATATTCGCGAACAATTTGCGATGACCCAACAACAAACCGAAGCGCAAGGTGTGCAGCTGGAGCTTAATCGTTACGAACGCGGCGTTTTTTTCAGCGAAGTGGAATTTACCGCGAGCTACCAGAACACCAATCTGCCGGTTAATGGTTTCTCCTTGACCAGCAAATCCCGTGTTCAACATGGTCCACTCCTGCTTTTGGGTAAAGTGGGCGTTGGACTTTTCTCCTCCGTCTCGACAGTGGAAATCCGGACCGGGGTTGCAGAGATCGATCAACAACTCGCCGCTGTCTTCGGTGAAAGTATCGGTGAAATTGTCACCCTGGGGCATTTTAATAACAGTTACACATCCACCTGGACTGTGCCGGCAATTGAACTCAGTCAGGATGGGGATGTGGTGAAGGTCGATGAAGTCAGTGCAACCGTTGAGGGCACCTACACAAACCAGAATATGGTGGGTTCGCTTAATGTGGGAGCTATGGACATTGCTTTGGCCGACGGCACTCACATTACCACCACGCCACTGGCCGGGACGTTTGATGTAGAAAGTATTTCGCCGAGCGTCAATATCGCTAACATGGAGCTGACCATGGCGAATATGAGCTTTCGCAATGCGAGCATGGTGAGCGGCGCGGTCGAACAAATTAAATTGGTGCAGACGCAGAAACTGGTAAATGAAAAGGTTGATACTTTTATAAGTTTCTCGGCGGCTAAAGTGCATGGCTTGATGGAAATTTCTGCACTGCATTACGACATTACCGTTAATCAGCTGGACCCGGCAGCCATTCAAAAATGGACCGAACTTGCCGCAGCTATGCAAACCGCTGACCCTGAGAATGCATCACAGGAATACCAGGCGGCAACGGCAGAGTTGATCGATCTTGCGTTTCAGCCAGGTGTGCAGTTCAAGTTGGCCATGGGCGCAGACTTTATGGATGGCTCCGCCAAAGTGGACTGGGTTGCCGATTATCAGCCGCTCGCTGATGGCAGACAGATAAAAGACATCGTTGATCCCGCGGATTATCTGTTGCTGGTAAACAGCGATCTCGTCGTCAGGGTTTCAGAGTCCATTGTGATGCAGACGCCGTTGATTATGATGCTCGGACAATACATGGACACCTATATTACACAGGATGGTGATGACTTCGTTATGCATGCGACCTTGAATAACGGTGTGCTGAAAGTCGGTAAAACGGAATTGCCCAAAGAAGTATTGCTTGCCATGCTGCCAGCTTTTGGCGTGCAATCGGGGCAGCCAGTGTTTGATGACACTGAAGTTCATGACCATCGTCACGAGTAATAAAAAAGCCGCGCACCGCGCGGCTTTTTTTATGGTCCGGGTTGTTTTCGCAAAACGTGTCGTAACCGGCTTATGCAATTGAAACGTACTAACTGCCGTGTTCTGTCACGTGTTAGCTGCCTCGGGCTGAATCCAATGCACATCCATCTGCGGGAAGGGAATGGAGATGCCGTTTTCGTCAAAGGCGAGCTTAATCCGCTCGGTTAAATCAAACTTTACCGGCCAGTAATCATCCGTCCTGACCCAAGGGCGAACCACAAAATTCACACTGTTTGCCGCCAGTTCTGATACCGCAATAACCGTTTTGGGTTCGACCAGCACCCGTTCATCGGCGCGGACGACGGCGGTGATGACATCACGTGCTTTCTTGATGTCATCGCCATAACCGATGCTGAAGACCATGTCGATGCGGCGCGTTTCTCGGGCGGAATAATTGATAATATTACCACCGTAAATTTTCCCGTTAGGTACGATGACTTCTTTGTTGTCACCCGTGCGCATGATCGTAGAAAAAATATGCATCTTTTCCACCACGCCCATGGTTCCCGCCGCTTCCACAAAATCACCGGACTTAAAAGGACGAAATACCAACAACAAAAAACCTGCAGCAAAATTCTGCAATGAGCCTTGCAATGCTAAGCCGACCGCCAGACCTGCAGCGCCCAGGACGGCAATCATTGATGTGGTGTTCACGCCCAATCGATCAAGTGCTGCAACGATCACGAAGATCAACAGAATGGCGCGCACCATCTGCTGTACGAATTCAATCAGGATGATGTCCCATTTCGTATGGGAAAGTGCCCGCCCGATGAGCGCACTGATCATGCTGATGATGATCCGGCCAACCAGGAAAATCAGCAACGCAATCAGGGCGTTGATGCTCCAGGGTATGATGTAGGTGCTTACGGTTTGCATGATCTCTGCTTCGTACTTCATGAGGGATCCCCCTGGTTATTTTAGATACGCGGCGCACGAGCCAGTCGACAGTGTAAAGACGGATTATGAGGTGGATACAGCAGAAGAGAAAATTTTGGCGCGTGATTTAAATACACGCGCCGGTAGAAAGGTGGTCAGGCGATACTGCCGGTGGTGCGAACCCGCTTGCTGCCTTTGACTGTCTTGGTTTTACGCGCTTCGGCGCGCCGTTTGATCTCACCGTCGATCAAGTTTTTTAACGCAATCAGAAACCCGGTCACAATAAATGCGCCGGGCGGCAGGATGGCCAGTAAGAATCCTGGATAATTGCTGCCAAACAGATGCAGTGTCCAGCCGCGCGCGCCTTCACCAAATAACAGGTGCATGTCGACAAACAAAGTACCGTTACCCAGTAACTCGCGAATAGCACCAATTGCAACCAGAACCAGAGCAAAACCAATTCCCATCATAAAACCGTCAACAGTCGAAGGCAGCAGGCGGTTTTTGCTGGCGAAAGCGTCAGCGCGACCCAACACCGCACAATTGGTCACAATCAACGGAATGAAGATTCCGAGAATCTGGTAAAGCTCATAGGTAAAGGCCTTCATCAACAGTTCGATACAGGTAGTTAATGAAGCGATGATCATTACAAACGCTGGCAAGCGAACAGCGTCGCTCACCTTAGTGCGGATCAGCGACACAATAATGTTGGAGGAAGTAAGCACCAGCAGGGTCGCCAGCCCGAGCCCCAGGGCGTTGACAACGGAGCCGCTGACGGCGAGCAGAGGACACAGACCCAGCAGTTGTACCAGCGCCGGATTGTTGCCCCAGAGGCCCTTCTGGGTGATCTCTTTATAATTTACCGAATCACTCATGGTGTTGTTCCTGTGGATTTAATGGCGGTAATGCCTCGCTGGATGGATCAGTCCCGGCGTCTGTTTGGACAAACAGCGACAACTTCTCACCCCGTGCCTCGACAAACTCCAGCACGCGGCGAACCTGATTAACCACCGCCCGCGGGGTAATGGTCGCGCCGGTGAACTGATCAAAAGCACCGCCATCTTTCTTAACTGCCCACTCACTGGCGGCAGGAGTAAGAAGGGATGTTCCGTTAAAGGACAGAATCCACTCATCCTTTTTCAGATCAACTTTATCGCCCAGCCCCGGTGTTTCGTTGTGCGTCAGTACCCGTACACCGGCGATGGAACCGTCACGGTTCACACCGACGATCATGCGAATGTCGCCGCTGTAACCGTCAGGCGCAACGGCTGGGATAATCATCGCCACAACCTGGCCCTGCTGCCGGGCGATATGAATATCCCCACCTGCTTTTAATCCCAGCGTTGACCAGTAATCTTGCGGTATGGGTAGCGTGTCCATAAGCAGATCATTGTCGTGGCGTGAGCGCGGCACTATCTCAAAAAGGGCTTTTTGCTGTGCAGCCCGCTCTGCCTGCTGGATACGCTCTTTGGTCCCCTCATTGGTCAAGGCAAGGCCGCCGGCGGCAAGCAGGGCGAAAGCCGCGAGCAATAAACTGTTCTTACTGATGGAGGCGCCTAGCATTTAGTCCTCCTTTTCGGTGGCGCGGCGCGCTTTGGTGTGACCGTAGGTGCGCGGCAAGGTGTAATAGTCGATGAAAGGTGCGGCAAAATTCAACAACAGCACTGCGAAAGCCACGGCGTCGGGATAGTTGCCCCACTGGCGAATGACGAAGATCAACACTCCGATTGCCGCACCATAGATGATCCGTCCTTTTTTACTGACCGCTGAGCTGACCGGGTCGGTGACAATGAAGAAGGCTCCGAGCATAGTAGCGCCGGACAGCAGGTGAAACAGGGGTGAACCGCCGCTGCTTGAACTGCCGCCATCGTGGAAGAGGGCAGCCATCAAAGCCAGCGCGACGAGCATACTGATGGGGGCATGCCAGCTAAATACCCGCTGGCTCAACAGAAAAATTCCGCCGATCAAGAAGCCGATGTTGGCCCATTCCCAGCCAGCTCCCGCGAAGTTGCCCGTATTAAAGACCGCCTCGGTGGTATACACATCGGCAACCAGCAGGCTGTTGTTTTGTTTCATCACATCCAATGGCGTGGCAGCGGTGTAGCCGTCAATAGGACTACCTGCCCAGATCTTCTGTAAGCTTTCGATAATGCCGGGAAGGGATTGCCCACCGTCAAGTATCGTGGAAGGTGCTGCCCATTGCGTCATTTCTACCGGGAAAGAAATCAGCAGGATGACATAAGCCACCATGGCCGGATTGAAGGGGTTGAAGCCCATGCCGCCATACAGCTGCTTGGCGAGGATGATGGCGCACAGGCTGCCAACTACGACGATCCACCAGGGGCAATAAGGCGGGAGGGAAAGGCCCAGCAAAACGCCAGTGACCAGGGCGCTGTAGTCACGCAGGTAAAACATGACCGGCCGGCCGCGCAGCTTCACAGCCAGAGCTTCAAATCCGACACACGCCAGGCAAGCCAGCAGCACGTTAAACACCACACCCACACCAAAGAACCACACCAACGCCAGAAAACCTGGCAGAGTGGCAAGAATCACCAGCCGCATTAACTGGCCGGTAGAATGCCCTTTATGGGCGTGGGGCGAAGTAACTTTCAATAACGCCATCAACTATCTCGATGCTAAACGTAGGTCGGATTAATCGCACAGCGGCGTAATCCGACAGATTCATAAAAGGAATAAACCTGTTTCCTGCATCACGAGCTGCAGGACGTAAAAATTGTGCAGATTGCGGGTAGATCTGAGGCGTCGGATGAGGTGTTGGGCCTATCCGAGCTTAGATCCACCGTTAAGTCTGCTTGCTTAACGCGTTGTCGGATTACGCCTGGGGCTAATCCGACCTACATATATGTCGTCGGCTTCCGTGTGGTAATCCGACCTGCACATGTGAGTCTTCGGTTTATGACTCGTCATCCGACCTACACGTTTGGTCTGTTGAATTACGCTGGGGCCTAATCCGACCTGCGGGTCTAATGCGACCTTGTTTTTACGCTAGGCGTCTTGCAGTTCTTTGTGCTTTTCTTCGAGCTT
>CAYUVQ010000002.1:0-3153 GCA_964448175.1 uncultured Cellvibrionaceae bacterium | reverse complement strand
CGACCTTGTTTTTACGCTAGGCGTCTTGCAGTTCTTTGTGCTTTTCTTCGAGCTTGGCGAGGCCAGTGCGGAAGGCTTCGATGTTGGGATCGTTGTCCGCTTCGGCTTTGGCCAAACGCTCTCGCGCTTTTTGCAATCGGGTTTCCAGAGATTTCAGTTGTTCTGCACGTTTTTCGGTATCGCTCATTGTCGCCAGGGCTGCTGCTTTTGCCTTGGCTTTTTCGATGGCGATATCCGCCGCACTTTGTTCAGCGGAGGGTGCCTCTACCTCTGACGCAGGCGCAGCTGTCCCCCGCAATTGCGCCAGTTCGGCCTTAGTCTCGGCAATTTTCTGCTGCAGTTTTTCTACGCCTTGCTGCAAAGCGTCGGCGGTAGGGCTGCCTTCGGCTTGTGCGGCCGCAGCTTTTTCCTGGGCTTTGGCGAGACGGGTCTGCAGCGACTCCAGTGACGCACGCAGTTTCTCATCTGGTGCCATGGTTAACTTGGCTTGCGCACGCGCGATAGCGGCGGCGACTGGATCATCGGTGCCGGCTGGCGTGGCTGCTGGTGCATTCTGAGTAGCGAGAAAGTCCGCAAGCTTTTTCTCTGCTTCACTGACTTTCAGTTCGGCCTGTTTGATACGTGCCTGCTGTTTTTCCAGCTGTTCTGGTGTAACCACAGCACCTTCTTCGTTTGGCACCAGAGGCTGACACGCGTGTTCAAGGCTGTTTCTGGCCGCCGCAAGGATACGTTCCAGCTTGGCTTTTTGCTCTTCCGGTGATTGCTGTACCGCCCGCGCTTTAGCTACAGCTTCAGCGACCACTTCGGTTTGCGGTGCGGGTGCGGCGGCTTTTTGCGCAAGTTTTTGTTTGGCTTCTTCGGCAGCTTGCTTCCGCGCCAGGCGCTTGGCTTCTTTTTCGGCTTCTTCTTTTGCTATGCGCTGCTGACGGAACTCAAACCGGCGCCGTGAGCGATCCGACTTTTCTTTTTCCAACTCATGCTGGCGGATACTGCCCTTTGCTGCCCGGTAATACTGAACCAGAGGAATGTTGCTCGGGCAAACATAGGAGCAGGCGCCGCATTCGATGCAATCGAACAGATTATGCGCCTGCAGTTTTTCCATATCTTCCGCCTGGGCGTACCAGAATAACTGCTGCGGCAGCAGGCTGGCAGGACAAGCTTCGGCACAAAGTCCGCAACGGATGCAGGCTTGCGCCGGGGGAGGTGGCGGCAATTCTTTGCGGGTGGGTGCGAGGATGCAGTTGGTGGTTTTAATCACCGGCACGCTGGGGCTTGGCAAGGTGAAACCCATCATCGGCCCACCCATAATCAGCCGCGCTGCCTTCTTTGCATCAAAACCGTGTTGCGCGAGAACAAAGTCAATGGGCGTACCTACGCGGACTTCCACATTACGCTGTACGTCCAGTGACTCCCCAACCACGGTTGTGATGCGGGAAATCAGAGGCTCACCGTAGCGCACCGCACGCCAGGCCGCAGCGACTGTCCCGACGTTAAGGCAGATAACGCCAATATAAGCCGAGTGATGGTCGGTGGGAATTTCGCGTCCGGTCAGGATCTGGATGATCTGTTTGGCCCCGCCCGATGGGTATTTGGTGGGAAACTCCACCACTTGCACCCGCGTGCCCTGCGCGGCCTTGCGCAGGGCGGCGAGCGCTTGCGGTTTATTGTCTTCCAGGCCGATGATTAGGTCTTTCGGCTCATGGAGCAGGTGGCTGATCATGAGTGTACCGGCGATGATGTCATCGGCACGGGTCTGCATCAGCATATCGTCGGCAGTGATGTAGGGTTCGCATTCCGCGCCGTTGATGATCAGCGTATCAATCACCTCCGTCGAGCGTGGATTAAGCTTTACTGCCGTAGGAAAGCCTGCACCCCCCAGACCCGCGACACCTGCCCGGCGAATCTTGTCTTGCAGGGTGGTCTTGTCTAGCGCCTGATAATCCTCGCAGGGACTCAGGGGTGTCCACTCGTCCTTGCCATCCGTCTCGATCACGATGCAGGTGTCGCTCATGCCGGAAGGATGCGTCAGAACACGATCTTCAATGGCAACCACGGTGCCGGAGCTGGGTGCATGAATATTGGCGCTGAACACGCCGTTAGCGGCCGCAATGAGTTGGCCGGTCAGTACGCGCTCACCCACACTAACCACGGGGGTGGCGGGTTCACCAATATGCTGGCTGACGGGGACGACGAACTGCGGTGGCAGCGGGACGACGCCCAGCGGCAGACGCATCGACTGGTCTTTGTGCTCAGGCGGATGGATACCACCGGGGATGTCCCGGATTTTGATCAGACTGGTCATTAAGCGGCTTTACCTGTGGGCTGATCCTGCGGCTGGCGGTCGGTAGCGATGATACTGGCGTTGATCACCGGCAGTTCCCACTTCCAGTCTTTCACACCCGTTTCAACCGGGATCATGTCGATGCAGTCGACCGGGCATGGCTCTACGCACAGATCACAGCCGGTGCATTCATCGGCGATCACAGTGTGCATCTGTTTAGCTGCACCCAGGATGGCGTCCATAGGGCAAGCCTGGATACATTTCGTGCAGCCGATGCATTCATCTTCGCGGATGAAGGCGACCTTCTTAACTTCAGACTCTTCACCATGCTCTTCATCAAGCGTAGGCGCCGGCACGGCCAGCAAATCCGCGAGTGCGTTAATCGTCGTCTGGCCGCCGGGCGGACATTTGTTGATAGCGTCCCCACCTGCAATGGCCTGGGCGTAAGGGCGACAGCCGGGATAACCGCACTGGCCGCACTGTGTCTGCGGCAGAAGTTCGTCAATCTGATCGACGATGGGATCGCCTTCTACCTTGAATTTCACGGCGGCAAAGCCAAGGATCGCACCAAACAACGCCGCCAGACCGATCAGAGCGACCAGGGCGGCGATGATGGGATGTTGGGCAATGAGTTCAAACATAGTCGGTGTCACAGCTCCCAATTACACAAGGCCACTGAAGCCCATGAAGGCAAGGGACATCAAGCCGGCAGTGATCATGCCGATAGCGGCTCCCTTGAAAGGCACAGGTACATCCGCCACAGCCAGGCGCTCGCGCATGGCAGAGAACAGGATCAACACAATAGAAAAACCGACGGCGCCACCGAACCCATACAGGGTGGATTCCCAGAAGCTGTGGGTCTTGTTGATGTT
>CAYUVQ010000001.1:0-162968 GCA_964448175.1 uncultured Cellvibrionaceae bacterium | reverse complement strand
TTATCCACAGAAAATGTGGACAAATTAAATGTGAATTTTATTGTGCAAAAAAGTTACAGTTACCGTCGCGTATCACTTTTCTCCACCTACCATTGCCACTGTTTTTGTCACTAATGACACCGTTGTCTGGATTTGAATATTATGAGTGAAAAATTAAGGGTCGCAGTACTCGGCGGCGGAAGTTTTGGCACAGCTATTGCCAATATCATTGCCTGTAACCAGCACCCCACCAGCTTATGGATGCGATCATCTGAGCAGGCGGAGGAATGTCAGGTTGCCCGAGAAAACACGCGCTACCTTCCCGGTTATCGTCTGAACGATAGCCTTCTTATCACTGCAGACCTTGAGGCGGCAGTTTCAGTCAGCGATCTCATCTTTGTATCTATCCCCAGTCATTCATTCCGGGAAGTAACCCAGCAGATGCGGCCGTACTTGAAGCCCGACGCCATTATTGTCAGTACCGCCAAAGGTATTGAGCCGGTTGGGTTTACGTTGATGAGTCAGATACTCGAACAGGAGTTGCCCGCGCACCGCATCGGCGTACTCAGTGGACCAAATTTTGCGAAAGAGATTGTCCAGCAACAGCAGACTGGCAGTGTTATCGCAAGCGAACATCAATCGGTTATTACATGCGTTCAGTCCACCTTGAGTTCGGCCACCTTTCGTGTTTATGCGAATAACGATCGCTACGGGGTGGAATTGGGTGGAGCCCTAAAAAATATCTATGCAATCATCTGCGGAATGGCAGCAGCGCTTGGGGCTGGTAACAATACCCAGGCTATGCTGCTTACGCGCAGCCTTGCGGAAATGGGACGTTTTGCCAGCCTGATGGGGGCCAATCCCATGACATTTTTAGGCTTGGCTGGCGTGGGTGATCTGATTTTGACGTGCACCTCTGATTTGAGTCGGAACTATCGCGTGGGATTTGCCTTGGGGCAGGGCAAGCCGCTGGACGAGGTCGTCTCCGGTCTGGGTCAGGTGGCAGAAGGGGTCAACACGCTGCGTCAGGTAAAGCAGAAGGCCGATGAGCTGGGTGTCTATATGCCGTTGGTATCGGGTTTGCACGGCATCTTGTTCGAGCAGAAAAAAATTGCCGATGTCGCACGTGGGCTGATGCTTGGCGAACAAAACTACGATGTTGAATATGCAGGAAAACGATCATGAATAATGAAGAGTTAAAATCGAATCTGCTCTCCGCAAAACATTGGTTGCGGTTGGTATTTATGGTGCTGTTCGCCGCCTTGTTGCAGGTGGCTGGCATCATCATGTGGGTAGTGGTGATTCTGCAGTTTATTTTTTCGTTGATTACCGGGCAGGACAATATCAACCTGCGCCGATTCGGACATTCCCTTTCTACTTATATATATCAAGCATTGAAATTTCTTACCTATAACAGCGAAGAGAAACCATTTCCGTTTGCAGATTGGCCGGCTGATGATGAGGAGCCGGCCGTCGTGGAAGTGGTTGTTACTGAAAAGCCGCGCGCTCGCACCAGGGCCACCGTAACGGAAAACAAAACTGATTCAAACGCTGATAACTCTTAATGCTTTTAGCCTGGAGGTGGATATGGAGTTGTTTATTCTGCGGCATGGTGAAGCGGAGCCTCGAGTTACCACGGATGAGGTGCGCCAACTGACGGATAAAGGGCGTGCTGATGTGGCCCGAATGATTAAATCGTCATTGGAAGACCTAGGGAAATTAACCCATATTTGGGTCAGTCCTTTGGTGCGCGCACAACAAACTGCCGACATTGCCGCAAGTTTAATTGGTGATATGGAGCCCTATACAACCGAACTCTTAAGCCCGGAGGCAGATCCACAGTTACTCTTCAATCAACTGCAACTCAGCGAGTGCGAAGGGTTGTTACTGGTTAGCCATCAACCGCTGGTCAGTAAAATTCTTGATACTTTATGTGGTACGGAGCGTGGTTATCACGATATGGCAACCAGTTCGCTCGCCTGTGTAGATATCGACATCATGGCAGCCGACATGGGCAAGCTGCGGTGGTTGCGCCACTCGTCTACCTGATATTGCTCTCCTGTTTTTAACGTCGTCGGGGTACTGTTCTCGATCAGTGACTCAGTGCACGCTATGGCGATTCACTTGTCGCCCGGCGAAGGTTTCATCAATCTTTCTGGTTATAAATTGTCGAGCTGGTATATCGGGCTCGAACCGCATCGCGGGACTGCGGGGCAGTCTGGCGTTGTGTGCTGGGGGTTAAACATGCGTGAATTGACGATTGAAATTGATGGTTTGACGTTTGCGGGGCAAGAATGGGGTGAGCCAGGCAAGCCGCCGATTTTGGCGCTCCATGGCTGGCTGGATAACAGCGCAAGTTTTTTCGCGTTAGCGCCGCGCCTGAAAGATGTGCATCTGATAGCCATTGACATGGCTGGGCATGGGAAGAGCTCGCATCGTCCCGGCACAGCGCCCTATAACATCTGGGAAGATGTTGCGGAAATTTTTACCGTTGCTGATCAATTAGGCTGGGAGCGGTTTACCCTGCTAGGGCATTCGCGGGGTGCCATTATCAGTATGCTTGCGGCGGGCACTTTTCCGGAACGTATTTCGCGTCTTGCACTGGTTGAAGGCTTATTGCCTGAGCCTGCGAAACTGGATGAGGCTCCCGAGCAACTGGCCCGGTCCATTCTGGGTTTACGCGCTCGCGCCAGCAAACCCTTATCTATTTATGCGGATTTGCCATCAGCAATCAAAGCACGCGAGCGGGGTATGTTTCCCTTGAGCTATGCGGCGGCTGCTGCCTTGACCGAGCGCGGTGTTAAAGGAGTGCCCGGTGGTTATCAATGGAGTACGGATCAGCGGTTATTGGCTCCGTCGGCCATTAAACTCACCCGTGAGCACGTAGAAGCGTTCATCAAACGGATTACTGCACCAATAAAATTGATTCTTGCAGAGAGCGGTATTCCGCAAATGTTTTCGGGATATCAGCGCGAGGTATCGGTATTTCCCAAGGTTGATGTTGAGATTATGCCAGGTGGACACCATCTTCATATGGAAGCGGAAGTTGATGCTGTAGCCGCTTCATTAAATCATTTCTTTGAAGTCACTCCCGTTTAACTAGTTGAGGAAATCTCCTTGTTGGTATCCGTGTCAAATTCCGTCCGTCTAATATGCATGCTGCTTTCCGCTCTGCTTTTAAGTGGTGCCGGATGGGTTGCCGCACAAACACCGGAAGCAGACCTGGGGCTTGAAGATTATCCCCATGCACGCATTGTATTTCGCAGTCAGCTTGAGGATGACGATTACATTCTTGCTTTAGGCAGTTTTAAAAAAACAGAAGGGATGTGGAGTGTCGACCACCATCAGCGGCTCGGGGGTAAGCTCACGCGTAAAACCTTGGAATTACCATCAACTCATAGCGCGGAAAACGGTTTTCAATTTTATGTGCGTCAGCTGAAAAAGCTGAGCGCCCGCGAGTTATATCGTTGCGATGGTCGTGAATGTGGTCCGAGTAATAGCTGGGCCAATAATCATTTTAAGGTGATTCAGTTGTACGGTCTGGATCAGCATCAACACTATGCGGCATATGAAATTATTCAGGAACAAAAGCCACCGTTTTACGTTTCGCTCTATTCGGTGCTGCGCGGTAATAAGCGTGTGTTGGTGCAACTTGATATTTTGCAGAGCGATAAGACGCCGGCAGAAAGCATTGCCACAGATCCCGATTCGTTGTTGCGCTTGTTCCAAACCCAGGGTTTTTATGTTTTTCCCGGCGCGGTGGCGGATGACGATGCCGGTCAGCCTCACCTGATGATCAAGTCAGAGCACGTCCAGACACTGGTACAGGTGCTGAAGCGTCAAAGGCAGTGGAAGATTGCGCTGGTGGGGCATGATTTCAGGGCGGGTGCGTTAGATACTCAGCAGCGCGATTCTCTTCGGTATGCTGAAGCGCTGAAGGCCGCGCTGGTAAAGGCCGGGATTGCAGAGGGGCGGGTGGTGACCCATGGTTTGGGTAGTCTTGCTCCGGCAGGACGCAGTAATCAGAGCGCGCGGGTGGAAGTCGTAAAGCTGAGCAATTAATGAATAATTCGTTGTGGTAATGCCCACGGCAGTGGGCATTGCTTCAGAAGACTAACGCAACAGCGACAGGAATTCGGTGCGAGTTGCCTGATTGCTGCGAAATGAACCAAGCATAGCTGAGGTTTTCATAGAAGAATTTTGCTTTTCCACACCGCGCATCATCATGCACATGTGTTTGGCTTCAATAATCACTCCAACACCGGAAGCGCCAGTGATTTGCTGTACTGATTCGGCGATCTGAACCGTCAGTTGTTCTTGAATCTGCAGGCGTCGCGCATACATATCCACGATGCGTGCGACCTTGGATAAGCCCAGCACCATCCCGGTCGGAATATAAGCGACATGGGCTTTTCCAATGAACGGCAGCATGTGGTGCTCGCACAGCGAGTAGAGCTCGATGTCTTTCACCATGATCATTTCGCTGGATTCGGAAGGAAACAGCGCGCCATTCACTATCTCATCCAAAGTCTGGTTATAGCCACGGGTCAGGAATTTAAACGCCTTGGCTGCACGCTCGGGGGTATCAACCAGCCCCGGCCGATTCAAGTCTTCACCGATACCGGCAATGATTTGGGCAAAATGTTCTTTCATAACCGTCCTCATCGTATTCAGGAGCGTATCTAATGTTCAGGAGCATCCGTAGATCTGGCAGCAGGATATCGCGCTTCAGCTGCCGCACTGACCACTTATCTCGACTTCATGAATCGTCCACCGGGCCGCGCTGAGGGCGCTCACCCTACGTGATACCGGCAAAATCGTAAAGCACTTTTTTATGCCAGCAGCCGGTAGTGGATCACCATGGGGTTCTGCTTTTTCATTTAAAGTTTCCGATATCCCGGTAGAATGCTGGGCTTATTGAAATAAAGGCAAGGTGATGATGTGAGTATCGGACAAAAGCATGATGTCTGCATTGATTTGATCAGCGTGCGAGACTACATCCGCTGGGGCGCAAGCCAGTTTACGGCAGCCGGCGTGTTTTTCGGTCACGGGACTGATAATGCGTGGGATGAGGCGGTGCAGCTGGTAGCCCACGTTTTGCATTTACCTATGCCGATCAATCCGGATGCATGGGACGCCCGGCTGACGCTGGCCGAGCGTAAAGATGTGGTTGCACTGTTGCGCCGCCGTATCGATGAGCGTCTTCCTGCGGCCTACCTCACCGGCACGGCCTGGTTTGCCGGCCTGCCGTTTCAGGTTGATCAGCGTGTTTTGGTGCCGCGTTCGCCTATCGCAGAATTGATCGAACAGCAGTTTTCTCCCTGGCTCGTTCGTCAGCCTGAATACATTCTTGACTTATGTACCGGCAGCGGATGCATTGGTATCGCGTGCGCTTATGCATTTCCTGAAGCGGCGGTCGATCTGAGTGATATTTCTGCCGATGCATTGGTTGTTGCACAACAAAATATTGCCCAACATGAGCTGGAGCATCGTGTACGTGCAATAAAATCCGATTTGTTTGAAGAGCTGGTAGAGCTGCGTTACGACCTGATTGTAAGTAATCCGCCCTATGTAGATGCGGAAGATCTGGCTGATATGCCGGCGGAATATCGCGCTGAGCCGGAGCTGGGGCTGGCATCCGGTGCGGATGGACTGGATTTTACCCGCCGCCTGTTGCGCGAAGCGCCCAATCAACTGACGGATGATGGCATATTGATCGTGGAGGTTGGCAACAGTTGCGTTGCACTCGAGGAAGCTTATCCTGAGTTACCTTTTACCTGGCTCGAGTTCGAGCGGGGCGGGCACGGTGTGTTTCTGCTAACCGCCGCGCAACTGCAGGACGCGGCGGCGCGCGACTTGCTTTAGCAGCCCCAAAGGGTGCCGCTTCCCCACCAGTCACGTATAATCGCCGTCTTTCTGAATTTCTTCACCCGTATTCGACGCAAGAGAGCACTATGTCCGGCAACAGTTATGGCAAATTATTTACCGTCACCACCTTCGGCGAAAGTCATGGTCTGGCATTGGGCTGTATCGTAGATGGCTGTCCTCCGGGGCTTGAACTCAGCGAAGCAGATATTCAAATCGACCTTGATCGCCGTAAGCCGGGTCAATCCCGCTACACGACTCAGCGTCGTGAAGAAGATGCAGTCAAGATTCTTTCCGGTGTATTTGAAGGCAAGACTACCGGTACACCTATCGGTTTGATTATCGAAAATACCGATCAACGATCTAAAGATTATTCAAACATCAAAGATCAGTTCCGGCCCGCGCATGCGGATTACACCTACATGCAGAAATATGGTGTCCGCGATTATCGCGGTGGTGGTCGCTCTTCTGCGCGTGAAACGGCGATGCGGGTTGCAGCCGGTGCGATCGCAAAAAAATATCTGAAAGACGTGCTGGGTGTCCAGGTTCGCGGTTATCTGTCTCAATTGGGGCCCATTACGATTGAAACGGTGGATTGGGACCAGGTCGAGCAAAACCCTTTCTTTTGTCCTGATGCCAGTAAGGTGCCGGAGATGGAAGAGTTCATGAAAGCGCTGAACAAAGAGGGCGACTCTATCGGGGCCAAAATTACCGTGGTTGCTCAAGGTGTTCCACCTGGTTTGGGTGAGCCAATTTTTGATCGACTTGATGCGGAAATTGCCCATGCATTGATGAGTATCAATGCCGTAAAAGGAGTAGAGATCGGTGAAGGTTTCGCGGTGGTGGAGCAGCGCGGCAGTAAGCACCGGGATGAAATGACGCCCGAGGGTTTTCTGTCCAATAATGCCGGCGGCATCCTCGGTGGGATTTCATCGGGCCAGGATATCGTAGCGAACATTGCGCTCAAGCCCACCAGCAGTCTGCATATACCGGGTCGCAGCGTGGATGTGCATGGTAATCCGGTGGAGGTCATCACCAAGGGGCGTCATGATCCCTGCGTTGGTATTCGCGCAACACCCATCGCGGAAGCCATGCTGGCGTTAGTGTTGATGGATCACCTGCTGCGTCATCGTGGACAAAATGGAGCAATTCATCATGCTGTCCCGGTAATTCCTGCCAGCGTTAAATAATCGCCTCGCTCAGGAGCCGGATTTGATCTGGCTCCCCGTTAATCCTTCTTTATTCTTCCAGGCAGTGTCTGCAACCGTTATGTCTGACTCACAGTCTTCCCGGGGTCCATCGGTTCTCCCATATTGGCGCTTATCCAGTTTTTATTTTTTCTATTTTTGTGTTGTGGGCGCAATGGTCCCTTATTGGGGGCTCTACCTGAAGTCGCTCGGTTACAGTTCGCGTGATGTGGGCATTATCGGCGCGATCATCCTGGCGACGCGCATCATCGCTCCCAATTTCTGGGGATGGCTGGCAGACCGCACACAAAAACGTTTGCAGATTATCCGCGTGGGCAGCTTCGCCGCCTGCGCTTTTTTTGCGGGTATATTTGTGGACCAAACTTATACCTGGCTGGTGCTAGTGGTCAGCGCCTACACGTTTTTCTGGCATGCGGTGTTGCCCCAGTTTGAAGTCATTACCCTGAGTTATCTTGCCAGAGATCATCATCGTTATGGTCAGATTCGCCTGTGGGGCTCGATTGGATTTATTGCGGCCGTGTTGGTGCTCGGTTGGTTGTTCGACCTCATGTCGGTCCGTTATTTACCGGTTTTTATTCTTACATTTCTACTGCTGATTGGTTTGTCGAGCATCAGTTTAAAACCGGTAGCGTCGCATCATCCTGCTGCTGTTCCAGGTGGATTCTGGCGGATCGTCACCCAGCCGACGATGCTGTGTTTTTTGTTGATGAGTTTTCTGCTGCAGCTCAGCCACGGACCGTATTACACTTTTTATAGCCTTTACCTTATTGATAATCATGGCTACAGCAGCGGTGTAACAGGATTGTTATGGGCTTTAGGTGTTTTGGCAGAAGTGGTGATATTTATGGTTATGCACCACTTGTTGCGCCGTTGCTCGCTGCGCAATTTATTGCTCTGGATTTTGATGCTGACAACCGTCCGCTGGTGGCTGATTGCCGCATTCGCACAACATTGGCCGCTCTTGTTGATCGCTCAGCTGTTTCATGCCGGCAGCTTCGGTGTGGCGCACGCGGTATCGATGGAAATGGTCCGGCGTTATTTTGGTGGCGCGCATCAAAGTCAGGGGCAGGCGTTATATAGCTCATTAAGTTTTGGTGCAGGAGGCGCTCTAGGTGCATTATTGGGCGGGATGTTGTGGGATTTCAGTGCGGAATTAACGTTTTATCTGTGTGGTCTGGGTGCACTGTTAGCTTTTTTTATTACCTATTGGGGTGTTTTTCCTAAAGCGAAAGTTATTGAATCATCTGACTCTTGAGGTATATCGCCGTGAATGATTTACGCGTTGCACTGATTCAGCATGAGATAGTGCCGAATAATCCCCAGCATAACCTCACTGTATTTCAGCAAGAAATAAAGCTGGCTGCGGGCTGTGATCTGGTGATTTTACCTGAAGTGTTTACCACAGGTTTTTGCGCTGGTGCGCGTAATTATGCAGAAACTGTTGGCGGTCAGGCCTGGCAGTGGATGGCGGAACAAGCTGCAGTAAGCGGCGCTGTTATCACGGGGAGTCTTGTTGTTAAAGAGGGTGAAGATTATTTCAACCGCTTGGTGTGGATGCGTCCTGACGGTAGCTACACCCATTACGACAAACGCCATCTGTTTCGCATGGCAGGTGAGCATACTCGCTATGCCAGTGGAGAAAAACGTGTTGTGGTTGAACTCAAGGGGTGGCGGATTCTGCCTTTGGTGTGCTATGACCTGCGTTTTCCGGTCTGGTCGCGTAACAGGGATGATTACGATCTGGCAATTTATGTCGCCAACTGGCCCAGCGCGCGGGAACTACACTGGAATCGTTTGCTGCAGGCGCGGGCGATTGAAAATTTAAGCTACGTGGCCGGCGTTAATCGTATTGGGGTAGATGAAAAGCACCAGCATTACGCAGGTGATTCGTCGATCTACGGCCCCGATGGGATTGAGTTACTCCAGACCAAGGCTGCCAGCGGTTGCTTTATCGCGGAGCTGAGCTTCCAGCGCTTACAAGAATACCGCGCCGCGTTTCCGGCTCACATGGACGCAGATAAATTTACGTTAGGTGATTAGATTCAGTTGCAAAAAAATACCCCGGAGCAATCCGGGGTATTTTTTATACTGGTACAGCGAGCTGCTTAGAAATGAAATAACAAGGCGGCGTAAGGACCTTTAAGCTGCACATCGGCGGTTACATCTTCATCAATGTCCAAAGACATTTCGCGATAACCGATTTCCAAACCGAGATCCAGTACCGAATCAAACATGTACTGCACTTTAGCGCTGTAATCTGTCAGCCGGTTGCCGTCATAGCTTATGGCGTTACCTTCGAGTCCTACCGAAAATCCAGTTAAAGGCAAATCGAACTGCGCCTTCGCATAGATCATTGGGATGGCCTCATCAAGATCAACGGACTCGCGCGTGATCTCACCCCCGAAATTACCCTCTGCCGTGACGTAACCATCAAACTTTCTAATATTCAAACCCAGATCCAGATTCACCCAATTATCGAGCAGCTCATAGTAAAGCACGATATCGGTGTGGCTTAGATCAAAATCAGAAGCGACTTCTGCGCCCGCTACGAAGGTGGTGCCATCAATGGTAAAGCTTTGATTAATGATCGCGGTCTGCTGACTGCTGATATCCATTTTTTGCAGCTTGATGTTAGGAATAACCGGTACTGGATGCTCAAGTGCAATGTAAAAATAATTGTTGTCTTCCTCATCCATGCCGAGGGTTTTCACATCGATGCTCGGATCACCGGCATTACCGCTGTACTCGCCTTGCCATTGGCCTGCACCTGCGTAAACCCCCAGGATGGTATCGGCTGCTGCAAAAGGAGAGAGAAGTGCCAAGGTGGCAGCCAGAGTCAGTTTTTTCATAGATGTGTCCCTCGATGATGACGTTAAAACGGCTGTAGTAAATCGTGGTAAAACAAATCGATTTATGCAAAGTGTAGATGAAAATGAAGCAAGGTTCTCTGCATAGTGAATGTGATGGCAAGTGTAGCTGGTTGGGAAAAAATAATCTTTTTATTTGGCGCACTGGAGCTTGGTGTTTTAAACGCTATGTAAGCCACCACGCTTAAGTAACTCCAGAAACGCCCGTGCGGCATTATTGAGACTGCGCTGCCGATGATAGATACACCCCAGCGGTCGTGTCAGTGGCGGGTGTTGAACGGGCAGAATCCGCAATTCCTCATCAATCATGGATTCCGGGAGCACTCCCCAACCTAAACCAATAACGACCATCATCTTGATGGTGTCGAGATGGTTGGTCACCATCGTAATATCTAATGCTTGTTGCTGCCCATCAAATAATTCCCGGATCAAGCGTGTCGTATAAGTATTTATATCCGGCATGATGGCTTGATAAGGCGTCAGATCCATTAACGTTAATTGTTCAGCTTGTGCTAAGGGATGCGTCGGTGCCGCAACAAAACGTAATTGGTCTCGCCAGATAATATCTGCTGCGATACGTGCATCGATTTCTTCAGCGAGAGTGATGACAGCAAGGTCGAAGCGGCCTTGGATGATGTTTTGAAAAGCCTGTTCTGAATCGAGAAAGTGCAGATCCAGTTTCACCTCTGGATAGCTGCGTGAAAAATCGCGTAAATAAGGTGGCAGACGATGCAGGCCGATATGGTGGCTGGTAGCAATGCTCAACTGGCCGCGCACATCTCCATTGAGGTCCGCAATGGCTCGCTGGGCTGCAGCAACCTCCTGAAGAATATTGCGCGCTTTGGGCAGTAGCGATAACCCTGCTTGAGTCAGCGAAATTTGACGGCCAATCCGATCAAACAGCGTCGTATTCAGCTGCTCCTCCAGGATGGCAATGCGTTTGCTCACCGCCGGCTGAGTCAGGTGCAGGCGTTGCGCTGCGGAAGAAAATGAACCCGTCTCGGCGATGGCGAGGAAAGCTTGTAGATGTTGAGTATCCATCCGCGCAACTATATCTATTCGATTTAGGAATGCAATCTATAAAAATTATAAATTTGTTTTATGGGTCCGTGGCCCGTAAAATAGTTTCAAATTCAACCGATGCAGGTTCTCCGCCTGGTCGGGCAATCGTGAATCAACGAGGTTAGCAATGGCCGCAAAAACTCTTTATGACAAGCTCTGGGAAGCGCATCTTGTCCAACAGCGCGATGATGGTTCGGCGTTGATTTATATCGACCGCCACATCGTTCACGAAGTGACTTCACCGCAGGCATTTGAAGGCCTGCGCATTGCAGGGCGCAAACCGTGGCGGGTGGACTCAATCCTGGCGACCCCTGACCATAACGTACCCACGACCCAAAAGGAGCGTGCCTTCGGTGTGCAGGGAATCCAGGACCCGGTTTCCCTTATCCAGGTACAAACCCTGGACGATAACTGCGATGAGTTTGGCATTGTTGAATTTAAGATCAATGACAGTCGCCAAGGTATTGTCCACGTAATTGGCCCGGAAACCGGTGCTTGTTTGCCCGGTATGACAATTGTCTGTGGCGACTCCCATACAGCCACCAACGGGGCGCTGGGAGCTTTGGCCCACGGTATCGGCACGAGCGAAGTTGAGCATGTCATGGCCACTCAATGCCTCGTCGCAAAAAAAATGAAGAACATGTTGATCAAGGTTGATGGCAAGCTGGGTGAAGGGGTCACGCCTAAAGACGTGGTATTGGCAATCATTGCCCGGATCGGTACTGCAGGTGGCAATGGTCACGCGATGGAATTTGCGGGAGAAGTATTCCGCGACATGAGCATGGAAGGCCGCATGACTGTGTGCAACATGGCTATTGAAGCCGGCGCCCGCGCAGGCATGGTGGCAGTGGATCAGACCACGATTGATTATGTAAAAGGCAGAACCTATGCACCCAAAGGCGAATTATGGGATAGGGCGGTTGCTGCGTGGCAAGATTTGAAGAGTGATGACGGCGCATATTTCGATACCGTCGTCGAGCTCCGTGCGGAAGATATTAAACCGCAAGTCAGTTGGGGTACATCACCCGAGATGGTCGTTGCTGTGGATGAAACAGTTCCTGATCCGGCCAATGAGGCTGATCCGGTGAAGCGTGAGGGTATGATCCGCGCCCTGCAGTACATGGGATTGCAGGCCAATCAGCCTATGACTTCAATTCACGTTGATCGCGTCTTCATTGGTTCTTGCACCAACTCCCGTATCGAAGATATTCGTGCTGCCGCCGCCGTAGTAAAAGGTCGCCGTAAAGCAGCCAATGTTAAAGAGGCGATCGTCGTGCCGGGTTCAGGCACGGTGAAAGCTCAAGCGGAAGCTGAAGGGTTACACGAGGTATTTATTGAGGCGGGTTTAGAGTGGCGCGAACCCGGCTGCTCAATGTGCCTGGCGATGAATGCCGATAAATTAGGCGCAGGCGAGCATTGTGCCTCTACCTCCAATCGCAACTTTGAAGGGCGGCAGGGTTACGGCGGGCGTACCCATCTGGTCAGTCCGGCCATGGCGGCCGCGGCGGCGATAGCAGGGCATTTTGTCGATGTGCGTGAATGGGGGAATGCATAATGAAGAGCTTTACAGTCATTAGCGGTATTGCAGCGCCCATGGATCGCGCCAATGTCGATACAGATATGATTATCCCGAAACAATTCCTGAAGTCGATCAAGCGCACAGGTTTTGGCAAAAATTTATTTGATGAGTTGCGCTACTTGGATGAAGGTAGGCCGGATGAGGATTGCACCGGTCGTCCCTTAAACCCGGAGTTTCCATTGAACTTCCCGCGTTACCAGGGGGCTACGATTTTGCTGGCGCGGGAAAACTTTGGTTGTGGGTCCAGTCGTGAGCACGCACCCTGGGCGTTGGATGATTATGGCTTCCGCAGTGTAATTGCGCCGAGTTTTGCAGATATCTTTTACAACAACTGTTTTAAGAATGGCTTGTTGCCCATCGTATTAAGCGAAGAAATCGTGGACCAGCTGTTCCAGGAAATGTACGCCACCGAGGGCTATCAATTAACGGTTGATTTACATACACAAACGGTACAAACCCCATCAGGTGAGAAGTTCGGGTTTGACGTTGATGCATTTCGCAAACATTGCCTGCTGAATGGTTTGGATGATATTGGGTTAACACTCGAGCACGCCGAGGCCATCCGGGCCTATGAGGCAAAGCGGCGTGAAGAAGCCCCGTGGTTATTTGATGCGGTTAAGTAAGAGTCGCTAATGTAGCGGTGCGGAGCATGGGCTCCGCACCAGTTTTTTTATTGAGCCTGGGGTGCTAGAAGCACCGGGCGTAACAGTCTGGGGAGTAGGGTGTTGGGTAAGCATATTTTAATTCTGGAAGGTGATGGAATAGGGCCCGAAATTGTCGCCGAAGCGCGTAAGGTATTGGATTGTGTGAATGCCAAATACAATCTGGGTCTAACTTTCGAAAACGAACTGATGGGTGGTTGTGCGATAGATATTCACGGGGTTCCCTTGTCTGATTCAACCCTGGAGCGGGCACGTCAGGCGGACGCGATATTACTGGGGGCGGTGGGTGGTCCCAAATGGGACAAGCTTGATCGTGCGATTCGCCCTGAGAAAGGTCTGCTAAAAATTCGTTCGCAGCTGGGCCTCTACGCCAATCTGCGTCCCGCCTTGTTGTATCCGCAGTTGGTGGATGCTTCATCCCTCAAGCCCGAAGTGGTCTCTGGCCTGGATATTCTGATTGTGCGTGAGTTGGCTGGCGGGATTTATTTCGGTGAGCCGCGCGGTATTCGGGTGTTGGAAAATGGCGAGCGCGAGGGCTACAACACCTATAAATACTCGGAAAGTGAAATTGTGCGCATCGGCCGCACCGCTTTCGAGATGGCCCGCAAGCGGAACCGTAAAGTATGCTCGGTGGATAAGGCCAACGTGCTGGAAGCTACCATGTTGTGGCGCGAAGTAATGGACTCACTGGCTTCTGAATATCCTGACGTTGAGCTGTCCCATATGTATGTTGACAATGCCGCCATGCAGCTTGTGCGTGCGCCGAAACAGTTTGACGTTATCGTCACCGGCAACATGTTTGGCGATATTCTGTCCGATGCTGCCGCAATGCTCACTGGCTCTATAGGTATGTTACCATCGGCCTCATTGGACAAAGATGGGCGCGGTATGTATGAGCCATGCCACGGTTCTGCGCCGGATATTGCGGGGCAAGGTATTGCCAATCCGCTGGCCACGATTTTGTCGGTGTCCATGATGCTGCGTTATTCGTTGTCCCTGCCTGAAATTGCCGATGTGATTGAAGCTGCCGTTGGGCAGGTGCTGGATGCGGGATTGCGCACCGCCGATATCTATACCGAAGGAAAAACCCGCGTGTCTACATCCGAAATGGGTGATGCCGTGGTTGCAGTATTGAGTCGTTAAGCCCTTGCAATTATTAACTAGCTAATTAGTAAATCAGAGAGAACAGACATGAGAGTAGGTTTTGTAGGTTGGCGTGGCATGGTGGGGTCTGTGTTAATGGACCGCATGCAAGCAGAAAATGATTTCGCTGATATCGAGCCGGTATTTTTCACCACATCGAATGTTGGCGGTGCAGCTCCGGCTGTAGCCAGTGGTTTGCCTGCGCTCAAAGATGCATTTGCAATTAATGAGCTCAAACAGCTGGATGTCATTGTGACATGTCAAGGTGGCGACTACACCAGCGAAGTCTTCCCCAAGCTGCGCAGCGAAGGGTGGCAGGGCTATTGGATTGACGCTGCCTCCACCCTTCGTATGGACAAAGACTCTCTGATTGTTCTTGATCCGGTGAATCTGGATGTCATTAAAAACGGGATTGCCAGCGGTGTTAAAAATTACATCGGCGGTAACTGTACTGTCAGCCTGATGTTGATGGGACTCGGCGGGCTGTTTCGTGCAGGACTCGTAGACTGGGTTTCCTCTATGACCTATCAGGCCGCCTCCGGCGCTGGTGCGCAGAATATGCGGGAGCTGATCAGCCAGATGGGCGCTATCCATGCGTCGGTAGCTGACAAGCTTGCTGATCCAGCTTCTGCAATTCTTGAGATTGATCGTCAAGTTGCCGAAACCATGCGTCATTCTGAATTTCCCCGTGATAACTTCGGCCATCCTCTCGCCGGCAGTTTATTGCCTTACATCGACAAGCAACTGGAAAGCCGCCAAAGCAAAGAGGAGTGGAAAGGGCAGGTTGAAACCAACAAGATCCTCGGGCGCAGCGACAACCCCGTTCCTGTCGATGGTCTTTGTGTTCGTATCGGCTCAATGCGTTGCCACAGCCAGGCGCTTACCATCAAGCTAAATAAAGATGTTCCGCTTGCTGATATCGAAGCTATGCTGGCAGAAGCCAACCAATGGGCTAAAGTTGTACCAAATGAGCGTGATGCTAGCCTGCGTGATTTAACCCCTACGGCTGTGACCGGCACTTTATCTATACCGGTAGGACGGCTCCGTAAGATGAACATGGGACCACAATATCTGTCCGCTTTCACCGTCGGTGATCAGTTATTGTGGGGCGCAGCAGAGCCGTTGCGCCGTATGCTACGGATTCTGAAGGAAGCCTGATAAGAGACCGAGTTGTGTCAAATCAACGCCTCGATTCTTATTCCGGAATCGGGGCGTTTTTTTAAGCGAAAGGATTTTTTGTTTTGGCGGCAGTGAAATCCACCATAATTTTTTGTGGAGTATGCCAAAAAAAGTCTAAAAATCTGCCAGCGCGGGCGCTGAAGAGGCGCGGAACTGTTGATAAAAAGCTATTTATAATGAATACTTACGCAAGATTGTGAAGATATATTCGAGGTTTTATAACCTCTGCATACAAAGTCCAGGTTTAAGTGACCGGTTATTTTTGATTGACAAAATGTTGCCATCCCTGTCCGGTGCTTAAACCAGGGGAGATAATAAAAGGATCGTCCTATGCATCTTCGAAAACTGGTTGGGGTCTGTGGATTTGCCTTCGTTGTGTTGGCAAATTACGCCAGTGCCTTGGGGTTGGGAGAAATTAAACTGAATTCAGCGTTGAATCAGCCGCTCGATGCGGAGATCAAACTGCTGGATACGCGGGATCTCAATACGGAACAGATCATTGTTGCGCTGGGTTCTCCCGCAGATTTTGAACGTAACGGTGTCGAACGCCTGTATTTCTACACGGAACTGGAATTTGAGGTTCTGTTAAATGCCCCGGGCGGAGCCGTTGTCCGTATTTCTACGCGCAATCCCGTGCGCGAACCTTTCCTTAACTTTCTCGTTGAAGCCCGCTGGCCAAGTGGTCGATTGCTGCGTGAATATACGCTGCTGATGGATCTGCCTACCTTCGCTGATACGCCTTCAGCGCCAGTCCAGTCAGCGACCTCATCTCCTCAAGCTACGACTCAACCTCGTGCCACCCCGAGAGTGCAGACGCCAGCGCGCTCAAGCTCGCCAGCTGCTTCCGGGGCAGATTCACGTTCTGAGCCGGCACCTGCATCTGGTGGGCGTCGTTCGGGATCCGATTCTTACGGGCCGGTGGGCAGCAATGAAACCTTGTGGAAGATTGCTTTAGAGGCTCGTCCGGATCGCGGGCTGTCGGTACATCAGACCATGCTGGCAATTCAGCGGTTGAATCCGGAAGCATTTATTAATGGCAACATCAATCTGTTGCGCAAAGGTCAGGTGTTGCGTCTGCCTTCTGCCGATGAAATTCGTTCGCTATCCCAGAGCGAGGCTGTGGCTGAAGTCGCGGCACAAAATCGCGAATGGTCCGAAAATACCATGGGTGCTCAGCTGAACGCATCGCGTCGCGAGGTATCCACTCGTCGGGAGACGCAAGAAGTAAGCGGGCAAGTCCGCCTGGCCTCACCTGGAAGTAACTACGATGGTGGTGGCCAGGGCAGCGGCAGTAATGCCGGAAACAGCCGTGGGCTGGAAAACGAATTGGCCGCTACGCTTGAGGAGCTGGACAAGGCACGTATAGAAAATTCCGAATTAAATTCGCGGATCAGGGACTTGGAAGAGCAGATCAGCACTATGGAGCGTCTGGTCGATGTCAGCAATGAGCAATTGCGTGCGATGCAGCTGGCTGCCAGCCAGCAACAGGCCGCTGCGGACGCTGGACAAGAGACTGAAGCTTACGGTGCTGATCAGGTTCCAGACCAACAAGCAGTAGCACCCATTGAGGAAGCAGATCTCGAAACTTCGGAACCGGCGGTGGAGCCTGAACCCGAGGTTTCTGTAACACCACCGGTTACTACCCCGGCCGCAGAGCCTGAGCAGCCAAAACCAGCTTCAAATGTCAATCGCGTGGTTCAGTCTGCGCCTAAATCCAAAACCATAGTAGATCATGTTGTCGATAATGCTATTTGGATCGGTTTGGCTTTACTGGTGCTGTTGCTTGCTGCCTACGCGTTAATCCGTCGTCGTAACGAGCAGGTTGCTGAAGAAGAAGTTGATGCGGATGAAAATCCATTCAGTATGCCTCCCGTTGAGGAGCATGCGATGGAAGAAGAGTATCAGGAAGATTATTCCACTGAGGCAGAAGAAGAGATGCCTCTGTTTGACGAGGATGATGTTCCGGCGGAAGCAGAAACCGGTGATGCGGTTGGTGAGGCTGATATTTATATTGCCTATGGCAAATTTGACCAGGCTGAAGAAATGCTGTTAAACGCATTGGCCCGCGAACCATCTTCAGTGCCTATCCGGATGAAGCTGCTCGAGGTTTATTCGCAGACCGAAAATGTCGACAAATTTGATCAGCATTACGCCAGTTTGTTAGGTGATGCGAACCATGCAGAACTTCAGCGTGCAGCGGAATTACGTGAAAGTATTCCTGGAGCGGGCGAGTTTGATTCCGGTTTCGATCTTTCCTCAGAGAGCCTGGATATCGCTTCGGAGGACAACACAGTCGATTTCGGCCTGGATGATGATGCCTATGGAGCGCCTTCTAAAGCTACAGAAACCGACACCGACGATGACTTCAGTTTTGATCTTGATCTAGAAGAAGAGCCTTCTGAATCCTTGTCTATGGGTGAGACTCTCTCCCGCGAGGCCGACGTGGGTAGCGCCACCACCCGTTATGATTTGTCGTTTGACGAATCTCTGGAAGATGAGGCTGCTTCAGAAGAGGACGAATTTACTCTGGATCTGGAAGATGACTTTTTAGCTTCCACCGAAGAAACAGAAGACGTAAAAGCCGAAATTGCTTCTCTTGAAGAGGATTTAGGTGAGCTTTCCTTTGATTTGGATGAAGAGCTCTCTACAACAGAAGCACCCGCCTCAGCAGAGCCCGCTGCCGAGGAAGAATTCAGTTTTGATTTTGAAGAAACTCTGCCGACGGAAGACGCTTTAAGCTTTGATGAAGTTGCGCCAGTCCAGGAAGAAAAACCTGTAAACGTTGGGACTGATGACAACGCTGATGACTTCAATCCTGATATGGACATGAGCGACCTCGACCTTGAAGCTCTAGATCATGAGATGGAGAGTCTGGATGCTGAATTTGGTGCGGCGGATGAAGAAGCATTTGCAGAGCTCGATGCGCAGCTGGAAGACGAGCAACCTTCATTGACGGCTGCAGATCTACCTGATGCTGACGATGAGATGTTTGAGCAGGCGCTGTCCGGGCTTTCTGATCAGGAAGTTGAAGATGTGCCCGCGCTCGACAATGTCTCTGAAGCTGAAATGGATGCTGAGTTAGATTTCCTTGCGGATACTGATGAAGCGGCCACTAAATTGGATCTGGCGCGTGCCTATATCGATATGGGTGATACCGATGGAGCACGTGACATACTTGCCGAGGTGGTTCAGGAAGGTAATTCCCAGCAGCGTGAGGAAGCTGAAGGGCTGCTTACCCGATTGGATGCTTAACTAATCAACGCCTCTTCAAAGCCTTGTGCATTCCGGTGCACGAGGCTTTGTTGTTTATGGTCGATAGATATTTTGTGGACGCCTGTTGCCTCATGAGCGAAACCTACGTACCCACCAGCAAAATATATACTCGCAATGGCGAAGTGGTGGCTGACACAATCTGGCCCGAAGGTATGCAGCGGGTGGCGATGGCCGTTGAATACAATGGCGCGGAATTCCATGGCTTTCAAAGTCAGCCCAGCGGTGTAACTACCGTGCAGACAGCACTCGAAGCAGCGCTGTCAACTATTGCTGCAGAGCCGGTCACTCTGGTCTGTGCTGGTCGTACCGATGCTGGGGTTCACGCCACGACTCAGATCGTTCATTTTGACACTATGGCGCAACGGCCCGAGCGGGCATGGGCGTTGGGGACGCGGGCCCATTTGCCGGCGAGCATCGGGGTGCGCTGGGCAAAAAATGTCATCCCGCAATTTCATGCGCGCTTTAGCGCCTTGTCGCGCACCTATCGTTATCTCATATCAGACCAGGCGAGCTATTCGAGTCTGACTCATGATCGGGTTACCTGGTCAAACCGCCGGTTGGATGTGAACCTTATGCGCGAAGGTGCGGCCTGTCTGGTAGGGGAGCATGACTTCACCTCGTTCCGTGCTTCACAGTGTCAGGCGCGCAGTCCGGTACGGAAAGTGCACCATCTGCACATTGTCCGGCGTGGTGATCTAATTGTGTTGGAGGTGCAGGCCAACGCATTCCTGCATCACATGGTCCGTAATATCGTGGGTGTGCTCATGGCTGTTGGGGCAGGGGATGTTGCGCCTTCCTGGGTAGCCGAAGTGCTTGCTGCTCGTGATCGCAGTGCTGGTGGAGTGACCGCCCGGCCATTTGGTTTATATCTTGTGTCGGTGGATTATCCGGACCATTTCAATTTACCCGGGGCGCTCCCCGGACCTTTATTTTTACCAGAACCTGTTGGTGGGTTTTCGGTGGAGCAGGATTCCTAAGGCGCGAAGGGAAATCGGGCAAGTTACAGTTTTTGCAGTGGTTTTCTGTTAGTATCGGCGCTTTGTTTTCTTGACGGTTTGTATTGTGGCGCGAACTCGAGTCAAAATTTGTGGCATTACATCAGTAACTGACGCGCTGTCTGCACAAGAGGCGGGGGCAGATGCTATTGGTTTGGTGTTCTATAGATCCAGTCCGCGCGCTGTGGATATTGAGCGTGCCCGCGAAATCGCTGTCTCGGTAGGGCCTTTTGTCTCGGTGACGGGGCTATTTGTTGACGCTGAAGCCGCTGAGGTGGCCAGGGTACTAGAGCAAGTGCCGCTGCATGTCTTACAGTTCCATGGCGATGAGACCCCGGCATATTGCGAATCCTTTCGTCGCCCATACATGAAAGCCATTCGGATGCGCCCGGCATTAGATGTCGAAGCGGCTATAGCGAATTATCCATCAGCAACAGCAGTTCTTCTTGATGCCTATCGTCCCGGAGTGCCGGGAGGTACCGGGGAAACCTTCGATTGGCAGCGGGTGCCGCGCTCTTCAGATAAAGCTATTGTATTAGCGGGAGGGCTGACTCCGGCCAATGTAGCTGAAGCAATTCAAAGTACCGGGGTCTACGGTGTAGACGTGAGTGGTGGTGTAGAGTCCACTCCCGGGAAAAAAGATGCTGCCAAAGTAAGAGAATTTATTATCAACGCCAGTCATGGCTCGAACAGGTGAAGAAACGGTGAGTGATAACAAACAGTCTTCCACAATTGATTACAGCGCATTTCCCAATGCCGAAGGTCATTTTGGCCCCTACGGCGGCCGTTTTGTTTCCGAAACCCTCATCTATGCATTGGATGAACTGAACACGATCTATACCCGTCTCAAAGACGATCCGGATTTCCAGGCAGAATTTGATAAAGATCTGGCCCACTATGTGGGGCGACCATCCCCTCTTTACTTCGCCGAGCGCTGGACCCGTGAATTGGGTGGGGCGCAGGTATTTCTCAAGCGTGAAGATTTAAACCACACCGGTGCGCACAAGGTTAACAACACCATCGGTCAGGCACTGCTGGCCAAATTCACTGGCAAAGGCCGCGTAATTGCCGAAACCGGGGCTGGCCAGCATGGCGTTGCTACGGCGACGGTAGCTGCACGGCTCGGCCTGAAATGTCGCGTCTATATGGGTGCGGATGATGTGAAGCGGCAGTCTTTAAACGTCTACCGGATGAAATTGCTTGGCGCCGAGGTGTTTCCGGTGACCTCCGGCTCGCGGACCCTGAAAGACGCGATGAATGAAGCCATGCGTGATTGGGCCACCAATGTTGATGACACCTTTTACATTATTGGAACGGTAGCCGGGCCGCATCCTTATCCGCAGTTGGTGCGGGATTTCCAGGCGGTGATCGGACGCGAGGCCCGGGCGCAGTGTCTGGCTCAAGCAGGTAAACTGCCGGACGCGCTGGTGGCCTGTGTGGGGGGTGGCTCTAATGCTATTGGTTTGTTCCACCCATTCCTCACCGATGAATCGGTGGCTATGTACGGTGTTGAAGCGGGCGGGTTAGGTATTGAGACCGGTAAGCACGCTGCTCCGCTGAATAAAGGTGTTCCCGGTGTTTTACACGGTAATCGCACCTACCTGATGGAAGATGAGAATGGTCAGATAATCGAGACGCACTCTGTGTCTGCAGGTCTTGATTATCCAGGCGTTGGTCCTGAGCATTCCTGGTTAAAAGATATCGGCCGGGTAAACTACGTACCGATTAATGACGATGAAGCTCTTGCCGCCTTCCGCAAAGTTACGCGCACCGAAGGAATCATGCCGGCTTTAGAATCCAGCCACGCTTTGGCCTATGTAGAAAAACTTGCTCCAACCATGAGTAAAGACCAGATTATTATTGCCAATCTTTCCGGCCGGGGTGACAAGGATATTCTCACCGTTGCCGGGATCGACGGGATTACCGTCTAATCACCATCAGGCGTTATCAGTCGTTTAGGAATATCAATTAATGAGTCGTATTTCCCAAGTCTTGAGTCAAGCTAAATCCCAGGGCCGCAAGGCTTTGGTAGCTTATATAGTCAGTGGTGATCCTTACCCGGAAGCTACCCTACCCACAATGCATAAACTGGTGGAGCAGGGGGTTGATGTTATTGAGCTGGGGGTTCCATTCTCGGACCCTATGGCAGAAGGCCCGGTAATTCAGAAAGGGCATGAACGCTCACTGGCCTACAACACCAGTCTTAAATCTACGCTTGAAATGGCTAGGGAGTTCCGTAAAACCAATAATCAAACTCCTCTGGTGTTAATGGGGTATGCGAATCCGGTGGAACGTTTCGGTTATGAAGCTTTTGCTAAAGCTGCTGCTGAAGCGGGAATTGATGGTCTGCTGACAGTAGACCTGCCGCCGGAAGAGGTTGCTGTATTAAAAGACGCGTTGGATGCGGCTGGTTTGGACAACATCTTTTTGCTGGCTCCAACCACTACGGTTGAACGGGCGCGCAAGATTGCCAGTCATGCCAGCGGCTTTCTGTACTATGTTTCACTCAAAGGTGTGACTGGTGCAGGCCACTTGGATGTAGCAGCAGTAAAAGCCAAATTGGATGAGTTCGGCCAACTGACTGACTTACCGGTATGTGTCGGGTTTGGGATTAAAGACCCTGCGACGGCAAAGGCCGTTGCTTCACTGGCCGATGGTGTAGTAGTTGGTAGCGTGCTGGTAGAGAAGATGGGCAGTATGGCGGATAAGAGCCAGGAAGAAATCGCCCAAGCGGCTGGTGATATTGTCGGCGGTATCCGCCGCGCACTTGATGATCACTAAATCTCTATTTTTTATTATCGAAACTGTAGCGAGAGAAGATAACCGATGAGTTGGTTAGACAAAATTATTCCTAATGTGGTGCGTTCAGAAGGCAAGCGCAGCACTAAAGTTCCAGAGGGTTTGTGGGAAAAGTGCGTAAAGTGCGATGCGGTTCTTTATAAGCCTGAGCTGGAAAAGAATCTTGATGTTTGTCCTAAGTGTGACCATCACAAACGTATGGGTGCTCGCGCTCGTCTGAACATGTTTCTCGATGAGAACAATCGCAAAGAACTTGCAACAGAAGTTGAGCCTATTGATCGCCTCAAATTTAAAGACATTAAGAAATATAAAGAGCGCCTAACGACAGCTCAGAAAACTACGGGCGAAAAAGACGCATTGATTGCCATGAGAGGCGAATTAAAAGGTATGCCAGTGGTGGCGGTAGCTTTTGAGTTTGCGTTTCATGGTGGTTCCATGGGTTACGTGGTGGGTGAGCGTTTCACGCGCGCGGCCAAGGTTGCTCTGGAAGAAAATATCCCACTGATTTGCTTCTCTGCTACTGGTGGCGCACGCATGCAGGAAGCTTTGATTTCTTTGATGCAGATGGCGAAGACCAGTGCGGTGATCGAACGCCTGAAGATGCAGGGGACCCCCTACATCTCCATCATGACCGATCCGGTATATGGTGGTGTGTCTGCCAGTCTGGCTTTGTTAGGCGATATCAACGCCGCTGAGCCGGGTGCGAGAGCAGGCTTTGCCGGCCCGAATATCATCGAACAAACCATTCGCCAAAAACTGCCGAAAGGTTTTCAGCGCAGCGAATTTTTGTTGGAGCATGGGGCTATCGATATGATTATTCACCGTCGTGAAATGCGCGACAAAGTTGCTGCACTGCTGGCGAAATTTACCCGTCGCGCGGCGGTGTAGATCACTCGCGCCGGACTCGCAATGCAACTTTCATCACTCAATGACTGGTTGGGATGGTTGGAAACCCGCCATCCTCAAGAAATTGATCTGGGGTTGGAGCGGATTAGCGGTGTAGCTCAGCGGCTGCAATTACTGAATCCCTCCGCTCAGGTTGTCACCGTTGGTGGCACTAACGGTAAAGGCTCCTGTGTTGCAGCCACGGCTGCTCTCCTGCGTGCTACCGGTCTGAATGTTGGTGTCTATACATCCCCTCATTTGCTCCACTATTGTGAGCGTATCTGTATCAATGGTGCGCTTGCAACCGAGTCAGAAGTTTGCGCGGCGTTTGAAAAAATTTTACAGGCCTGCGAATCCACCAGTCTCACTTATTTTGAATTTGGCACACTTGCGGCGCTGGAGATCTTCCGTGCCCGGCAGGTGGATGTCATCGTTCTTGAGGTGGGCCTGGGCGGCAGGCTTGACGCTGTCAATATCATTGATTCTGACGTTGCGGTTATCACCAGTATTGATCTGGATCATCAGGATTGGCTCGGTAATGATCGTGAGAGTATTGGACAGGAGAAGGCGGGCATTATGCGCCCGCATAAACCGACAGTGTGTGCTGATCCATCGCCGCCGAACTCCGTGCTCACAACGGCTGAAAACTTGTCGGTTCAATGGCAGTGCGTCAATGAAGCCTTTGGCTTCTCCAGCGAGGACGGGTATTGGAACTGGTGGGGTGTGAATCAGTCAGGAGCGCGCATCGAGCTGATCCGGCTGCCTCTGCCAACATTGCCTTTACCCAGCGTGGCTGCTGCATTACAGGCAGTAAATTTATTGGGGGTTGAGCTTCGCTCATTAAGCTGCGGCAAACTTTTGGCTGATATTCAGCTGCCTGGACGTTTTCAGCAGCTGCGCTATCACGATCGTCGTTTTATTCTGGATGTCGCGCATAACCCTGCGGCGACTCAATACCTGGCGCGGCGTCTACAATCACAGGACATTTCTGGTCGAATAATTGCCATCGTGGCCATGATGGCTGATAAAGATCGGTCCAACAGTCTGGGCAATCTCACCCACCTGATTAATGCCTGGTATCTAGCGGATCTGTCGTGGGTTCCCCGGGCGGCGACGCTGGCACATCTGGAGCAGGATCTGCAGCAGTTAACCGTGCCCATTGCTGGTTGCGGTACAGTGGCGGAGTGCATTGAGCAAGCGGTGTCCGTTGCACAGGCTGAAGATGTCATTCTTATCTTTGGCTCCTTCTACACCGTGGCTGCCGCCCTGGCAATTATGCAGCCTTCCGTATCCGACGTTGGGAGTCACCAGTGAAAGATGCCTTGAAACAACGATTGGTTGGTGCCGTCGTGCTGGCTGCGATCGGGGTAATTTTCCTGCCGGGATTTTTTAAAGAGCAGCAAGGGCATCAAGTCGATACTCGCACCCAAATTCCTGCCGAGCCGACCTTGCCGCAAGTTACCTTCGAATCACCTTATCAAGATCCGGATATTCCTCCCGCACCAGAGCCAGAGACTATGTTTTTGCCGCCGGAGCCAGCGCAACATCAAGCCCCACCTGAGGAGCCCGTTGCGTCTGCTATGAGTTCATCCGCCTCTGTCGCGAAGGAGGTTCCGGAATTGCCTCTGGGTGCTGATGGCATTCCTGAAGCCTGGGTGGTGCAGGTGGCCAGTCTCAGCAATAAAGAAGCGGCTGCTAAATTGCGCGATGAACTGCAAGCCGAGGGGCACAAGGCCTATGTGCGCAGTGTCGCCACGGCAAATGGTTCTGTAACGCGGGTTTTTATCGGTCCAAAGTTGGATAAAGCGGAGGCTCTTAAGGTAAAAGCCGAAGTGGATAAACGCTTGAAAGTGAATGCCATGGTGTTGCGCTTTCAACCGTAAAGTAATTGCATTGCTTCCATTATTCCTTTGTTTTCGGGCTATCTGATGCAAGACCGGTCTGTTAAAATGCGCCTCCTTGATCAACCGGAGATTCCTGGCGCATGAATTGGGCAGATTGGACCATTGTCTTTATCTTGGTTCTATCCAGTTTGATCAGTATCAAGCGGGGTTTCGTCAAGGAAGCCCTTTCTCTCGCCACCTGGATTCTGGCGGTCGTTATAGCGCTGTTGTTCAGTGAGCGCCTGGCTGTTCTGTTAACTGATTCAATTACCACTCCATCTGTTCGCGAGGTTGTCGCGTTTGCCATTTTATTTATTGCGACGTTACTGGTCGGCGCAATGGTAAATTATCTGATTGGCGAGCTGGTCCGCATTACGGGTTTGTCGGGCACAGATCGAATGTTAGGCATGGTGTTCGGTTTGGCACGCGGTTTTATTATTGTGATGGCATTGCTTATTTTTCTACCATCACTGATTCCGGTTGAAGAAGATGTCTGGTGGCATGAATCACGGTTGATTCCCTATTTTTTATCATTTGAAGACTGGGCCAGATCATCGGCTGTTGAGGTCTCACAAATGTTTTCAGGTTTGTTCGGCAAGTAGCAATACAATTTCTTAAAGGTGAGGCAATTATGTGCGGCATTGTTGGTATTGTAGGTAAGCGCGATGTGAATTTGCAGTTATACGATGCGTTGACCATATTGCAACACAGGGGGCAGGATGCTGCGGGGATTGTAACTTGCCAGGACGGGAGAATGGCGCAACAAAAGGCCAACGGGCTGGTGCAGGACGTATTCAGAACGCGTCATATGCAACGATTGGTCGGCAGCATGGGTATTGGTCACGTGCGTTATCCTACGGCCGGCAGCTCTGGCCCGGCTCTGGCTCAACCTTTCTATGTGAACTCTCCTTACGGTATTGCCTTAGCCCACAACGGTAACCTCACCAATGCCGCGCAATTAAGTGAAGAATTATTCAAGACTGATTTACGTCACGTAAACACCGATTCGGATTCAGAAGTTCTGTTAAACGTTTTTGCGCACGAGTTGCAACTGCAAGGCAAATTAACACCCAGTGCCGACGACATTTTTGAAGCAGTGGCCGGGGTTCATCGCCGAGTCAGTGGTGGCTATGCGATAGTGTCCCTGATCGCACGCTATGGCCTGGTTGCATTTCGCGATCCATTTGGTATTCGCCCATTGGTGTATGGTAAACGTGAAACGGAAGAGGGCAGCGAATATATGGTTGCCTCTGAAAGTGTTGCGCTGAATGTATTAGGTTTTGAATTAATCGATGACGTCGCGCCGGGTGAAGCGATTTACATCACTGAAAATGGTGAGCTGCATCGTCGTCAATGCGCGGAAAAATCGAGTTTAAATCCGTGCATATTTGAACATGTTTATTTCGCGCGTCCGGATTCCATTATGGATGGTATCTCGGTTTATAAAGCGCGTTTACGCCAAGGCGAAAAGCTGGCGGAAAAAATTCTGCGTGAACGTCCGCAGCACGACATCGATGTTGTCATCCCGATTCCTGACAGCAGCCGTGTGGCGGGGCAGGCGTTGGCACAGAAACTGGGCGTAAAATTCCGCGAAGGCCTGGTCAAAAACCGCTATATCGGCCGGACATTTATCATGCCGGGCCAACAGCAGCGTAAAAAATCAGTACGTCAGAAGCTGAATCCTATTGACCTGGAATTCAAAGGCAAAAATGTATTGCTGGTGGATGATTCCATTGTGCGCGGTACAACCTGTCAGCAAATTATCCAGATGGCGCGCGATGCGGGCGCGAAGAAAGTTTACTTTGCCTCTGCTGCACCGGCGGTGATTTATCCCAACGTGTACGGCATTGACATGCCAACAACATCTGAGTTGATTGCACATGGCCGCACGCATGAAGAGGTTTGTCAGGAGATCGGCGCGGATTGGTTAATTTATCAGGACCTGGAAGATCTGATAGCGGCTTCATCTGAAGGTAACAAACGTGTGACGGACTTTGATTGCTCCGTATTTACGGGTGAATACATCACGGGCAAAGTCACGCAGGAATATCTGGATATGCTCGCAGCTGTGCGCAATGAAAATGCTAAAACTACAACGGGTAAAAAAACCTTTAAATCAGAGGATACCGTAATAGGTTTGCACAACGGCGTGGCTAACAGTTAGGCGATAACAGCAGGGGGCTACTGATGGAAGAATATGAGGATTATTTAGTTGATGCAGGGCTTGATACCCGCGCTATTCGCGCTGGACAAGTGCGTAGCCAGGAAGGAGAGCACAGTGAAGCGTTGTACCTGACATCGAGCTATGTTTTTGGCAGTGCGCGCGATGCAGCCGAACGTTTCTCCGGAGAGAAACCGGGCAATGTCTACTCGCGTTATACCAATCCTACCGTTAGAAACTTCGAGCAACGTATCGCTGCCCTTGAGGGAGCGGAAGCTGCCCTTGGTACAGCATCAGGTATGGCTGCGATTCTAAGTACCTGTATTGCGCTGTTGCAGTCGGGGGATCATATTGTTTGCTCTCGCAGTGTCTTCGGTACGACGACAGTATTGCTGAGTAAATATTTGCAAAAATTTGGTGTCAGCACCACCTTTGTAAATCCCGTTGACTACACTGGATGGCAGGCTGCTTTTACACCGAAGACCCGCCTGGTTTTTGTTGAAACACCTTCTAACCCTTTGTGTGATGTGATCGATATTCAGCGTCTTGCTGATATAACCCACCAGCATGATGCGTTGTTAGTGGTGGACAATTGTTTCTGTACACCGGCGTTGCAACGTCCATTGGAGTTTGGTGCTGATTTAGTCGTACATTCTGCCACCAAATATATTGATGGGCAGGGGCGTTGTCTGGGTGGTGTTGTGGCTGGCCCCAAAAAGCTGGTTGACGAGGTGTTGGGTTTTATCCGCAGTGCGGGACCGACCTTAAGTCCATTCAATGCGTGGGTGTTCTTAAAAGGGCTGGAAACTCTGCGCCTGCGTATGGAAGCACATTCGCGCAACGCTTTGGCATTAGCGCAATGGCTGGATGCTCAGCCACAAGTTGAAAAAGTATTTTATGCGGGCCTGCCCTCACACGAAGGTCACGAACTCGCCACTAAACAGCAATCAGCTTATGGCGGTGTGTTATCGTTTCGGGTGAAAGGTGGTCGTGAAGAAGCCTGGAAAGTGATTGATGCAACACGCATCATGTCATTGACCGCAAACCTGGGTGATACCAAAACTACCATCGTTCATCCAGCAACAACGACCCACGGGCGTTTGAGTCCTGAACAAAAAGCGGAAGCCGGCATCACTGAAAATTTAATTCGTGTTGCTGTGGGCCTCGAAGATATTGCTGATTTACAAGCGGATCTTGCACGAGGGCTGACTTCCTTATAACGATTAACGACAGCAAAGGCATCCGGGAGTTATGCGGGATTTTATAGAAGTCATTGTTTCTGAAGTCAGCCGCGTATTGCTTGGCAAAGAAGATAAAATAAAACTGGCCCTCGCTTGTTTGTTGTCGGACGGTCACTTACTGATAGAAGATCTGCCGGGGATGGGTAAGACCAGCCTGTCCCAGGCGCTCGCTAAAGTCCTTGGTCTTTCCCACCAGCGCATTCAATTCACCAGCGACATGTTGCCTGCCGATATTCTCGGCGTTTCTGTTTTTGATCCCAAAGAAGGTCAATTCACGTTCCATCCCGGACCTGTTTTCACACAGGTGTTGCTGGCCGATGAAATCAATCGCACCACGCCAAAGACCCAAAGTGCTTTGCTTGAAGCGATGGAGGAGGGGCAGGTTACTATCGAAGGTGAAACCCGGGTGTTGCCCAAACCTTTCTTCGTAATTGCTACGCAAAACCCGCAGACCCAGATGGGTACGTATCCGCTGCCTGAATCCCAGCTGGATCGTTTTTTGATGCGGATCAGCCTGGGGTATCCCGATGCGGCAGCCGAGAAGCAGCTATTTCTGGGGGGCGATCCAAGGCAGCATCTCACAGATTTAAAAGCATGTTTGACCCCGAAACAATTGCAAGACATCAAACAAGCTACACAAAAAATTAAAACCTCAGATAATTTATTGGACTATCTCCAACGCCTGATTCATTACACCCGGGTTTCTCCGGATTTTTCTTCCGGATTGTCGCCGCGTGGTGCCATGGCGTTACTGCGTGCTGCAAAAACCTGGGCCTTCATGCACGGCCGCGCTTATGTCATTCCCGAGGATATTCAAGCGCTGTTGCCGGCGGTTGTTACCCATCGGATTGCTCCTTCTTCTTCAGCACGAGATCAGGGTGAACATACGCTGGTGATCAAACTGTTAAATTCGATCGATGTCGTTGCCAGCTAATTGCGGGATCTGTTGACGAGGCGTCATGAACACCAAACGCTCTTTGGTTAATTCTCTGCGCGACCGATTCTGGCAATGGGTGGCACGTCGTGCGCCCAAGGCTCCCGCCATCACCTTACAACACAAATCCATCTATGTTTTTCCGGGGCGACAAGGCTTGTTGTTTATCCTTGTTGTGGGACTGATGTGGTTGTTGGGCACTAATTACGAAAATAATCTCATCCTCGCAGCTGCTTTTTTATTGATGAGCATGATGATTGTTTCAGTGGTTCATGCGTTTCGTAATTTGGCTGGGCTGCGCTTCACCGCTATCGGCAGTCAGCCGGTATTTGCCGGTGATTATGTGCGCTTCGATGTGTTGTTAGAGGCGGCACCGCGCACTGACCATGAAAATATTCACCTGAGTTTTGATGAAAATGTACCGGTAGCAGTGGATGTTGCTCACAGCGGCGAACACCGTCTTAATCTCTCTGCAAAAACCTTTCGGCGCGGGTGGTATCAGCCGGGCCGTCTATCCATAAAAAGTCATTATCCATTAGGTCTGATCCGGACCTGGTCGTGGATTCAGCTGGATGTCAAAGCGCTGGTTTATCCTGCACCACTGGTGTCTGCCGTACCGCCCATGGTGCCGGCAAACTCCCACCACGGCGATTATCTCTCCCGTGAACATAGCGAAGATTTCCAGGGATTCCAGCGCTATCAGCCTGGGGCGCCACTGGCTCACGTGGCTTGGAAGCAATTTGCCCGGGGTGCCGGGCTCCATCTGAAAGATTACGTGGGATATCAGAACCAGCAGGTCTGGCTCGATTGGGATGGGTTGCCCGGCCTTGATACGGAAACGCGTTTATCTCAGTTGTGCTACTGGACCCTGGAGTTAGCCAAGACCCGTACCGAATTCGGCTTACGCATACCGGGTTGCACAATTGAATTGGGCAGCGGCAGTGTCCATCAGGAACGCGTATTACGCGCTCTGGCCCTGTTCGGTCTGGATGAAACCGCTGAGGGAGGTGGGCCCCATGCGTGAAACAGACCAGATTCCGCGCAACAGCCTGGCCTGGTTGCTGCTGGCCCAAGCTGTCATCCTTGCTCCGCACGTGGTCCACACGCCGTTGTGGATCGGGGGCATATGGTTATTTGTGGTTTTCTGGCGCTGGCAGATTTTCCGTGGCGCTTGGGGATTCCCCGGATGGGCGGTAAAACTGGTCTTGGTGGCGAGCAGCAGCGCCGGTTTGTACCTGGAGTACCGGGGCAGCTTCGGTGTTCAGACCATGGTAGGGCTGTTAATTGTCGGGTTTATCCTGAAACTCATCGAGATGCGCAAACGGAGTGATCTGTTGTTGTTATGCCACCTCGGCTATTTCGTTGTGGCGACCCAGTTTCTGTTTTTCTCCAATGTATTTGCGGCACTTTACGGGATAATTTCACTTATTGTGCTCTCTGCCACTTTGCTTGCGTCGCACCAGTCCCTGGAGCAACATCGATTCTGGCGGACCCTGCGCTTGACGGCAGTGCTCGTTGGCCAGGCGATCCCCCTGATGCTTCTGCTGTTTCTGGTGACGCCTCGGATTGGTCCTCTGTGGGCGGTGCCTATGAACTCTACGGCCGCGAAAACCGGCATGAGCGACTCAATGTCACCCGGCGACATCAGTCAACTCAGCCGTTCGACGGCGCTGGTATTTCGCGCAAGTTTTGCGGGTGAGGCTCCCGCGCAAGCCGACCTGTATTGGCGTGGTCTGGTTTTCTCTTACTTTGATGGGCGTCGCTGGTCGCAATCCAACGCCCAGATCGCCCGCTCAAATATCAACTGGTATGAACAGGAGCCGGCGCCCTGGCGGGATGATTTACGGTATGACGGCAATATCTACAACTACCAGATCATCATCGAGCCGACTCAACAGCCCTGGTTGTTGTCTCTCGCTGCACCGGTAGCCTGGGACCCGGATGCAGGTTTGAGTCAGGAGTTAAATTTACAGCGCAAACGACCGATTACCCAGCGTATTCAGTATCAGGTGACGTCGTCGCTGAAGTTTGATTATCAGGCGGATCAGCTTGAAGACTGGCAGCGCCGGCAGACGTTGCAGCTACCGCCGGGCAGCAATCCACGCACCCGCGCAACGGCAGAGCAATGGCGGCGTGAAACGGGTTCTGCGGAAGCCTTGATTGACCGTGTATTGCGTCATTACAACGCGAGTTTCCGCTATACCCTCCAGCCGATGACCTTGGGGCAGGAAAGCGTGGATGAGTTTCTCTGGGAGACTCAGGAAGGCTTTTGTGAGCATTTTGCCAGCAGCTTCGTTTTCTTCATGCGTGCGGCGGGTATCCCCGCCCGGGTTGTCGTGGGTTATCAGGGCGGCGAATACAATCCGCTGGAAAACTATTATGCGGTGCGCCAGCGTGAAGCCCATGCATGGAGTGAAGTATGGTTACCGGAACGGGGCTGGGTTCGCATAGATCCTACAGCGGCAGTAGCGCCGGAACGTATTGCACAGGGCGTGGATTTCTCTTTGGATGAAGAGGATATTCAGTTGCTCGATAATTCGTTCGTCAGCAGTATTTCACTGCTCAACACTTTGCGCCTGCGCTGGGAGGGGTTTAATTATCTATGGAGTCGCTGGGTTTTAGGCTATGACCAAAATACCCAAAGCGCTTTTTTTGAGCGGTGGCTTGGTGGAATTGATGTCTGGCGCCTGGCGTTGTTCGTATTGGTGGGCGGCGCGCTCATCATTGGATCAATTACGCTCATTATGCTGTGGGGCCAGCGCAAACAATACCGATATCCTGCTGACCGCCACTATCAACGGTTTTGCTACAAGCTGGCGCGCGCTGGTATTCCTCGTCAACCGGGCGAGGCCCCGCGCGATTATGCACGACGCGTGGCACAGCAGCGGCCTGATTTATCATCCCAATTAAACCGGGTTACCGAGTTATACGAGCTGGCCAGTTATGCGGGGAATCATGCTGCTATTGCGGACCTTAAGCGGGCGGTTATCCGCTTTTCTGTCGCGCCGCACTGACGTTCGCTTCACCGAACCGCGCCGATTAACGAAAGGCAATCAGTGCAGCTGTTACCGCAACATTTAAAGACTCCACGCCGTTATTCATCGGAATACGCACGCGCTGGTTGCAGAGTTTTTCGACCTCCTGCGAAACACCTTCTGTTTCATTTCCCAGTACATAAATGCACGCACCCGTTGGCTGAAAATCCTTGAGCGTACTTGACGCATGTGATGAAAGAGAGCAGATATCCGCCCCCTGTTGTTGAAATTCCTTAAGTGCTTTGGCGAGATTATCGCAGCGCAGGATCGGCGCGCGGAACACGGTGCCTGCGCTGGCTTTAATCACTAACGGATCAATTTGCGCACTGCCTTTTTGCGGCAGCAGAATTCCATTAATATTCCCGGCACAGGCTGAACGAATAATCATTCCGACATTTTGGGGGTTGTTAATGTTGTCCAGTGCAAGCAATGTGAAAGATGCTGTTGGAGGCTTCTGGAGAAATGCGTCGTAGGTTTTGTAACCGCGTAGCACCAGATCAGCGGCGACTCCCTGATCCTGTTTGGCATTTTTGGAAATCCGCGACAGCGCCTGACGAGAGTGATAAATAATTTCCGCGCCTTTCGCCCGGGCAATATCAATAATTTCATCAAGAATTCCGGCAGATTTATTAGTCTCCGCCAAGTGCAGACGATAAATTCCCACCGCGGAATCCTGCAACGCTTCAAGTACCGGCTTGCGGCCATATACGGTGAGCAGGTTATCAAAAAAACGTTTTTTGTCGCGGTAGGCGTCGCTGTCAGTTTTGTTCATGAAGGTCTACAGAATGACTGGTCGGGACGCGGATTATATCCCGACCATCTTGAATGGCGTAAAAAATTTGACCGTTAATAATAGCGAACGTAACGGGCTTCATCGTTATGCATGAGCGCGTGCAGGATCATTCGCCGGTTAATAAGACCCACTAATTTGCCATTGACGACCACCGGATAATTTTTCGGCTTGTTCAGCAACATGGTCTCCGCTATTTCCAGAATGGAGGTTTCCGGTGCAACAGTCAGGACATCCTTGCGCATGATACTGCTGACTGGCGGCGGCCCATCGCAAAAAAAGACGCTGTTTAGCATTTCTTTTATACAGTCCTGCTCTGAAACAAAACCAACAACCTGGCGGGTTTCGTCAATGACAGGCGCACCAGTCAAATGGTTGGTGAGCAAGTGATCTACCACTTGCTCCACATTAGCGGTAACGGGAATCGCGTGGGCGTTGTGCTGCATGTAATCTTTGACAAGGATAGATGGCATTGCGTGATCCTCCACTGATTGCTCATTGAAAGCTTAGACCACAATACCCTCTATTTCCGCCGCGATATCAGCGCTTGTTATGCATCCTCGCATAATGCTTTATACGCCCGCACTGCTTTATCAAGCCCCATGGCAATAGCATCTACAGTTAACGCATGACCGATGGACACTTCCAGAAGGTCCGGGACGGTGCGAAATAACGCCAGGTTGTCCAGATTCAAATCGTGCCCGGCGTTCAGTCCAATGCCAATTTTTTGCGCGTGAACGGCGGCATCAAAATAACGTTTAAATAATGCGTCAAATTCTGCCCCGGGATATTTGTAAGCTTCAGCATAGGGGCCGGTATATAACTCGATTCGATCTGCGCCGATGTCTTTGGCTAGACTGATCTGTTCAATATCCGGGTCCATAAAGAGGCTGACACGTACGCCGAGATCTTGGAGTTCTTTAATCAAAGGCCGTAGTTGCGCGCCCGATTTTCGCAAATCAAATCCATGGTCAGAAGTAAGCTGATCGTTGCTGTCTGGCACCAGCGTACACTGATGAGGCCGCGTATCACGCACCAGCTTTATAAAACCGGGAAAGCTGCCGAGTGATTCGGCGTAGGGGTTGCCTTCAATATTAAATTCGATAGTGCCGTTCTTGCACACCAGCTCAGACAGTGCATAAACATCGTCCGGGCGAATGTGGCGTTGATCCGGGCGTGGATGAACGGTCAAGCCGTCAGCGCCTGCCGCAATGCAAACTTCGGCGTGACTGATCAGGTCTGGATAGTTACCAGCACGCGAATTGCGGATTAATGCAATCTTATTGAGATTAACGCTCAGTGCAGTTCGACTCATGATCGCGGCACCAGCGCGTTACTGACGTTGGAATTTTTTAATGGATCTTTATTCTCGGTGTTTTTTTGTGCACTGGCATCAACGCGGGTTGCGCTGAGGATGCGCACCGCATAGTTAGGTGCATCTGGAAATGCGCGGAACATGCCTCGTGGTTCCGCAACAATTTTTTCAACAACGTCCATGCCTTCTACGACGATGCCGAAGACCGCATAACCGGGCTTGCCTTCTTTGGCATCCAGCGAAGGATTCGCGCGCAGATTAATAAAGAACTGTGAGGTCGCGCTGTCTGGATCGTTGGTGCGCGCCATCGATAAGGTTTTATATTCGTTTTTTAATCCATTATTGGATTCATTTTTAATTGGATCGCGGGTGGGCTTGCCTGCAAATTCAAAATTCATTCCGCCGCCTTGCACCACGAAGCCGGGGATAACGCGATGAAAGATGGTGCCGTCGTAAAATTTACTGTCTACGTATTCAAGGAAATTCGCCACGGTAATTGGAGCTTCTTTCGGATATAGCTCTACCACAATCGTCCCCAGATCGGTCTTAAGCGCGACCTGGGGATTCTGCTGCGCAACGGCCGTGGTACACAGCAGAGCAAACACTAGGGTTGTCAGTAGGTTTTTTAAAACAATATTGCAGGCCATCATTAATCTCCACATCTCACATCAACGCCATTCCGACTGACGCTTCCGTTTTCCGAGCGCTTGTAGAAGGAAAGATAAAATCACACCGCATATCAACAATCCGGCACCGTAAGCCCACTGGTTATAACGCTCCGCATCGCGCAATTGTTCATTCTCAGCTTGCAATACATCGACGCGCGTCTGTAAGAGCTGATTGTTTTCGTGGATGCGCTGGTTTTCACGCTCCAGATCCACAGCGGCTGCCGAGGTCTGGCGGAGACTGTCGGTATTATCGAGCAGTGCTTGATACTGTTGCTGCAGGTTTTCGTATTCAACTTTTAATTGATCGTGAGCTTTCTGTTGCTCCATTGCCTCTTTCGCTGAAGACGAAGCTCTTGCCAGCTGGGCATTTACCCGTTCGAGCTTGAGAGCCGCGGTAGGTTCATTGATGAGATGCTGCGTGCGAATCCAACCTTGTACTCCATCAGTCGTTTCCACCAGCGCCCAGGTGTCATTAGCGCTGTCCTGTGCTTCCCTGACTAATCGCAAGCGGGTTCCGCTGGTAAGCGCGGCTTTTACAACCTCGGTGTTATTGCTCATCCCTGCGCGCAGAGGCACGTAAAGGACATCGGTAATGTAGCGCACGTTGGCTTGGGCCAGCGTGCTCGACGAAAACATCACTGGAACCAGTGAACAGATCAAAGCCAGAAATAGTGATGGCGGTATAAGCGGTTTCTTTTTCACGCGATTCAGTTCCTGTTGTCAGCGAGGTGAAGAGTAATGGTTCGTTAAGCGGAAGAAGGCATAAGCCTGTTTATCAACACGGCCTATGCCTCGATGCCGGTCAGGGCAATACTTTTTTGAAGGGTTTTACCACGACCTTTTGATAAACCCCCGCGGCCACATAAGGATCTGCAGCGGCCCAGGCTTCCGCGTCCTGCAGCGACGGGAATTCAGCCACTACTAGGCTTCCGCTGAAGCCCGCATCACCGGGGTTGTAAGAGTCGATCAGAGGGTGGGGGCCGGCCAATACGAGGCGGCCAGCATCTTTAAGTGCCTGCAGGCGGGCCAGGTGATCCGGGCGCGCGCCCTTGCGTAAATCGAGACTGTTGTCGATGTCTTCACTGATGATGGCGTAGAGCATGAGAATTCCTTAATGAGGTTAGTTGGCGCTGCCATCGTTGATGATTTCTTCGAGCGTCAGGTGCGTCAATCGATGAATATTACGGAACAGATAAAACATGGCGCCCATCATTACGATGGTGACGGGTAAAGCGATAACCGGAAAACTCAACGCCGTCATCTTACCCAGTTCGGCATTAAAGGCTTCAGTGCCGGGTGCGCTGACCACCAGAAGCTTGGCCAGAATATAGTTCAACGCGGAGGATAAAAAGAATGAAGCAGCGACCAGAAGCGAAGCATTCTTGAGGGTTTTTTCAAACGCAGCTTCGGTGCCGTGTTGTTTAAGTGCTGCGGCGATTTTATCGACTTTAAGTACCGTGTCGTTATAGAGAAACGTTTTAACGAGTGGATATCGGGTTTTGATGGAAACCAGCGTTACCAACCCGATCAGGCCGGGGATGGCGGCTTCTTTGATCGCAATGTATTGCGGGTCCAGCTGTAACAGGCTGATGCCGCCGGTAAGCAACACACTGATGAACCCTAAGGCAGAAAAGATGTTGAATTTGCGATTGATAACGAAATCGCGCAGGCCGTAGCTAATCGGGAAGGCAAGCGCAACGACCACCGCCCACTGCGTACCCAGATGCTGCTCGCCGCTGAGCTTCATCAAAATCAGCGTGGGGATCACGATGTTCAACAGGATGTTGAGCAAAAGGTTTTCTTTTTTAGGCTTGCGCGCGTTTGGCTGTTGCATTGAGGCTGCAGGATCGACGGAGGGCTTATCGGAATTCACGGTATTTTCCACTTTGCTTTCAGAAACGGTTTCAGTCATTGTCATTACCGGTGTCATAATAGGTTTCACCGTAGCAGAGAAGTTCTGCTACGGCTTGATCCGCCTCCTGAATCCATCCCTATATGAACAGACGTGTAAGGAATCCGGTTTGATTTTTGATCTTCACTGCCATAGTAACCAGTCGGACGGTATTTTAAGCCCTGAGGACCTGTTGTCGAGGGCTAAAACAAAAGGTGTCGATGTGCTGGCGTTGACAGATCACGATACGATAGCCGGTTTAACGAGTGCGCGGCAAGCGGCCGACCTGCACGGTGTGCGGCTTATCAACGGAATTGAATTTTCCAGTCAGTGGGGCAAAGGCGGCGTACACATTGTGGGACTGGGTGTGGACACCACCAGCTCCTCGTTGCAGTGCGCCATAGGCGCCCAGCAAGATGCGCGGACCCAGCGCGCTGAGGCGATTGCAGAGCGCCTGCAAAAAGCAGGTTTCAGTGCAGCACTGGAGGGCGCACAATCAATTGCTGGCGATGCGCTGGTGGGACGGCCCCATTTTGCCCAGTGGCTGGTTAAGATAGGTGCGGTGGCCAATGTAAATGCAGCTTTCAAAAAATACCTCGGTGCGGGAAAACCGGCCGATGTGAAATACCAGTGGCCCGATATGTCCCAGATTATCGACTGGATTCATGGCGCGGCGGGAGTGGCGGTATTAGCGCATCCGTTCAAATACGACCTGACGCGGACCAAAATGTGTGCTTTGATCGGTGACTTTAAAGCACGGGGCGGAGATGCGCTGGAGGTAATCAGCGGTCATCAGGCCGCCGGTGTAGCGGAAGATCTGGCGCGCATTGCTGAGGCAAATCATCTTTATGCCTCCTGCGGCAGCGACTTCCACATGCCCGATCAACCTTGGCAGGAGTTGGGCAACTTTGGCGTTTTACCCGAACGCTGCCGCCCCGTGTGGCAATTATTAGAATTCTGATTTTATGCTGAGCACGTACTCAGCGCGCGTAATAACAAGAATGTAAGGAGTAAGCTGTGGCGCAATTTTTTCAAATTCATCCCGATAACCCCCAAGCCCGATTGATCACCCAGGCGGTGGACATTATCCGCAAGGGCGGGCTGGTAGCCTATCCAACCGATTCAGCCTATGCCGTGGGCTGCCACATCGGTGACAAAATGGCGCTCGATCGTATTCGGGCCATGCGCCAACTGGATAAGCATCATAATTTTACGTTGATGTGTCGTGATCTGTCGGAGCTGGCCACCTATGCCCGGGTAGATAACCGGATTTTTCGTCTATTGAAGAACCATACGCCAGGGCCCTATACGTTCATTCTGGAGGGCACAGCCGAAGTTCCCCGACGTTTGATGCACCCGAAACGTAAAACCATTGGGCTGCGCGTACCGGCAAATAATATTGCTCTGGCATTGATGGAAGAACTGGGTGAGCCGCTGATGACCAGCAGTCTGCTTCTGCCGGGTGATGAATTCCCCCTCAGCGATCCTTATGAAATGCGCGATACGCTGGAGCATCAAGTGGAGCTGGTGATTGATGGTGGATACTGCGGCGTGGAGCCGACCACCGTCATTGACCTTACGGAAGATGTGCCGCAGCTCATTCGTCAGGGTAAAGGTGATTTCTCAAATTTCATCGCTAATTAATTGATTTTAAATGGCGGCGGGGGAATTACCGCGGTGCTGTCGTCACTGCGCAATAATGGCTATAATGCCCCCCTCAATCCGCCCGGGTTATGTGAGATCGGGCGCTTCTGTGGTTAATTCGGATCTCTCTTTGTGAACAATCCTATCAGCGATACCCTCGGCGACGCCGGCGAAGCGATCATCGATTCGTCTGCGCCGTCGCCTGTACCGGAAGAGTCACAGGGAGATAGTCAGGGGGCCTCTCAGCGTCCCAGTCAGGCCGAAATGCCCTTTGCTATGGTCCATGGCAAGGCTTACACCCAATTGCCACAGGATCTCTATATTCCGCCGGATGCGCTGGAAATTTTCCTTGAAGCATTCGAGGGGCCGCTGGATCTGTTGCTTTATCTGATTCGCCGCCAGAACATTGATATTCTCGACATTAATGTCTCCGAGATCACCAGCCAGTACATGGCTTATGTGGATCTTATGGAGTCGCACCAGTTTGAGTTGGCGGCCGAGTATCTGGTGATGGCGGCTATGCTGGCGGAAATTAAATCGCGTATGTTGCTCCCGCGTTCGGCGGAGGAGGAAGAGGAGGGGGAAGATCCCCGTGCTTCACTGATCCGTCGCCTGCAGGAATACGAGCGTTTCAAACAAGCCGCTGAAGATGTCGACAAACTGCCGCGCATTGGTCGAGATGTTTATCAGGCTACGGCTCAGGCGCCGGATCGTAACCTCACCCGCCCAGACCCGGATGTCGAGCTGCAGGAGCTTCTGCTGGCGCTGTCCGAGGTTCTGCGCCGCGCCGATATGTTTGAAAGTCACCACGTATCCCGCGAAAAACTGTCTACCCGTGAACGTATGGCGCAGGTTCTGGATAAACTGGCGCACAACCATTTCGTTCCCTTTGTCAGCCTGTTTCGCATCGAGGAAGGGCGGCTGGGCGTTGTGGTAACGTTTTTGGCGGTAATGGAATTAATCAAGGAGTCACTGGTAGAAATCGTACAAAGTGAACCTTTTGGACCCATCCACGTAAAAGCCCGCATGTCATGACTATAAAAGATACTGACGAAATGACCGCTGAACTTGACGAGTTCGATCAGGAGTCTGCGACTTCGGAGGAGGAAAGCCCAGAGGCGGAACACGAAGCGGAGAGCGAAAGTCCTGCTATCAATCCACACTCCTTGGCGGTAGACCAAGAGCAGCTGCGCAAGATTATTGAAGGCGCTCTGCTGGCTGCAGGTCAGCCGTTAACCGTAGCGCGGATGCTCGAGTTGTTTGACGAAAAAGTCGCGCCTACCAAAGAAGAGGTATTGGCCGCATTGCAGGCGATCGAAACCGCCTGCGAAGACCGCGGTTTTGAATTAAAAGAAGTGGCGTCCGGCTGGCGCTTTCAGGTGCGGGAAGGGCTTGCCCCCTGGGTAAACCGCTTATGGGAAGAGAAACCGCAGAAGTACTCACGCGCACTGCTTGAAACCCTCGCCCTTATCGCTTATCGGCAGCCGATCACCCGGGGTGATATTGAAGAAATTCGCGGTGTGGCCGTAAGTTCTCACATTATGAAGACACTCATGGAGCGTGAGTGGGTCAAGGTAGTGGGCCATCGTGACGTGCCGGGACGGCCATCGCTTTACGCCACCACGCGGCAATTCCTTGATTATTTCAATCTGAAGAGCCTGGAAGATCTACCGTCGTTGAGCGAGATTCGTGATCTGGATGAGCTGAATCCGGTACTTAATTTAGGTGGTGAAGAAGAGGGTCTGGGAGAACCGGATACAGATGCCGCTATTCCGGATACCGCCGAAACCATCATCACCGATGTTGCGGTAGAAGATACGCTTGAAGAATTTGTCGAAGGCGAAGATGCTTTCGAACACATAGAAGAATTACCCGATGATGCTGCACAACGCAGTGATGTCCCGGGTGACACAGACACCAACCCTGCGGCAGATGCCGTGAATGAGGACGAGGAGCCTCGCAACGACTAATCTTGTTGCACTAGCCTATGGTAAAAAATCCCCAAGATTCATCTGACAAGCCACGCAAATCCGGTAAGCCGGGAGTTGCCGCTGAGCGCGCATCCAGTGCAAAGAAAACCCGTCCACAGCCGCCCATCAGCGGGACAAAGGCGAAACCTGGCAAGCACCGCGCGCCCGAAAAAGCGATATCGGTTGATCATGAGCCCGTAAAGGAAGGTTCAACTGACGAAAAGCTCCAGAAGGTGCTCGCCCGGGCGGGATTGGGTTCCCGACGTGAGATGGAGCGCGCCATTGAAAATGGTGTAGTTAGGGTTAATGACCGTGTTGCCACCCTGGGCGATAGAGTTACGCCCTCGGACAAAATTTTCTTTAACGGTCAACGGATTGTCACGCGAGCGGAGGTCTCCCGCCGCCGCGTGATTCTTTACAACAAACCGGAAGGTGAAATCTGCTCCCGCTCCGATCCGGAAGGTCGTCGTACCGTTTACGACAGTTTGCCGCCGATTAAAGGTGAGCGATGGATCTCTGTGGGTCGGCTTGACTTCAATACCAGCGGTTTACTGTTGTTCACCAATGACGGCGAACTGGCCAACAAACTCATGCACCCTTCATCGGTCATTGACCGTGAATACCTGGTACGTATTCAGGGAACGGTAGACGATGATATGAAAGAGCGTTTGCTGGAAGGGGTGTTGCTGGAAGATGGCGTTGCGCGCTTCACCGATATCGTTGAAGGTGCTGGAGAATCGCGCAATCGCTGGTTCTACTGTGTCGTGATGGAAGGACGCAATCGCGAAGTGCGGCGCTTATGGGAATCCCAAGGGGTTAAGGTCAGTCGCCTCAAGCGCGTGCGTTACGGCAACATTTTTATCCCGTCCCACGTACGCGTCGGCCAATGGATGGAGCTGGGCGATAAAGAAATTTACGACCTGTGCCTTACGGCTGGCTTTGATAAAGCCAGTCTGCCCAAGTCTACACCGGTAACGCGGGATGAGGCGATCAAGCTTCAGCGTCACGAAAAGCGCTTGCGTGCCGCATCGGCGCCGCGCCGGCCTGTGGTGCCTCCGCGGAAAAAGCAGCCTGAGTAATGTCATTATTGAGCCGGTGCAAGGATTGACCACCGGCGAATGTGATGGCCGCCTGGCAGGCCAGGCATCAATGGGCGGCGAGTGAGAGCAGGATCAACTTGCCGCTTCCAGGTTTACAATGCGATTTCGACCTTTGGCTTTAGCTTCATAGAGTGCCTGGTCAGCCTCCTCAAATACTGCCTCCATATTCTCTCTGCCTTGGCCACGACTTCCGACACCAATACTTACAGTGGTGGAAATTTCGTTGTTCTTGCCAAACCGGAGTTTCGCGATTTCCTGACGTAGCCTTTCCGCAATAATCGAGGCACCGCTGGCGTTGGTATTGCGCAACACCACCACAAACTCTTCGCCACCGTAGCGGAACGATAAATCCGACTCGCGGCAGACGCTCTGAATGCGCGCCGCCACTTCACGCAGTACCTGATCGCCACGACTGTGCCCATGTGTATCGTTGATCAGCTTGAAGTGATCGATATCGATCATCAGCAATGACAGATCCTGATCGTAGCGTTCGGCAAGGTGAAACTCTTGATGTAGCGTCTTATCCAGCGCAATGCGATTGCCAAGCCCGGTCAGTGAATCCTGTAGTGCTAATGCAATAGCTTCTTGATAGCGGGAGGCATTGCGCAGTGGGTAAACGAGGCAACCCAACAGGTTCTCGATTAAGGCCAGCTCATCTTCCGTAAAGCGTTTGCTGCGGCTGAAGATAATCTGGCCGAGGTAGCCATCTGCCAAGGTCAACCGATAATCACAACGATGCGTGGTGAGGCGGCCCAGCTTCACGGTGGTGTTATTGCTGAAGATGTAGTGCATCCCTCGGACACCCACAATATTCTGCAAATGCGTAAAAAACAGTACGAGAAGCTCTTGTGGCTCCTGGCTGACCTGAAGCGCTTGTAACAGTTTAAAGCGGGCTTCCAGCTGGTCCTGGGGGGAAAGGTGGGGAAGCGGGGATGAAGTGCCGGCATATTCGCTCTGGCTATCCGTCGTCCGTGCATCTATGGTCACCATCATATCCCGCATAGTTTGTTACCCGTTGTTAACCCGTTTTGTCGCTAACGTGATTCAGGCGCAGTTGCGGACTGAGGTTGTTAGCAGTTCGTAAACAATACCGAGGTATAAAGCGAAAACTGTGCCATCTATTGTGCCGCTAAAAACGGCAATAGAATCAGGACGTTAGATTTTAATGTGGTGAATTGGGCGCCAAAAACGCGGCAAGGAACCAGAAAATGAGCGGCAAAAAGTTGCCGCCTGTCAAAAGTTTGGCTGGGATATTCAAGGCTTTTTCGGGGCTGGTATCTGTACGCTGACGCATAGCCCACCGTCACTCAGATTACGGGCGCTGATCTTTCCTTTATGCAGGGCAACGGTTCGCTGGGCGATAGCGAGTCCCAGTCCGTAACCACCGCTTTCACGATCCCGTGCCTGATCCGTGCGGAAGAAAGGTTGAAAGATATCTTCCAGGGCGTCTTCCGGTACGCCGGGGCCACTGTCACAGATATTCACGATATAGTGCTGTTCGCTCGCCAGGTAATTAAGGTCCAGAGCGATAGCACCGCCCTGTGGTGTGTAGTGCAGCGCGTTACGCAGAATATTTTCAAACACGCCGATCAGCATGTTGCCATGGGTTTTCACAAGCGCTTCATCGACAGAAGACTGCAGCTGTAGGTGGATGCGTTTGTCTTCAGCCTCATGGCGATAGTTATCCACCAGCGTTTCCAGCAGCACCTGAATATCCAGTGCATCATCCAGCTCCCATTCCCCGTTATCAAGGACGGGCAGTGCAAGAATGTCAGAGATCACATTATTCAGGTAGTCAGCCGCCTGTTTGATGCGTGCCAGTTCCTTATCAACGCTGCCGTTGCTGCGCTGTTGTGCAAGTCCTAATGCGATCTGCAGGCGGGCGAGAGGAGAGCGCAGTTCATGGGACACATCCTTAATCAAACGTTTCTGTTCCTGCATGGCTTTTTCAAGGCGTTCGGTCATGTGATCGAAGTCGCGGCCCAGTGCCGCAATCTCATCATTCCGCCCCGAAAATTGTTTGCCTACCCGGACACTCAAATCGCCGCGCGCGATTTGTTGCGTAGCTTTTTGCAGCGTATTCAGGCTGCGGGTGAAGTGGCGCGCGAGCAGAAAGCAAGCGCTGCCACTGATGAGAATGGACACCAGCAGCAGTGGCCAGATGTTGTCGATAAACATCTCCCATAGGATATCGCGATCGGAGCCGTCATCCCGGCCGGGTGAAATCGTAATGAGTTTTACGCTGTTGCCGTCGTTAAGCGTGATGTAGCGGCCGAACAATTTGCGGTTACGATCCTGCACTTTATCGTAAGGATGACGACTGGTGAGTTTTGGCAAAAGCACCAGCACGCCCGGGGGCAGGGGGCGTTCCAGCAGATCATTGTTGTTTTTATCTACCACATAAAAAAAGCGCGTCGACCAGGCGGGCATGCTGCGCATGTCGCGGATGACCTGCTCCGTATTGCGGTTAATGACCGCGCCCGTCATCTGAAATAACAGGCGTTTTGCGGGTTCTTCATCGCGGTCGAGGGAGCGCTGCATACGGTCCGGCGTCATGTCGAACCAATGCACGACCACATTCGTCGCCACGATAATCAGCGCGGTTATCAGCCAGAAAGTGATGAATATTTTGACGTAAAGACGAGTCATGAAGTTATTCGGTATCGCTCAGCGTGAGCATGTAACCGGCACCGCGCACATTGATAATCAGATCCTTGTGCGCACCTACTGCCGTTAACTTTTTACGAATATTACTGACATGTACATCAATGCTGCGGTCATACGGCGTGAGTTTTCGATTAAGCGCCTGCTCCGTCATTTCATCTTTACTGATCACTTGTCCTGCGCTGCGCACCAATAACTCCAGCACGCTGAATTCGGTTCCCGTCAGGGGTACATCCGTTTCCTCCCAGGTGACACTGCGGCTGCCGAGATGCAAGGTCAATTTTTCTGAGCTAATGCGTTCCACTGCTTGCTGTGTCGTTTGATTCGCCGTGGCCCGTCGCAGCACAGCGCGAATCCGCGCTACCAGCTCCCGTGGATCACAGGGCTTCGGCAGGTAATCATCCGCGCCAATTTCCAGACCAATAACCCGATCAATGGTATCGCCTTTGGCGGTGAGCATCAGTACCGGCGTCTGACACTTCTGACGCAACTGCTTTAGCACATCGAATCCGTTGCGGATAGGGAGCATGACATCAAGCACGATAGCGGCGTATTGGTTGTGATTGGGGAGATCTACAGCCTGTTGTCCATCGTGCACCATATCGACAACGAAGCCTTCAGTGGAAAGATATTCACTGAGTAATTGGCAAAGTTCTTTATCGTCATCAATTAAAAGCAATTTATTCATGGGTAGTCCATTTAATCAGGATACTGTGGGAGTTAGTGTGCTATAGCGCCACGCAAAGTGTCATGGTTATTGTGAATTGTTTAACCCTTCTTAACATTGCATCAGAGATACTGGCTTCAACGACAACGGGGGCAATTTTTAAGAGCTCCGGTCGTAAAAAATCTGTTGGCAACTGACCTGAGTGGTTGTTGGAAAGGGCAGGTTGCGTTGTCAGGAGAGCAAGTCTGACCGACTCACACTGGAGATTCAATTATGAATACCATGAAACATCTGCGTCACCTTATCACCGGTTTTACTGCTTTGGCTGTGATTTCTCTAGGCAGCCCTGCGTTGGCGGAAGAAGCTGTAGATCCAGGCAAAGACTGCAGGGGAAAACGGAGTTTTCACCATCATCATATGAAAGGCGAGCGCCCAGTCAAACATATGGCACGTTTCCTGGAATTGACCGAGGAACAAAAGCAAGTGCTGGCGGCGCACAAAAGTGAACAGCGGGCGGATTATCGCGCACAGCGCCAGCAGGTGCGGGAAGCCCAGCGGGCGTTGCATCAGGCCATTGCGAATAATGCGGATGAAGCCGAAATAAAACTGTTGGCGGACAAACTGGGCGAATTAAATGCGCAACAGATAGTGGCTAAAGCGAGAGAAAAGCAATTTTTGCTCAGTATTCTGACGTCGGAGCAAAAGGAGAAAATTGAACGGGTGGAGTCAGAGCGTAAAAAGCAATGGCGTAATAAAGACGAGCGCAGCAAAGCCTGATTCAATAATGAACAGCCGCGTGGTGAAAGGCCCTGAGAATTTCAGGGCCTTTTTATTTTTATCGGGGACGTGTTGGCGATAAAGGTGAAGCCCTTGCACGCAGGGTGCAATGTTGGGAAAATCCGCACTCTTTTGTCAGGCTGCAGCAGCGTTGCGGCCTGCTAATTTCGATTCTTTTTTCGGCAATCCCGAGGTGAATGTGGGCAAGATAGGTCTGTTTTTCGGCAGTGACGAAGGTAATACCGAACGTGTTGCTTACCGCATCCAGAAGCGCTTCGGTGCGGATGTGGTGGATGTAATGGATATTGCTGATGTCACCCAACTGGAGTTTGCTGATTACGATCGAATTATCCTCGGGATCCCCACGTGGGATTTCGGCCAGATCCAGTCGGATTGGGAGGAGTTCTGGGACGATATTGCAGCAGTGGATTTCTCCGGCAAAACCGTGGCGCTGTATGGCTTGGGAGATCAGTTTGGGTATGGCGACTATTTTCTCGACGCTATGGGCATGCTCCACGACGTGATCGTCCAGTCAGGGCCGGTAATTATTGGCCACTGGCCTACAGAAGGTTACGAGTTCGATGCTTCCAAAGCCGAGATTCCCGGCGCAGGCATGTTTGTCGGGTTGGCGCTGGATGAAGATCAACAGGAGCACCTTACCGCGGAGCGTCTGACCCGCTGGTGCGCGCAAATCCATAGAGAGTTTGGTCTGGACACGCCTTTGCACACGGTGGATGACTAAATATCAGGGCGCTTCTGCCACAAATACCGCTCGGATAGGTGCTGGATGCCCCTCCGCCGTTAAGGCGGGGTTTTCCGGGTGGAGAAACTCCGGCAAGGAGTGGAAGCGCATCCAATGAGTGGCGCGTTGTTCCTCTGGAGTGGTAGGGCAGACATCCACCACCCGGGGATTCACAAAACCCATCTTGCGCATCCACGATAACAGCGTGGCGCAGCTGGGCAAGAACCACACATTATTCATCATGGCGTAGCGGCCTTCGGGCACGAGAACTTCACCTAACCCTCCTTCGATTACCAAGGTTTCCAATACCACTTGCCCGCCGGAGCGCACAGCTTCCTTCAGTTCACGTAGATGATCCATGGGCGAGCGGCGATGATAAAAAACCCCCATTGAGAAAACCGTATCAAATGTCTGGAGTTTGGGCGGCAAATCTTCTATTCCCACCGGTAAGACATCTACCGCCGCGTGTGCGTCAATCAGCTGCTTGATCATGTGAAATTGCACGACGAAGCGCGGCGATGGGTCAATCCCGATAACGCGGGCCGCACCTTCGCCCAGCATGCGCCAACAGTGGTAGCCATTGCCGCAGCCCACATCCAGAATCAGCCGGTCTTTCAGAGGCGCCAGGTGGGGCAGTACGCGATCCCATTTCCAGTCGGAACGCCACTCGGTATCAATGTGAATACCATGAACATGATAGGGGCCTTTACGCCATGGGATCAGCCGCTCCAAGGCCGCCCGCAATTGCTCGCGGGTCGCTTCATCGCAATCTTCCGCCGCACCTACAACAACACCGTTTTGCAAGTCGATGTGCGATGCCTTGATCAGAGGCATCTGCTGCAGTGCCTGCTTCCAACCAGGCAGGTCACCGTAGCGCTGTTCGCTCAGGCCGGCCTGTATTTGTTCTGGCAGGGTATCGAGCCACGGCGCGAGGGCTGTCTGGGAAAGGGCAGTAAGAAGAGCTTGATAATCCATCATGGCTTGATCGCAATCATTGACGCAAAGTTAAAGCACTGAAACCAGACGTCAACACTGCCGAAGCCGGCTTTACGCAGGCGCTGACGGTGGGTCGCCAAGGTTTCCGGGATAAGTACATTTTCGATGGCTGAGCGTTTCTGCGCGATTTCCAGATCACTGTAGCCGTTACTGCGTTTGAAGTTGTGGTGCAGTTCGATCATCAGTTCGTGGTGCGGCTGATCCTCAAACGCCACCTTCTCTGACAGGATCAATACACCACCGGGCAATAAACCGTCATAAATGGCAGAGAGGACGCGGAGACGCTGGTCTACCGGAATGAACTGCAGAGTGAAGTTCAGTACAGCCATTGAGGCGCGTTCGATAGCCATGTTTTGCACATCGCTGCAAACTAACTCAACGGGAATTTCGCCGCTGTCTGCGGCAATAACCTGCCGGCAGCGCTCAATCATGGCCGCCGAATTATCCACACCAATAATCCGCGTGTCAGCGGCCCGGATGCGGTGACGCATAGCGAGGGTGGCAGCCCCAAGCGAACAGCCAAGGTCATAACAGACGCTGTCCGCCTGGACATATCGCTCCGCCAGATTGCCGATCATATTGATGATGGTGGCGTAGCCCGGCACCGAACGTTTGATCATATCCGGAAAGACGTCGACGACGGTTTCATCGAAAACGAAAGGTCCTGGCTGGGCCAGAGGATTTGCATAAATGTTGTCAGGTTTATGGTCGGACATAGCGATTATTGATTACTGGACGGGGCGCGCATTGTACCGCTCCGAGAGCGGACAGAGTAGTTGGGTGTATAAAAACGCCCAGGTGGCTGTTCCCCGTCATGTCCTCCTGGCCTTTTTCCCTAACAAATTGGGCTATGCTCCAACAATAACTTTTGGAGCGGGAGAGTGGCCCTATGGCAGAGGCGGAATATTACAAGCTGCACGCCTTGATAGTAGACGACTTCGATAGTTTTCGCGTAACCGTCAACAAGATGCTGCAGGACATCGGCGTTCAATATATTGACAGCGCCGTCAATGGTGCTGACGCGCTACGTCATTGCAAGAACAAGCAATATGATCTGATCCTGTGTGACCATAACCTCGGCCGTGGCAAAACCGGCCAGCAAGTATTGGAGGACTTGCGCGAAAACGGCTATCTCAACCGCTATGCGTTGTTCGTCTTGATTTCTGCGGAATCCAGCAAAAGTATCATCATGGCCGCCTATGATTATGAGCCGGATGCGTACCTCACCAAACCCATCACCACCAAAGCCTTGCAGCAGCGCCTTAGCCGCTTGTTCGCGCAGCGTGCGCGGATGTTGCCGATTCTGCAGTCAATCGACCATCAGCGATGGGATGTTGCTGAAGGGCTTTGTCTGCGGGAAATTAATGGCGGCCGCTACGCCAACCAGTGTCAAAAATTACTGGGGCAGATCTACATCCAGACCGGTAATTATGAAAAAGCGGAAGCGGTTTATCGCCGTGTTCTGGAAGTGCGTCAGCTGGATTGGGCGCAGATGGGCATGGCGCGGGTTAAAAAGCTTCAGGGGGATCTGATTGGCGCACAGCAATGGCTGGAGGAAGCTCTGGATACCAATCCTTTGTGCATGAAAGCTTATGACCTGCGGGCCGATATCTATCGCGAGCAGCATCTGAATAAATCTTTGCAGGAAGTGTTACAGCAAGCCGTGGAGATTTCTCCATTGTCGATCCTTCGGCAGCAACAATTAGGTGATGTCGCCATGATGAATAACGATGCTGAGGCGGCGGCACACGCCTATCGAAAAACGGTACGCCTCGGCGAGAATTCCTGTTACGACCGACTGGAAAATCACACCGGCTTTGCGCGAGCCACGCTGGCCTTATTCCGGGAAAATAAAACGCTGGGAAAGCCATTGCTGCGTGACGCCATGAAGACCATGGGTGAGTTGGAGCAGCGATTCAGCAAATCGGTGGAACAGAAAATCGAAACACAGCTGATCGAATCGCAGCTGTTCGCCAGCAATGGCGAAGCGAGAAAAGCAGAAGAGTCTTTGCAAAGTGCGCGGACCCTTATCGCGGGTGTTGAACAGCTGCCCATCACGGCAGAAATTGAATTAGCGCGTGCCTATGTAGCGGCCGGACACAAAACAGCGGCGGAAGACCTGACCCGGGAACTGCTGCAGCGCTACAAAGGGTCTGAGCAGGATCTGGAAAAGCTGGATGCGTTATTGGAGGAGCCAGCAAGTGAGAAGAACCGTTCGCTGGTTGCTACCATTAACAAAAAAGGCGTGGCCTGTTATGAATCCCGTGACTACGACGGAGCGATTCAATGCTTTGAAGATGCGCTGCGAACCTTTCCCAACCACATTGGAATTCGCTTGAATCTGGTACAGGCTCTGGTCGATAAGTTAAAAATGGAGTTTGATGCGAAGGCTATGGAGCTTGCTATCGAAACGCTGGCCCAAATCGACAGCAAAATTGTATCGACCCACGATCAGTTCCATCGTTTTCGTCAGCTGCAAGATATGTTACGTAACCTTGATAATAACCGTCGCCGTTAGATAACAACCGTCGCCATTGATTGGTTCGATAATTTTGTGAGTAATTTATGAGTAGCGATAAAAACCTAAGCTCATTCGAGGATGCACCGGTGGATTTTGCTCTGGTGCTGGCGTCCAGTGTTCACGATATGAAAAACTCGCTGGGAATGTTGCTGAACACCTTGGCGACCATGATGGAAAACTCCCCCCCTCAGAATGCTGAGCAGGAGCGGACCTTTGCCGTATTGGAATATGAAGCGGCGCGCATCAACAGTGAGTTGGTTCAATTGTTATCGTTGTACCGAATGCAGCACGAGCATTTGCTCGTGCAGATTGATGAACATCACGTTATTGACGTGTTGGAGGAGCAGCTGGCTCGCAACGATATGTTATTTCGCACACGAAACATTCAATTGCAAATGGACTGCGATGAAGATTTGAGCTGGTACTTTGACGGCGAACTCATAGGTGGTGTGATAAATAATATTCTGGTGAATTGCGCGCGCTACTGTCGCAATACTCTGCACATTGCCGCGACCCTTACCGACAATAAACTCTGTATAGCGATTCATGACGACGGCGAAGGGTATCCTGTCAGTATGTTAGCTGCACCGCATGAGATAAATGCCGGCGTATCATTTTCTTCCGGTAATACGCACCTTGGGTTATTGTTTGCGCATCGCGTTGCGGGACTGCATCGGTCACGTCAGGAGCGCGGCTATATTCAACTTGCCAATGACGGACTTCTGGGGGGCGGCGTGTTTCAACTTTGGTTGCCTTAACACCGTCCACGGTTGAAAAGCGGCGCGTGCTATAGCATTATCCGCGGTGCCCGAGAATTCATAAGGAACTTCGTATGCTGAAAATCCGCTTTAAAAACAATAAATATAATGCGGTGTGGTTGGTTGAGCCAAAGGTAACAATTGGCCGGCTGATAACCAATGATCTGGTTGTTGATGATGAAGAGGTTGCGGACAGTCACATTGAAGTTCTGGTTGAGCACGAACAGCTTACGCTTAAAAACCTTGTGCCTGAAAAACCGGTTAAGGTAAATGCCGAAGAGGTCTCCAGTATCTGTACGTTGAGACCTGATGATGTCATAACTCTGGGGGCGGTGGAGCTACAGGTAATCGATCCAAAGCGCGAGCCAAAAGAGACGATTATCGAAACGAACAACGTCACGCACCTGCGCACATCAGCGCAGCCGAAGGTAACTGGCTGGGCGTTAAAAGCCAACCATGCTGCGCTGGCTAATCGCGTATTCCCCATCAAAGAAATAACCGTTGTGGGCCGAGCTACTGAATGCGATATCAGTCTTGCGGCGGCTCATTTGTCTCGCCGTCATGCGCAGTTGCAGGTGTTAGATGGCTTGCTTTACGTCAAAGATCTTGGTTCTGCCAATGGCACCTTTGTAAATGGTAGGCAAATAACTGAGGCGCGAGTGAAGCGCGGAGATGAGCTGCGGTTCGATACGCTCAGCTTCGGTGTGATTGGGCCAACCACAGATGATTTGGCTAAAACAACGGTGCGCTCGCATGCATCAAAGGTGTCGGACGCGACGCCCATCCCAAAAACCAAACCGATCGCTAAACCTCGCAGTACGCCGGGAATTAACAGCGATATCAAAAGCTCGCGCTCTGTTCATGCCCGCCCCTCTCATCCGCGTGAGGAAGACACCCCTAAGCATGGCCGCCTGGGTTTGGCGTTACTGGTTATTATTGCGGTGGTAGTTGTCTCTGCACTTTACTTTACCCGTCGTTAAAAAAGCGGCTAAAGTTGTTTGCCGAAGGCGCTACGAATCGCCTGAGTTTATATAACAGGATGTGTTATGTCTTTGCTGATTCTCTACACCACGTCGGGCTGTCATTTATGTGAAGAGGCCAAGGTAATACTCTGGCCGTTGTTGACTGAGTTTGGGTTGCGTTTACGAGAGATTGATATCGCAGATTCCGACGCATTGATCGAACAATACGGTACCCGAATTCCGGTAGTGGCATTTGAAAAAGCGGGGCGTGAATTAGAATGGCCCTTTATAACAAGTGAAGCGCGGGATTTTATTGCGGAGAATACTTGTTCTTAATCAACCTGGTCTTGATCTTCAACGGGAATTAAAACCCATGGTTTCCATCGTGGCGGTAACCCAGCTCAGCGCGTCCAGATAAATATGTGAAAGTGAATCCGGCGCAATGTTGCGCGCAGCCAGATATTCCCAATCAATTTTATCCCACTCAGCCCGTTCATAATGTTCGACAATACCGAGCACGGTTCCCTCATCACCCAGATGTTTTAACAATGCTTCATTCAATTGTTCGCTGAGCGAAATACTATCGAGCAGTACCTCCAGGGGTGCGTCCATAAAAGCCTCGAGGGTAGACAGTAGGCCAACGGTGAAAAAAGTATCCTGACGCGGTTTGCCGGTCATTTGGGTGGCGATGATTTCACACATGCGAGCACGCGTTAATGCGGCGATACTTAATTCAATCGGTTTGTCACCGAGGTTGGCCATTGCCAGCAGGTTCACCCAGTTCTTGATGATATCCAGACCGAGCAGCGTAATTGCCTGATGCAATGACTCTATGGTGCGCGGTAAGGCAAAGGCTGCAGAGTTGACCAGGCGCAGTAACTTGTAACTTAACATCGGGTCACGCGCGACCAGTTGCTCTACACGTTCCAAAGGAACATCGGGGTCGTGCAGTACCGAAAGCAGCTGTAATACCGCTTGTTTATTCTCGGTGATTTTGCGGCCTTTAATAATTTTGGGGCGTGCCAGAAAATAACCCTGAAATAAATCGAATCCGACGTCCTTGCAGTACTCCAGCATCTCGTAGGTTTCAACTTTTTCTGCTAACAGGGTCAGGCCGAAAGGTTTAAGGTAATCAATATGTTCACGGATTTGATCCGGCGTAAGTTGCAGGACGTCGAGTTTGATAATGTCGGCGTAGGGGATAAGGTCACGGGTCTCGTCAGTTAATTCAAAGTCGTCCAGCGCAATGGTATAGCCCTGTTCGCGCAAGCTGCGCAGGCTATGTAGCATCTGCGCATCAATCCGTTGGCCTTCCAATACCTCCACCACCAACTGGCGCCGGTCAAAGGGCGGCGGGGTCATGAGCAGCGTGCGGGTAAAGTTGATAAAAGCCTGATGATTACCCACAACACTTTGAATGGATAATTCGGTAAAGGTGTGCAGCAATACTTGCGAACTGGCCATATCACCACTGTCTGCCGTGTATTCATTCAAGTCACAGCTGCGACATAGCAGTTCGTATGCAACCACCTGCATTTTGCGATTGAAGATTGGCTGGCGCGCCAGCAAAGGCAATAACTCGGACATAAACAGCTATGAAATCCTTACCAAGAAGCAACCGCGCGAGTCAGGTGGCGTTATTTTATTCGTGAAACTGCTCTTCATTGTATGACTAATATGGCTAAAAGCAAACTCGCGCCAAGAGCAAGAACGCGGTCAGTCGACTCTTTTAGGGTCGGAGAGGAGGATCGGGTAAATCGCCGGACTCGCATAGGGCGGGCCCGGCCGATCGAAGGTAACTTTTACAGAGAGTTTTTGGCTTCCAGAGGGGTGATGAACTGTTGTTTTTCACCCGTCCGATAACCGTAGATAACGGAGAAGGACAAAACGTTTTGCACGTAGCCGCGTGTTTCGTGAAATGGAATAGTTTCGATCCAAACATCATAAGGCAGCTTCGCATCATCCTTGCTCAACCATTGTCTGACCCGGCTAGGACCAGCATTGTAGGCGGCTGCGGCCAGAATGCGATTGCCATTAAACTGATTTAACAATTGATTGATGTAGCGGCTGCCGAGGGCGATATTTTTCTCCGGCTTCAACAGGTCTTGTTTGCTGGAGTAGGGAATACCTGCTCTTTTTGCCGTTTGCTGGGCAGTGGCCGGCATCAGCTGCATCAACCCCAAAGCCCCTGCAGATGATTTGGCATCAGGACTAAAGGCACTCTCCTGGCGCGTGATAGCCATCAGAAACAGCGGGTTCACCGAGGTTGCTTTTGCAGCACTCGCCACATGTTCCTGGTAAGCCAGCGGGAAGCGGACTTGCAGATCATCCCAATATTCCGCATCAATCATTGCCTGAATGCCCTGACGATGCCAGCCCCAGCGATCAGCCAACCGGCCGGCGGCCACCATTTCTTCGTTTTTCATTCGACGGGTAGTGTGAAACCACTCCCGGCTCGCCCCATAAATGTCCCCCAGGATATAAAGTTCGCGTGCTCGCTGGATACCAGGAGCCTGTTCCACCTGAGTCTGCAATTCCGGAGAGATCAACATGGGTTTATCAACCAGGCGATATTCATAACCCAGTTTGTCCGCGGACAAAAAGCCATAAAAACTGCGTGTTGCGGCTACCCGGTTGTAAAGCGACTTAACACTCTGGCCATCGATTTCTTTTATGTCTAACTCTTCCATGATACGCGCTCGCCAGTACATCCAGCGCTCAGTTTGCTGAGCTTCGATCGGCAAGCGGGTTAACCAGGTAAACGCTTTTTCCCAGTCGAGTTTGCGCAGTGAATCGCGAATCAAGGCTTCGGTCAGGTTGGTGCTGGTAATTTGGGAAATAGAGGACAGCAGTGTTTCAGCTGCATCCTGATGATCCTGGCGCAGCAAGCGAGTGGCGAGATAGTACTGGGTTTCCAAGCGCTTGGTATCGTCAAATAACTGTTGCGCATCGTACCCTTGCCATAACGTCAGCGCCTTGGGGGCATCATGAATGGCGAGTCGCTGCAGACCATACAGAATGATTTCCTGCATTTCCGGTGACTGTTTACTGAACCGGGAGGTTTGCGCAAGTACGCCCGGGGTGCGACGGACTTCCTGGAAAAGCAGAGCCAGTTTTTTCTGTGGCTCGGCCATTTGACGGGCCAGATAACCGGCGAGGTCGACATTGCCGGCCTGTAATGCTTTGCTGTGTCTTTCCCACAACAGCTGCGGGGTTAATTTGCCGGCAGCCATCCAACGGGAAAATACCGGATCACAGGCTTTGCTTTGCGACTCTGCAATATTCCACAAAGGCGCAACATCATCAAAGGCAGTTTTGTCGCCAATTTCGAGACGCGCGCGTAAGCTGTGGCAGGCGAGCTCCGCATCGTTCAGGTCCGGATTGTAGAAGGTGTTGTAATCCTGCCATTGCTGACGACTTGCCAAGGTCCTCAGCCAGCGATGGGAGAGCCGATCAGCCAGATAAGAGCCGGGATAGTTCGAGAGGAAAGCGGCAACATCGGCTTTAGGTAAAGCGTTTAGACGATTGCCGATGTCCTGATACTCAAGGTATGGCAGCAAAGGATAGTCTTCCAGCTTGGTAACCAGCTTCCTGTAGGTGTTTAGCTGGCGTTGGTTAAGCGCTGTCTTCGCCGCGGTGTAATCCTGACGCTGCTTGGTTCGGTCGATTTTAACGAGTGTTTCTACCACCGCGTCGCTTGCTGCAGGCGAGGGCGCAACAACCGGCTCTTTTTCAGCGGCAAACGTACTAACGGTGAGAAAGCTACAGAACAGCCCGGCAGAAAGAGGGCGGAATGCAGTTAAAAACCATGCGCGCATTGAAAAAACCTCGGGTGCATTTAACGCGGATAAAAACAAATAGGGTTGGCTTCTTACAAAAATTGGTCACAAGCGCATTGAGAATAACAGTGGATTATGGGATTCGCCAGTGCCCGGAGTAAACTTCATCTTCTATGGAGATAATTTTCCTAACTTATTGATATAAGGTGAGAAATCATATCGTCTCGTTGGTGTTTTTGACCATTTTGCAAGCGCACCGCAAACACTGCTATGCGCCCTGTTAGTTCGACTTTAATCCCATCGTTGGGTTTCATTTAAAAGAGCAGCGGCTGACAGCCGAACAGATTTGCTCCGCCGTATCTGGCACAATGCGGGCTTTTGCCGGTTCAGGCTGTATTGAATTTTCGTGGCTATGGGTAGTGGTTTCTTATGTCGTTGATTAAATTGGAAAAAGCATATCTGAGTTACGGTTTGCAAGTGCTGCTGGATCAGGTCGACCTCACCGTTGAGCGAGGGCAGCGGCTCTGCCTGATTGGGCGCAACGGAGCGGGCAAATCCAGCCTGCTGAAGGTTATTGCCGGCGAGATTGATCTCGATAAAGGTGAGATTATCCGGCAGAGCGGTGTACGTGTCGCGCGTCTGGAGCAAGATCTGCCGGAAGCGGATGATCGCAAGGTATTTGAGGTTGTAGCGTCGCAGTTCCAGGGGATGGGCGAGTTGTTAGCGGAATATCGCGAACTGGCCCACGCTGCCGATTTCTCCGATGTACAAATGGCGCGGATGGCAGAGCTGCAACAACAGATCGAAGCACGGGACGGCTGGAACTTACAGCAACAAGTAGAAACCGTGCTGTCGCGTCTGGAATTGCCAGCAGAGCGTTATATGCGCGAATTGTCCGGTGGCTGGCGCCGGCGCGTAGCCTTGGCTAAAGCATTGGTGGGTGATCCTGATGTGCTGTTACTGGACGAGCCGACCAACCACCTCGATATCGCGGCCATCGACTGGCTTGAAAAACAGTTGCTCAACTTTAAGGGCGCTTTGGTTTTTATCACTCATGACCGCTCATTGTTGCAAACGCTGGCTACGCATATCGCGGAACTGGATCGGGGAAATTTGCGGTATTGGGCTGGCGATTACGCCAGCTATCTCGTCTACCGTGAGCAGGCGCTAGCGGAAGAAGCCCGCCATAACGCACTCTTTGATAAAAAGCTGGCTCAGGAAGAAGTCTGGATTCGTCAAGGCATCAAAGCGCGCCGAACCCGTAACGAAGGGCGGGTTCGAGCACTGAAAGCTCTGCGCAACGAACGCTCCCAGCGGCGCGAGTTGATCGGAAAAGCCAACTTTTCGCTGACCAGTGGAGAATCTTCAGGAAAGCTGGTCGCTGAATTGACCAACGTTCACTACGCCTGGGGAGACAAAGTCATTGTGCAGGACTTTTCCAGCACGATTATTCGCGGCGATCGCATCGGTTTGGTGGGCGCCAACGGGGCGGGTAAAAGTACACTGTTGAAATTGATTCTTGGGGAGCTGCAGCCGCAACAAGGTAAGGTGCGGTTAGGAACGAACCTCAAGATCGCCTATTTTGATCAGCTGCGCGATCAACTGGATCTGGATAAGAATGCGGTCGACAACATCGCGGAGGGGCGTGAATTCATTGAGATCGACGACGGTAAAAGCAAAAAGAATGTCCACATAATTTCCTATCTAAGTGATTTCCTGTTTACCGGCGAGCGTGCCCGTACACCGCTGCGAGCATTGTCAGGGGGTGAGCGGAACCGGGTCTTATTAGCCAAGCTTTTCAGCAAATCCGCTAACTTGCTGGTGCTCGATGAGCCTACCAATGATCTGGATGTTGAAACCCTCGAGTTGCTGGAAGAGATCCTTAACGATTACGACGGAACAGTATTGCTGGTGAGCCATGACCGGGCATTTTTGAATAACATTGTTACCAGCGTTATAGCCTTCGAAGGGCGTGGAAATGTATTGGAATACGTGGGTGGGTATGACGATTGGATTCGTCAGGGCGGAAAGTGGACCGAGCCTGATGCGCCGGAAAATGAACCTGCAGTGGCACCGTCGCACCCCGCTGTTAATGAGGGGAGTTCACCTAAATCTGAACCAAAACCGGCCGCCCGCAGCAAAAAGCTCAGTTACAAGTTACAGCGTGAATTTGACGAGTTGCCCGGCAAAATCGAGCAGTTAGAACAGCAACAAGCGGCATTGCAGGCCGAGGTCTCCACCCCTGACTTCTTTGCCCAGGAAGCCGCTGTCGTTGAGGCTAAGATGCAGGAGCTGGCGCAGATTGAAGCAGAGCTGGAACGCTGTTTTGAACGCTGGGCGGAACTGGAAGATATGCAGCAAGCAGAGTAAACATCCCCTTGCGGGGATGCTTATGAAACAGATTTTTTATCTTCAGGAGGGTTTACCCGTACCGCCAGGACATCACATACGGCACCATGCAAGACGCTGTTGCAGGTTGATCCCAGCAGCAGCGCAAACCCCTTGCGCCCGTGGCTACCCACAATAATCAGATCGGCTTCCTGCTGGTTGGCAAGGTAATGCAATTCCGTAGCAGGCTGGCCTACCAGAACATGCTCTTGTTGGATGGGAAAATCCGCCTGACTGGCCAAACGTTGTAACTCTTGCTCTGCTTTAAGCTGCAGCTGTTCCTGAACTTCCGACAGATCCACCGGCATATCACCACCGTAGGCAAACGTAATAGGTTCTATCACATGAGCCACGCTCAGGTGGGCTTCACACGCCTTGGCCAAGGCGGCGGCTTTGGATAACACCTGCGGTGATTCTTCCGATAAATCCAGGCCGACAATGATATGGCGATAGAGCTGAGTCATAATGGCTGTCCCGTGTAAACCCGTCGATTAATTATTCTGTAGTCGATAAAGCATGAGCCCAAGGCACGCGATGCCCTAATACTAGTCTCATTTACCCAAGGTGGCCAGACCTCCGACACCTCAACCACTTTATATAAGAAAGAGTAAATAACTGATGAATCTCTGGTTAATTGTCATAGTCATTGCCGTGGTAGCCATGGTGCTGGGACCGATCATGATGCTGCAGCCCAATGCCACACAGCGCCAGCAGGAACAACTACGCAAACGTGCCATGGAGCTGGGATTGCGCGTCCGGATTAGCTCTCTGCCAAAGCAGAATGTCGACACGGAGACTCCTGCAGCGACTCCCGTATATTACCTGCCTGTTGAAGCCGAAAAAGGAAAGGAGGGGCGAGCTGGGTGGTTACTGATTCGTATGCCGTATACCCATGAAGCCCATTTTCAGGGGGATTGGCAATGGCACGGACATGGACGGGCGTTTGCGGCGGAGGTGGCGGTGCTGAAAGAAGTTCTGAAACTGCTGCCACCTTCGGTAAGCGCCGTTGAAGCCGGTATCCAGGGATACGGTTTTTACTGGTCAGAGGCGGGCGGAATTAAGCGGCTTGAAGCCTTGCTTCCCTTGTTGCAAAGGCTGCAGGCAACCGGGACAGCCGTGCAGTGACATTACAGTAAGGCGGCTTCCTCTGGCACAAGATCTTCGCTCAAGGCTTTACGGGCGCCGGAAATAATCTCTCCCAGCTCCCGGATCATGCGCATCCGCTTGGAGTCGGGGTGGGTCGATTCGATCAGTAAATATTGAGCTTTTTTATAGAACGCTTGAGCCGAAAATACATCTCCTCTGGTGCTGGCCTTGTAGCCTTGGCCAATAAAAGACACGGCGCTCACCATCAAATGTGCCCACGAGAGTTCGCTCAGATAAACGTCCAGCTCTTCCTCGCTCAACCGGCCTGACATCTGTTGATGACGAAGCACTTGTGCGGCTTTGTTTAAATAAGACTGGGCTTGAGCAACCTGCGCATCACTCCCCTTAAGGTAGCTGGTTCGCGGCTGGGATTTTACATTGACCAGTTCGTTCTCACGGCTCTGAGCGTGTTTAAGGCTCGCTTCAAGGTGCGTGGCGTTGCGCTGCTCCAGTGTCAGGATCTGTTGCAGAAGATCGAGAATTTCATCATTGATATGTTTGGCAATCTGCCGGTTGGGTACGGTCTTGAGTAAACAATCAATAACTTCCTCTAATAACTCCACCTGCAGACGTAGCTGCCGTTGCTGCAAGCGCCGCGCACGCTCCCGTCGCTGGATCTGGTTGATAACACTAACCAGTGCTAATGCAGCGAGAATTACCACAGCCAGTATAAAAAGAAGAATCATCATCGTTAATTCACGGTATACACGAAAAAATTACCCTTGCTTTGGATTTTCGCCTACCCACTGATTCAAGCAATCGAAAAGAATTCAAAAAAATACTTTCAAATCAACGGCTTAATGGTCCCTTGTGGCGGACGATTGGCAGAAGTCCTTTCTCGGTGTTTGCTGCCGAAAGAGCAGCTTTTACAACGCGCTCTCCGGAGCAGCCCCTTGACCCTGATAGATTCAAGACTTATATATGCGCACCTTGTCGGCATTTTAGCCCGTCTTATGACACTTGCCTCAGGACATCGTTGAAATATACGCCGCTAACGGCACTGTCGCCAGACCACTCATTGGAATTTATAGAAGAACGCTATGGGCAAATCCTTAGTTATTGTCGAATCACCGGCTAAAGCCAAAACGATCAATAAGTATTTGGGTGGGGACTTTATCGTCAAGTCGAGTATCGGCCACATTCGCGATCTGCCCACCAGTGGCGCAGCCAAACCCGTTGATGCTAAAGAACGTGCGAAGCAGGCTGCCGCGACCCGCAAGCTTTCACCCGAAGAAAAAGCCGCTTATCAGGAACAGAAAAGTAAGCAGCAGCTGATTAACCGGATGGGTATTGATCCGGAGAACAGCTGGGCGGCTCACTACGAAATCCTGCCGGGTAAGGAAAAGGTCGTTGAAGAACTGAAAAAACTGGCAGAGAAAGCTGATCAGGTTTATCTCGCGACGGACTTGGACCGTGAAGGAGAGGCCATTGCCTGGCATCTGCGTGAAGCCATAGGTGGTGATGAAGGCCGCTATCGCCGCGTGGTGTTCAACGAGATCACGAAAACAGCGATCCAAAATGCTTTTAAAAACCCGGGGCCGCTGGATCAGAATCGCGTGGATGCGCAGCAGGCGCGCCGTTTTCTGGACCGGGTGGTGGGTTACATGGTTTCGCCGCTGCTGTGGGAAAAGGTGGCACGGGGGCTGTCAGCCGGTCGCGTGCAGTCGGTGGCGGTACGCCTGGTTGTGGAGCGGGAACGGGAAATCCGCGCATTTATTCCGGAAGAATACTGGACCGTCGCTGCTGATTTAAAAGCCGACAAAGCCTCTACAGCCTTCGAAGTCAAAAAGTATAAAGACGAAGCATTCAAACCGTTAAACGAAGCGGATGCGATGGCTGCTGTGACAGCGCTGCAGCATGCCAGCTATAAGGTGGTAAGCCGGGAAGACAAGCCAACGCAATCAAAACCCTCGGCACCTTTTATTACCTCAACCCTGCAGCAGGCCGCGAGTACTCGTCTGGGGTTTGGGGTCAAGAAAACCATGATGATGGCTCAGCGGCTCTACGAGGCAGGCTACATCACCTACATGCGTACCGACTCCACCAACCTCAGCCAGGATGCAGTGGAATCTTGCCGCGCCTATATTCTTGATCAATATGGGCAGCGCTACTTGCCCGAAAACCCGCAGGTATACTCCAGCAAAGAGGGTGCGCAAGAGGCGCACGAAGCAATCCGGCCTTCCAGCGTTTCTGTTATGCCTAACCATCTCAGTGGTATGGAGCGCGATGCCGAACGCTTGTACTCCTTAATCTGGCAGCAATTTGTTGCATGTCAGATGAGCGCCGCTGAATACACCAGCACCACGGTAATCGTAAATGCGGGCGACTATGAACTGCGCACCCGCGGGCGCGTGATTCGGTTTGATGGTTTTACCAAAGTTCTTCCACAACTGGCTAAAAAAGACGAAGACGTAGTGCTGCCGGATATGAAAGTGGGGCAGGTATTACCGCTCGTTAAGTTGAATCCGGCCCAGCACTTCACAAAGCCCCCCGCACGTTACAGCGAAGCCAGTTTGGTGAAAGAGCTGGAAAAACGCGGAATAGGCCGTCCCTCGACTTACGCCTCAATTATTTCCACTATTCAGGATCGTGGATATGTACGCCTTGAGAACCGCCGTTTCTATGCGGAAAAGATGGGCGATATCGTCACCGAGCGCTTGGTAGAAAGTTTCGACGATCTTATGGATTACAGCTTCACCGCTAATATGGAAGAGGCGCTGGATGTAGTAGCGCAGGGTGGGAAAGATTGGCGCAATCTGCTGGACGAATTTTATGCAGGTTTCACCCGCAAACTGCGTCTGGCGCAAAGCAAAGAGAAGGGTATGCGCGCCAACGACCCCACCGATACTGACGTAGAGTGTGGAATGTGTGGTCGCCATATGCAGATCCGCACCGGTAGTACCGGGGTTTTCCTCGGGTGCTCGGGGTACAATCTCCCGCCAAAGGAACGCTGCAAAAACACAATGAATTTGGTATCAGGTCACGAAGTTATTGATGCTGATGCCGATGAAGAGGCTGAATCTAAGCAGTTGCGCGCCAAGCAGCGTTGTAAGCGCTGTAATTCTGCCATGGATAGCTACCTGTTGGATGAGCACCGCAAGATCCATATCTGCGGTAACAACCCCGACTGTCCCGGTTATGAAATCGAGCAGGGCGTATTTAAGCTGAAGGGATATGAAGGGCCGACGCTAGAATGTGATAAATGTGGCAGCGAGATGCAACTCAAGACAGGCCGATTTGGAAAATATTTCGGTTGCACCAACAGTGAATGTAAAAATACGCGTAAGTTATTGAAGAGCGGCGAAGCTGCTCCGCCGAAGGTTGATCCGATTCCGATGCCAGAGCTGAAGTGTGAAAAAGTCGATGACCATTACGTATTGCGCGATGGGGCGTCCGGCTTATTTTTGGCCGCTAGCCAGTTTCCAAAAAATCGTGAAACACGCGCTCCCTTAGTGGCTGAGTTGATTCCCTACAAGGATCAGATCGACCCTAAATATCGCTTCTTGTTATCCGCACCGGTTAAAGACCCCGAGGGTAATAAAACGGTCATACGCTTCAGCCGGAAGACGAAAGAACAGTATGTGCAAACTGAAGTAGATGGAAAGGCGACGGGCTGGAAAGCCTTTTATCAAAATGGAAAATGGATTCCCTCAAAGTAGCGGTAAGCTTCAAGCAACTCCTCGTGTGGCGCGTTTTGCGCCACAGTTTTCTCGGTAATCTCTCATATGGCGAACGCAAGCCTTTCTCTGGTTAATCAAAAACTGGCCTATGCCCGTGTCCTGCTCAAACAGGCCTCCACGCCCGGCCTTGTCGCTACTCCCATGGGCCGCCTCCAGCTTCAGGCAACGCTGGACGCTGCTGTCTTTCACCTGGTCTGCGGTTTTGATCATTATCTTCGCGAGGTTGCTGAGAATTACCAGGTTAAAGATGTTGAAGCCATACATGACTGCCCCGGCCTGTTGAGTGCGCTTGCCGCCATTGATAAAGAACCTTCTGAAGCAATGGAGTTAGCCCTGTTATCCCAGGACCCAGCTTCGTGGGTGGGGCAGATGGAGCACTATTATAAAAGCCTCTGGTCCACAGCCCGACCGAGAAAAGACAACCGTGCACCACACGTCGATTCCGATCTGATTCCAGTGAAAGTAATACCGGCTGTAGATGATCCGCGAGAGGTCGATCTGGATGCAGTTCACGCGTGGGAGAGATCATTTGCGGCGCTGATAGCCCGGCAACGCGAGACGAGCAGCGAATATTGAGTGAATACTTGAGTAGCCTTTTGTTGAACGTCATCAATGACTGTGGCACAATCAGCACCCTTCGCGCCCATGAGCCTGTTTGATATCTTGTTTTACCTATAGAAATCAAAGGGTTAGCGCTTTTTATCGCCAATTACCATTTTCAAGTTTTGGCATATGCGGTCGTGGTGGAATTGGTAGACACACCAGGTTTAGGTTCTGGCGCCGAGAGGTGTGAGAGTTCGAGTCTCTCCGACCGCACCATTTTGAGCAGGTTATGAGCGAGTTGCTTCCCGCAGCCCCACTCCCATTGAATAATCTTTGTTAGGTCACGAGGATAATATGCAGGTTTCACTTGAAACGACTTCTGGTCTGGAGCGCCGTCTGACGATTGGCGTGCCTGCTGAGCAAGTAGAAAGCGAAGTAGAAAAACGCCTTAAAGAGGCTGCCCGCAATGTACGCATCAACGGTTTCCGCAAGGGCAAGGTACCTTTGTCAGAAGTAAAACGCCGTTATGGTGCGGGTGTTCGCCAAGAAGTTGTAGGTGAAGTCATCAGCCGTTCGTTTTACGAAGCTGTGCAGAAGGAGAACGTGAAGCCTGCTGGTCAGCCCAATATTCAGCCTAAGCAGATGGCGGCGGGCAAAGATCTGGAATATGTAGCTACTTTTGAAGTGTACCCCACCGTGGATCTCACTGATCTGACCACCTTTGAACTGACACGAGTCTCGGCAGAGGTTACTGAATCAGATATTGACAATATGATTGAAGTTCTGCGTAAACATCAGGCTACCTGGTCTGAAGTGGAGCGCGCTGCTGCTGATGGGGACAAAGTCAATATTGATTTCGTTGGAACCAAAGATGGCGTAGAGTTCGCCGGTGGTAAAGCCGAAAGCCAGGATCTGGTGCTGGGCTCCAAGTCAATGATTCCAGGATTTGAAGACGGCATCGTTGGCATGAAAGCCGGCGAAGAGCGTGTGATTAAAGTTACTTTCCCGGAAGACTATCAGTCCGAAGAATTAAAGGGTGCTGATGCTGAGTTCACTGTCAAGGTAAACACTGTTTCTGAAAGTATTCTGCCGGAGCTTGATAAAGCCTTTTTCCAAAAATTTGGCGTTGAAAAAGGCGGTGAAAAGCAGTTCCGTAAAGAAGTAAAAGCGAATATGGATCGCGAGCTGAGCAATGCTATCAAAGCGAAGGTGAAGGGGCAGGTGATGGATGCTTTGATTGCATCTCACACAACAGAAGTGCCCAAGGCTCTGGTAGCCAATGAAATAAACGTATTAAGGGAGCAGATGCTACAGCGCTTTGGTGGTCAGCAGCAAAATTTTGACGTCAAGTCACTGTTGCCTGACACAATGTTTCAAGAAGAAGCGGAGCGTCGGGTAACTCTTGGTTTAATCGTGGGCGAAATTGTTAAATCAGCCAAATTAAAGCCAGATGCCAAGCGCGTAAAATCGATGATTGAGGATATCGCTTCTACTTATCAGGAGCCTCAGGAAGTCATCGACTATTACAGCAGTAATCGTGAGTTGATGGCCGGTGTTGAGTCTGCCGTCCTGGAAGATCAGGTTGTTGACTATATTCTTTCGCAAGCTAAAGTCACTGAACAGCAATCAAGCTATGATGAAGTGATCAAGGCTGCAGCTCCTCAGCGGTAAGTGCTCAAAAAAGCCGCAAAACGCTGGTTTTGCGGCTTCCTCCCCTCCAAATTCTCTCCCCAAATGCGCGTGATACTGGCATATAATCGCATCACAGGTTAAGCTCCCTATTGTCATATCAGGTCTGCAACAGGTCGATCTGAGTTAGTTCTTCCTCTGGCACAAGGATCAAAAAAGGCACATGTCGTACGATTATTCCAAATCAGCTCCATCCATTATCAATAGTGGCCTGGTGCCCATCGTTGTAGAGCAGACAGCACGCGGCGAGCGTTCATACGATATTTACTCTCGCCTGTTAAAAGAGCGGGTGATTTTTTTGGTGGGGCCTGTCGAAGATTATATGGCCAACCTGGTTGTGGCGCAGTTACTGTTTCTGGAAGCTGAAAACCCTGATAAAGATATTCACTTGTATATAAATTCGCCAGGCGGCTCGGTTACAGCGGGGATGTCCATTTACGACACCATGCAGTTTATTAAGCCAGACGTTAGCACCATGTGTATCGGTCAGGCCTGCAGTATGGGAGCCTTCTTGTTAACAGCCGGTGCCAAAGGCAAGCGCTATTGTCTGCCGAACTCCAGGGTGATGATTCACCAGCCCAGTGGCGGCGCCCAGGGCCAGGCATCGGATATTCATATCCATGCCCAGGAAATTTTAAAGATCCGCCGACGTCTAAACGAGTTAATGGCCTATCATACGGGTCAGCCTGTAGAAAAAATCGAAAAAGATACCGAACGTGACAATTTTATGTCGGCATCAGAATCTAAAGAGTATGGGCTGGTGGACGCGGTAATCGACAGGCGTATCATCGCCAAATAATCTGCGCGATTAGCTACATAAGCAACTGTAAAAGGTTGAAATTCAGGGTAACGCACGCATAGTTAATGCTTGTTACTTGAGATACTTGACGGAGTGGTTTAAATGACCGATCACACCAGTGACGCTGGCGACAAAAACGGGAAGCTGTTGTATTGCTCGTTTTGTGGCAAAAGTCAGCATGAGGTTCGCAAACTAATTGCAGGACCCTCGGTATTCATTTGTGATGAATGTGTCGATCTGTGTAACGACATTATTCGCGAAGAGATACAAGAGAACAATATTGAAGGCAGTTCGGACAAGTTGCCGAAGCCCCATGAGATTTCCGCCATTCTGGACCAATATGTTATTGGTCAGCAGAAAGCAAAAAAAGTCTTGGCGGTGGCTGTTTACAACCACTATAAGCGTCTTCGTGTTGGGGATAAGAGCAAAGACAAAGAGCAGATAGAGCTGGGCAAAAGCAATATTCTCTTAGTCGGCCCCACGGGTAGCGGTAAGACATTGTTGGCTGAGACTTTGGCTCGTTTGCTTGATGTTCCTTTTACAATTGCCGATGCAACTACCTTGACCGAGGCTGGTTATGTTGGTGAAGATGTTGAAAACATCATTCAGAAGTTGCTGCAAAAATGCGATTATGATGTAGAAAAAGCGCAACAAGGCATCGTTTACATCGACGAAATCGATAAGATTTCGCGCAAATCGGATAACCCTTCAATAACACGGGATGTATCCGGCGAAGGGGTGCAACAAGCTCTGCTGAAGCTTATAGAAGGTACTATTGCTTCTGTTCCTCCCCAGGGGGGTCGCAAGCATCCCCAGCAGGAGTTTCTGCAAGTAGATACCTCAAATATTTTGTTTATTTGTGGCGGTGCTTTTGCGGGACTCGATAAGGTTATTCGTGAACGCTCTGAAAAAGGTGGGATTGGTTTCAGTGCGGAAGTGAAAAGCAAAGACGACAAACGCAATTTTGGCGAAACCTTACACGATCTTGAGCCGGAGGATTTGGTCCGTTATGGCTTAATTCCTGAGTTTGTCGGGCGTCTGCCCGTTATTGCCACACTTGATGAGTTGGACAAAGAAGCCTTGGTTCGCATTCTGACTGAACCGAAAAATGCGCTAACCAAACAGTATGGCCGTCTATTCGATATGGAAGGTGTAGTAATCGATTTCCGACCCGACGCTTTGGATGCAGTTGCTCAGCGCGCTATGGAACGGAAAACGGGCGCACGGGGTCTTCGTTCTATTATGGAGTCGGTTTTGTTGGACACCATGTACCGCATTCCGTCGGAAGAGCACGTGGTAAAGGTGGTGGTGGATGAATCTGTCATCAAAGGTGAGTCAGAACCAATTCTGGTTTATGAAAACCTTGAAAAGCCAGCTAAAGTGGCTAAAGAAGATTAATTATTTCCGTTACCTTAAAGTAGCTGTAGTTACCAAAAGAGCGCCATACCGGCGCTCTTTTCTTTTTTTTAATCAGTCAAACTTGTATTTCTTTAAAATTGCCCCCAATCTTAAGACATAACTGCCTTCTCGGGCAGTATCTTTCCTAGTATGAGGGATTCCTGATGAGTCAATCAGATATTTCCGTTTCCAATGCCAATGAATTGCCCTTGTTACCCCTGCGTGATGTAGTGGTATACCCCCATATGGTCACTCCGCTGTTTGTTGGCCGGGGAAAATCCATAGAAGCCCTTGAGCGGGCGATGGTGAGTGACAAGCAAGTGTTGTTGGTTGCGCAGCGCGACCCTTCGGTAGATGATCCGACTGCTGAAGATGTTTATTCCATAGGTACCATCGCTTCCATTCTGCAATTACTCAAATTACCTGATGGGACTGTTAAGGTGTTGGTTGAAGGTGTTGAGCGGGCCAACATTGAAGCAATTGATGATCTTGACACTTTCTTCCGGGCCCGCATCGTTCCGATGGCTGAAGAAGAATTATCCGGTAAAGAAGCGGATATTTTAATTCGGTCCACCATTGACCAGTTTGAAAAATACGTAAATCTCAGCAAGAAGGTGCCTGCCGAGGTAATCACGTCTTTATCCGGTATTGATGATCCGGGACGTCTTGCTGATACCGTTGCGGCGCATATGGCATTAGAGCTCCCCCAGAAACAAACCATTCTGGAAATGGCTAATGTACGTGAACGTATTGAGCATCTGTTAAATTTAATGGATGCAGAAGTTGATGTGATCGAAGTTGAAAAGAAAATTCGCGGTCGCGTCAAAAAGCAAATGGAAAAAAGCCAGCGCGAATATTATTTGAATGAGCAAATGAAGGCCATTCAAAAAGAACTCGGTGACCTCGGCGAAGATGTCAATGAAATCGACGAGCTGGAGAAAAAGATTCATTCGGTAGGAATGCCAAAAGAAGTTGAAGAAAAAGCCCGAGCTGAGTTGGGCAAATTAAAAATGATGTCCCCGATGTCGGCAGAGGCCTCCGTACTGCGTGCTTACATTGACTGGATGTTAAAGGTGCCTTGGAAGAAGCGCAGTAAAGTTCGTCATGATCTGGCGCGCGCGGAAGAGGTGCTTGAGAAAGACCACTTTGGTCTGGAGGAAGTAAAAGAACGTATTCTTGAATATCTTGCTGTTCAACAGCGGGTTAAAAAAATTAAAGGACCAATCCTTTGTTTGGTTGGACCGCCGGGGGTTGGTAAAACCTCGCTGGGTGAGTCCATTGCACGTGCAACAAACCGTGAGTTTGTTCGCATGGCGTTAGGTGGTGTTCGTGACGAAGCAGAAATTCGTGGCCATCGCCGCACTTACATTGGCTCTCTGCCCGGCAAGTTAATTCAGAAGATGGCCAAGGTCGGTGTGAAGAACCCGCTGTTCCTGCTTGATGAAGTTGACAAGATGGGAATGGATAATCGGGGCGATCCGGCTTCGGCATTGCTTGAGGTGCTCGATCCTGAACAGAACAGTCACTTCAATGACCATTACCTGGAAGTTGATTACGACTTGTCGGATGTAATGTTCGTCTGTACTTCTAACTCAATGAATATTCCCGGCCCATTGTTGGACCGGATGGAAGTTATTCGGATTCCGGGATACACGGAAGACGAGAAACTCAATATTGCTTTGCGTTATTTGATTCCCAAACAGATGCAAGCTAATGGCCTGAAAGAAAATGAAATCTCGATCAAGCCTGAAACCATTCGCGATATCGTTCGCTATTACACCCGCGAAGCTGGCGTGCGCGGACTTGATAGAGAGATAGCGAAGTTATGCCGGAAGGTTGTTACCAGCCACGTTAAGAAAAAAAGCACCAAGACGGACGTTATTGGACCGGATGCGTTGGAAAACCTGTTGGGTGTACGCAAATTCGATTTCGGACGTGCGGAAAACAAAGATCAGATTGGTCAGGTGACTGGTCTGGCGTGGACGCAAGTTGGTGGCGAGCTGCTCACTATTGAGTCATCGGCTGTTGCTGGTAAAGGTCGAATGATCAAAACCGGCTCTCTCGGTGATGTGATGCAGGAATCTATTCAGGCGGCGCTTACGGTCGTAAGATCACGAGCACAAAGTCTGGGTGTCGCGCCGGATTATCATGAAAAAGTAGATATCCATATTCACGTACCTGAAGGAGCGACGCCGAAAGATGGTCCCAGTGCAGGTATAGCTATGTGTACAGCGCTGGTGTCGGTATTGACCGGTATCCCTGTGCGTGCGGATGTGGCAATGACTGGTGAAATCACTTTACGCGGCGAAGTATTGCGTATCGGCGGTTTAAAGGAAAAGTTACTGGCTGCTCATCGCGGCGGCATTAAAACCGTTGTGATACCTGCTGAAAACGAGCGTGACCTCAAAGAGATTCCAGACAATATTAAAGAGGATTTGACTATTAAGCCGGTGCAATGGATTGATGATGTATTGCAGATTGCATTGCAGCATATGCCGACGCCACTATCTGATGAAGAGTATCAGGCTTTGCAGAAACAAGCGCAGAAAGACGATAGTTCAAGTCGGATCAGTACCCATTAACGGAATGCTTCTCGTACGATTACATCGTGTGGGGAAGTAACAAACTGGACATAGCTGCACGGCTGCAGCCCGCATGGATGCTGAGCGAATGACCCAATTGGCTAAATTACAGGCAATTGGGTTGTTCTGTGCTGTAAAGCAACAATGTCTCCTTGACCCTTATGGTGTCAGTTGGTATAAATCGCAGTTCATTTGCTGCACCGGTAGTGCAGGGTAGATGTCCAACATAACAATTTGCCTGTGCTAACGTATTTCTGAAACAAATAAATCAAAAGGGGTTAAGTGTGAATAAAACTGAGCTGATTGAAGCCATTGCCGCGTCTGCGGATATTCCAAAAGCGGCAGCTGGACGTGCGTTGGATGCAGTCGTTGATAGCATTACTGGTGCCCTGAAAAACGGTGACTCTGTAGTTCTGGTAGGTTTTGGTACTTTCTCTGTAAAAGAGCGCGCAGCGCGTACTGGACGTAACCCGCAAACTGGCGCTGAGATCAAGATCGCTGCCGCCAAAGTTCCGGGCTTTAAAGCAGGTAAAGCTTTGAAAGACGCCGTCAACTAAGCCGAATATCAGGTGCTGATGAATTTATTGTCAGTGCTGGTGTTGTAAAAAAGGCGCATCCCATCGGTGCGCCTTTTTTATTGAAGCGGGGCTTTTTCATTAATAACGATAATATCGGGCGTAAACTTCCCTGAATATTAAAATAGAATTGTTGGAACGTCAGGAGTAGATCACATCATGTTGCAAAGTCTTCGGGACAACTCCAAAGGGGTTATATCGGGAATACTAATTGGTTTCCTGGTCATTATTTTTGCGGTATCCGGTTCGGAAGCATTATTTAATTTCGACCCGACGACTAAAGGTGTGGTGAGCGTCAACGGTGAAGATATCACAGAGATGGAGATCGTCCGGGCCAGCGCGAACTACCGGCAACAGATGATGGCACGCTACGGTGATTCGCTTCCAGCTGATTTCCTGAGTGATGAAAATATCCGCCAGCCAGTCATAGAAAATCTGATTCAGCGAAAAGTACTGACTCAAACAGCAGAAGATGCTGGCATGACCATCGGCGAGAACTTTGTTAACCAGCAAATCTTATCTACCCCACAATTTCAAGGCAGCAATGGATTATTTGATCCTAATGTTTATCAGCAGCTGCTGCGTACGGCAGGTTTTACTCCCGCAAATTATCGGAAAGCTCTTGCAGAAGATTCGCTCGTCAATCAATTAACGGCTGGGGTCATTGAGAGCAGTTTCGTTACGCCGGTCGAGCTGGACACCATCATTGCGTTAAATTTTCAAACCCGTGATTTCACCTATGCAGTAATTCCTGCGGCTAAGATCAGTGAAGGTGTTGAGGTTTCGGATGCTGAGATTGAAGCTTATTATCAGGCCAACACGCAATCTTTCACTAATCCCGAACAAGTTGCGGTTGACTATATTGATCTGAGTGTTGCGGATCTTATGGCCGGGATTGAGGTGAGTGAAGAGCAGGCGCGTCAACAGTTTGAGCAGAATGTGGCTGCGTTCCAGGCGCGGACTGAGCGGGAGGCTGCGCATATCCTTATTGAAAATAACGATGAAGCCAAGATAGCTGAAGTAAGTGAAAAGCTGGCCGCCGGTGAGGATTTCGCAGAGTTGGCAAAGACCTACTCCGATGACTTGGGTACCCGTGATCAGGGTGGCGAACTGGGTTTTACCAGCGGTGATGCTTTCCCCGCTGAATTTGAGAGTGCCTTGGCAGCACTCCAGGTTGGAGCGGTATCGGCTCCCGTAAAAACTGATGCTGGTACACACTTCGTTAAGCTGGTATCAGAGCGTGGTTCAGAGCCACCATCCTTCGAAGAAGAGCGTAATCGCATTGTAGATCAGCTCAAGCGCTCTGAAGCTGAGAACCAATTTGTTAATTTACTGGAAAGGCTAAGAGACCTGTCTTATAACGCCGAAAATCTGGCCGAGGTCGCTGAGGAACTGGGGCTGGAAAACAAAAACACTGGTTTGTTTGGACGTAACACCGGGAACGGTATCGCTGCAGAATCTCAGTTTGTCGCGGCCGCATTTTCTGATGAGGTGTTATTGGAAAACAACAGCAGTGAGGTGATTGAACTGTCTCCCAGCCGGGTTGTTGTATTGAAGAAAACCGACCACAAACAAAGCTACATCAAACCACTCGAAGAAGTTAAAGAGCAAATTGTAACGATCGTTCGTGATACCAAGATCCAAAACCTCCTTGCCTCACGTGCCGAGGAAGTTGTAGCTTCGGTAAGAGCCGGGCAGGCTCTTGAAACCGTTGTTGCTGATGCTGGCTACGAGGTAAAAACGATCGAAAATGGTTCACGAAATGATGTAAGTGTTGATCGGGATGTATTGCGTCAGGCATTCAGTTTAGCCAAGCCGCGTGGTGAAGCAGCGGTAGTCACTGCAACTCGCACATCTACAGGTGATTACGCGGTGATTGCACTGACTGCTGTTAATCTAGGTGGGCAGGAAGTGGCAACAGAGCAAAAGACAGCTATTGCTGCTCAGCTTAAAGGTATGACTGGTCAAGGTGAATACGCCAGCTATCAGGACCTGCTACGCGAGAAAGCATCCATCAAACGGTAACCTAAAAAAGCCCATCAGTTGATGGGCTTTTTTTTGGCCGTCATGTACAAAACGCTCCGGTCACTCATTTCTCTATTGGATTGATAAAAGGATGAGTCGGTTCATCTCCCTATAATTCTCACCATTCTCTATCATGACAGATCCGCTGCAGCTCTCGATAACGGGAATTCATGTGATGACGAAAACGCTGGTCGCTTTGTGTTTGTCCCTGGGGATGCTTGTTGGTTGCTTTCATGACCATCGCAGTACCGTTGAAGTGGGTAATGAAAAACAGATTCTTCATATCGGCAATGGCAGTGAACCGTCTGACATTGATCCCCACATCACCACGGGTATTCCAGAAAACCATATCCAACTAGCTGTATTTGAGGGGCTGGTATCTAAAAGCTCTGCCACTTTGGAAGTTATTCCCGGGGTTGCTGAGTCGTGGGACGTCTCAGATGACGGTTTGAGTTACGTATTTCATTTGCGTAAAAACGCCCGCTGGTCTAATGGAGATCCACTTGTGGCGGAGGATTTTGTCTGGTCCTGGTATCGCGCGTTACTGCCCAGCCTGGGCAATCAGTACGCCTATGCCTTCTTTGGAATAAAAAACGCAGAACGGTTTAATAAAGGTGAGATAACCGATTTTGATCTGGTTGGGGTTAAAGCACGCGATAGATACACCTTGGTGGTGGAGCTTTCACGCCCGGTGCCTTATTTTCTGGAACTCCTTGATCATCATTCAATGGACCCTGTACATCGGCCGACCATAGAAAAATTTGGCGCACCTGGTGATCGGGGGACAGCCTGGACTAAGCCGGAAAACTTTGTCGGTAACGGCCCCTTTGTGATGAAAGAATGGGTCCCCAATAAAGTGGTGGTGGTTGAAAAAAATCCGTTCTACTGGGACGCTGACGCAGTCAAACTCCAGCAAATTCATTTTTACCCCATCGATAAATCCGCTACTGAAGAACGCATGTTTCGTGCGGGACAGCTGCATATTATCCGTCAGCTACCAACCGATAAAATAGAAAATTATCGAACAAATGCTCCGGAAACATACCGGTTCTATCCTAATTTCACTACCTATTTTTACCGGTTTAATACGCGCCGCCCGCCCTTAAACGACAAACGGGTGCGTCAAGCGCTTGCCTACGCAATTGATCGGCAGCAAATCGTAGAACGGGTAACGCGCGGCGGCCAGCCACCGGCTTACTCTTTGATTCCTCCCATGGAAACCGGCTACCGTTCATCTGCTGCTATGCCGGAAAACGTGCAACTGGCGCGAGAGCTGCTGGCGGAGGCGGGTTATCCGGACGGAAAAGGTTTTCCACCTTTGACCATTCTTTATAACACCGATGAGGATCATCAAAAGATTGCTTTGGTTATCCAACAAATGTGGAAAAAGGCACTGAATATTCAGGTGAAACTGGAGAATCAAGAGTGGAAGGTTTTCTTCGCATCCCAGCGTACCGGTAATTACGACATTGTGCGTGGATCATGGTCGGGGGACTTCTATGATCCGCAGAACTTTTTGGATGTATTTCGTGCAACTAACGGCAACAACCGAACCGGATGGGCGAATACCGAATACGAGCGATTGATGTCGCAGGCAGAACAGCTTCGTGATCAATCGGAGCGTTACGCGCTGTTTCAGCAAGCTGAAACTATCCTCCTGGAAGATGCGCCGATCATGCCGATCTATACCTACACCAGTAACGCGCTTGTGGCTGCATCGGTAAAAGAGTGGCACAACAACATCATGGATTACTGGTCGTACAAGCATGTGTACCTTGAGCCTGATGTTGCGCAGTCGGAGGGGAAGCCCTGACTATGTGGATGTTTATTTTAAAACGTATTGCGCAGGCAATTCCGGTCATGTTCGTTGTTATTACGATCACATTTTTTATGGTGCGCGCAGCACCGGGCGGTCCATTTGATGATGAGCGCGATGTTCCTCCGGAAGTGCTCAAAAATTTGAATGCGCGTTACAATCTTGATGCATCGGTGTGGGAGCAATATACGGATTATCTCGCAAATTTATTGCGTGGTGATTTCGGTCCGTCATTCAAATATACCAACCGCACCATTAACGAGATGATCGGGTTCGGCTTTCCCGTCACATTAGAGTTATCGCTGTATGCGCTGGTATTTGCGATGTGCATCGGATTGCTGGCAGGCATCATTTCGGCATTGCGACCGAACACTTGGCAAGACTATATTCCTATGTCGACTGCGATGCTTGGCATTTGTCTGCCTTCATTTGTTCTAGGCCCGTTACTTATCCTGATATTTGGAATCTGGCTTGAATATCTTCCGGTATCCGGTTGGGGCTACACGCCGGCGGATAAAATTCTTCCATCAATAACGTTGGGTTTTACTTACGCGGCTTACATCGCACGTATCAGTCGTGGGGGTATGTTGGATGTCTTATCTCAGGATTACATTCGTACCGCTCGTGCAAAAGGTTTATCTTCATTTCGCATCGTGCGGGCCCACGCGCTGCGCGGTGCCTTGACTCCCGTGATTTCATTTTTAGGGCCAGCCATGGCGGGGTTGCTGGCCGGTTCTTTTGTGGTAGAGAGCATCTTTCAGATTCCGGGCCTGGGGCGTTATTACATTCAAGCCGCGTTTAACCGTGATTACACGATGATTCTGGGGTTCACTATTTTTTATGCAGGGCTGATTGTGGTTTTCAATTTAATCGCCGACATTCTCCTGGTATGGCTCAATCCAAAATTACGCCATCAGCTTAGGGGTAATAGCTGATGGATCAAATAGAGAAAGGTACATCCTTAACCCAGGATGCACTTCGCCGTTTACGCAAAAACAAGATGGCTATGGTCGGCTTAAGTGTCCTGTTATTTATGGTCGTCATCGCTTTACTGACACCGGTGATTGCGCCTTATCCTTACGCTGCGCAAAACCTGGATTTAGGAGCCAGTCCACCATCGACAGCGCACTGGCTGGGCACTGATATTTTTGGGCGCGATCAACTCACCCGGATTATGTATGGCAGCCGCATATCGTTAATGGTGGGCTTCATTGCAACCACAGTAGCTTTATTGATTGGTGTTTTATGGGGGGCAACCGCCGGTTATCTCGGGGGACGAACCGATGCATTGATGATGCGTGTCGTCGACGTTCTTTATGCTTTGCCATTCACCATCTTTATTATTTTGCTCACGGTAATTTTCGGTAGCAGTATGTTGTTGTTATTTCTCGCCATAGGTGCTGTTGAATGGTTGACCATGGCGCGGATCGTGCGCGGCCAGGTGTTAACGTTAAAGCAACAGGAATTTGTAGAAGCAGCGGTAGCATTGGGGCTGTCACCGTGGAAAATTATTTCACGGCATTTAATTCCGAATACCTTGGGTCCGGTCATTGTCTACACCACTTTGACTATTCCCAGTGTCATTCTCCTTGAATCTTTCCTCAGTTTTTTAGGGCTGGGTATTCAGCCGCCCGAGAGTTCCTGGGGCTCTTTAATTTCTGATGGTGTGGAATCCATGGAGGAATATCCGTGGTTATTGGTCTTTCCCGCTCTGACGTTATCTATCACACTGTTTTCGCTGAATTTTCTGGGAGATGGTTTGCGTGATGCGCTTGATCCTCGTGCCTCAGGAGATTAACTCATGACACTCCTTCACGTTGAAAACCTGCGTATTTGTTTTCATACCCGCAACGGTACAACCGTCGCAGTAGACGATATGAATTTTTCTCTGGCGGCGGGAAAAGTTCTCGGGATTGTTGGTGAATCGGCTTCGGGTAAGTCGGTGGCCTGTTATAGCTTAATGGGACTGATACCCTCTCCGCCGGGAAAAGTTGAGAGTGGCCGCGCGTTATTTGCCGGCGATGATCTGTTGCGTTTAAATGAAAAATCGCTTCGCCGTATTCGCGGGCAGCGAATCAGCATGATTTTTCAGGACCCGATGACCGCACTGAATCCCTATATGCGCATTCTCGATCAACTGATTGAGCCGCTAGTTGTGCATAGCCACATGTCGGCAAAAGAAGCGAAAATCAAAGCCATAGCCGCACTCGAAGAAGTGGGTATTCATGATGCGGAAACCCGCATCAACGACTACCCCCATCAATTTTCTGGTGGAATGCGGCAGCGGGTTATGATTGCAATGGCTCTGATCTCCGATCCCGAACTGCTGATCGCGGATGAACCGACTACTGCCCTTGATGTCACGGTGCAGGGACAGATTCTACGGTTAATCAAACAGCTGCAACAAACGCGCAATCTCGCTGTTATTTTTATCACTCATGATCTGGGCGTGGCGGCGATGATGGCTGATGACATTCTCGTAATGCAAAAAGGCAGGGTGGTGGAGCAGGGTACCGCAGAACAGGTTGTGTTTCATCATTCGCATCCGTACACAAAAAAATTATTTGGTGCGGTCTTAACCACCGCTAAACCTTTGCCCAGCGCGCTGCGTGTCACCGAGCCGCCCTTTTTACAGGTCAACCATCTTCATACTGGTTTTGCGGTGCGAGCCGGACATATTTTTCGCCGAGTCACGCAATTTGTTAAAGGTGTAGATGATATTTCTCTGACGATTCATCAAGGTGAAATACTGGGACTGGTCGGGGAGTCCGGCTCCGGTAAATCCACCCTCGGGCGCAGCATCATGCGCTTGGTCGATAGCCAGTCCGGTGAAATTTTACTGCAGGGAAAAGATTTGCGCCGACTTGCAGGTAATGCCTTAAAAGCCGAACGTCGTTATTTTCAGATGATTTTTCAAGACCCTTATGCATCGCTCAACCCGCGCATGACGGTCTTCGACACTCTGGCGGAACCTTTATTGCTGCATGGGATCGCTGATAACACCACGGTGCTTGAACAGGTCAATCAACTCATGGATGACGTCGGCCTGGAACGGCGGTTTATTCGCAAATACCCTCACGAATTTTCGGGGGGACAACGTCAACGCATTGCCATTGCTCGCGCGTTGGCCTCAAGGCCACGTTTGATTATTGCTGACGAACCAGTATCGGCACTGGATGTCACGATCCGCGCCCAGATATTGGAACTGCTCCTGACGCTCACGCAAAAGCATGGATTAACGATGTTGTTTATTTCACATGATATGTCTGTAGTGCGTTATCTCTGCGATCGCGTTGTTGTTATGCATAAGGGGAAAATTGTGGAGGAGGGCGAAACCGAAACCTTATTCAATACACCACAGCATCCTTACACGCGCAATTTGCTCAGCGCTATACCCACACTGACGGTTAACTCAGCGTCGCGCTGAGCAGTTTCTGGGTATAGTCTTGTTCCGGCTGCGTAAATATTTTTTCGGTTGATCCCTGTTCAACGATTTTGCCATTTTTCATGACCGCTACCTGATGGCTGATGGCGCGAATGACTTTCAGATCGTGGCTGATAAACACAAACGTTAAATGATAGCGTTGCTGGAGTTCACGGAGGAGGTCGATCACTTGAACTTGCACGGCACGATCAAGCGCTGATGTCGGTTCATCGAGAAAGATAATTTCGGGATTAAGAATCAGCGCCCGCGCGATAGCAATACGCTGACGCTGGCCGCCGGAAAATTCATGGGGATAGCGATGGCGGAACTCGGGATCAAGCCCTACATCTTTCATGCTTTTGATTACTGCTGTTTCAATAGCTGCGCGTGACATCCTGGTATGAACTACCAGGCCTTCTGCAATAATCTGTTGCACAGTCAGTCGCGGGCTCAGACTGGCAAATGGGTCCTGAAATACCACCTGCATTTGCCGCCGGAGTGGGCGCAGGGCTTTTTGATTCAGATTCAGCAGAGGCTGCCCCCGAAACATTATCGAACCTTCCGCGTTCAGCAGGCGCAGCAATGCCATTGCCAAGGTCGATTTTCCGGAACCACTTTCACCCACAATGCCCAATGTTTGCCCTTTGGTAATACGTAGTGTGACGTTGTCCACTGCCAACAGAAATTGTGATGGCTTGCGGAAGAGCGGTTTGTGCAGGGGAAAGCGTACTGAAAGTTTATCCGCCGTCATAATGGTATCCGCATTTTCCAGCGGCTCGATGGCTGATCCTTTGGGTTCGCTTTCCAATAACAATCGGGTGTAGGCTTCAGTCGGGTGAGAGAAAATATCTTCGCACGGACCTTGTTCTACAATTTTGCCGTTCTGCATAACCGCCATGCGATCACTGAAGTGGCGTACGACACCGAGGTCATGGGTGATCAGCAAGAGCGTCATCCCCATTTCCTGTTGAAGCTCCTTGAGCAAAATCATGATCTGTTTTTGCACCGTCACGTCCAAGGCGGTGGTGGGTTCGTCGGCAATTAATAGATCCGGTTGGTTTGCCAACGCCATAGCAATCATGACCCGCTGGCGCTGGCCGCCCGATAACTGATGAGGGTAGGCGTTTAGTTTCCCCAGGGCCTGCGGAATCCTGACCTGTTCCAGCTGGTGCACAACTTCCCGGCGAAGCGCATCACCGCGCAAGCCTCGATGCAAAGCGATAATTTCACCGATTTGCTTTTCAACCGTGTGCAACGGGTTCAATGCCGTCATGGGTTCCTGAAAGATCATCCCTATACGTTTGCCGCGGATTTTATTCATGGCCGATTCGTTCAGCTGCAGCAGATTTTGCCCTTCGAAATAAACACGGCTTTCAGCGGAGTGAGACGCATAAGGGTAGGGCAGTAATTGCAGAATACTGTGAGCAGTGACGGATTTTCCTGAACCGGACTCTCCCACTAAAGCAAACGTTTCTCCTTTCGCCAGCGCGAAATTCACCTGCGCTACGACGCGACGACTTGGGGCACCATGACCAAAAGTTACGTCCAGATTTTCTATTTTCAGAATAGGTTCGGTCATTTTATTACTGCTTATTGATCAAACGTGGATCAAACGCATCACGCACACCTTCGCCAATAAAGACGAGCAGGGTCAGCATTAGTGAGAGCACAGTGAAAGCGCTCAACGCCAACCAGGGAGCATGCAGGTTGTTTTTGCCTTGCGCCACCAGTTCGCCCAGCGACGGTGATCCGGGTGGCAAACCAAAACCCAGGAAGTCCAGGGATGTAAGCGTGGTAATGGCGCCGGTCAACAAGAATGGCATAAAGGTCATGGTGGCCACCATGGCGTTGGGCAGGACATGACGCAGGATGATTCTAGGATTACTGACGCCTAATGCACGGGCAGCGCGAACATAATCCAGGTTACGTCCGCGTAAAAATTCCGCACGAACGACATCCACGAGTGAAGTCCAGCTGAACAACAGCATGATGCCCAGCAGCCACCAGAAATTAGGGGTGATAATGCTCGCCAGAATTATCAATAGAAATAGTACTGGTAAAGAACTCCAAATTTCGAGAAAACGTTGGCCGAGTAAGTCAATCTTGCCACCGTAGTAACCCTGAATTGCGCCGACGGTTACGCCAATGAGTGCACTGCCAAACGCAAGAGCCAAAGCAAATAAAATGGAAATGCGAAACCCGTAAATAATGCGTGCAACCACGTCGCGTGCCTGATCATCCGTGCCGAGCCAATTATCTGTGCTGGGCGGGGAGGGGGCGGGTTGAGGTAAGTTGTGAATATGGGTGTCGTAACTGTAGGGAATCAACGGCCATAAAATCCAGCCATCTGCTTCAATAAGATCTTTGATGTAAGGGTCGCGATAATCGGCTGCGGTATTAAAGTCCCCACCAAATGTAGTTTCTGGATACTGTTTGAATGCCGGAAAATAAAGGTCATCCTGATAGCTGATTAATATGGGTCTATCGTTGGCAATCAGTTCAGCTCCCATGCTGATCACGAAAAGGATAGAGAAAACTACGAAGCTCCAGAAAGCGCGCCGGTTTTTATAAAAGGTCAGCAGGCGGCGCTGACTGATGGGACTCAAACGTTCAACCCAGCGCATTTCTTAATGCTCCCGGCTTTGAAAATCAATGCGCGGATCAACCCACACATACACTAGATCCGAAATCAGTTTGATAAACAAACCGAGCAAGGTAAAGATAAACAAGGTTCCAAAGAACACGGGATAATCACGATTGGTAACCGCTTCAAAACTCAGCAACCCCAAACCATCCAGCGAAAAAATAACTTCAATTAATAATGAACCGGCAAAGAAGATGCTAATAAAGGCCGCAGGAAAGCCCGAAATAATAATTAACATAGCATTGCGGAAAACGTGGCGGTAGAGCACCTGGCTCTTGCTTAAACCTTTTGCCTGGGCCGTCACCACATACTGTTTATTGATTTCGTCGAGGAAAGAGTTTTTAGTGAGCATAGTTAACGTAGCAAAACCACCAATGGTGTAAGCGGTCAAGGGCAGCGCGAGATGCCAAAAATAATCCCGTATTTTGCCAAGCAAACTCAGTTCATCAAAGTTATTAGAGGTAAGGCCGCGCAACGGAAACCAGTCAAAGTAGGTACCGCCGGCAAACACCACAATCAATAAAATACCGAGCAGAAAACCGGGGATTGCGTAAAGCATGGACACAATGGTACTGCTCAATACATCAAAGCGGCTGCCATGACTGATGGCTTTACGGATACCTAAAGGGATGGAAATCAAATAAATAAGCAGGGTACTCCACAATCCCAGTGAAATTGAAACCGGCAATTTTTCTATGATCAGATCCAGCACACTGGCATTGCGATAAAAGCTCTCGCCAAAATCAAACACAGCGTAATTTTTGAGCATGATCCAGAAACGTTCATGTGCTGGTTTGTCGAAACCGTACATGGCTTGGATGCGTTCGATGATTTCTGGAGGGAGGCCGCGGGCATAATGTTGGCTCCCACCTTGTGCGGCGATGGGGTTGCTACCACTCAGGTCGGCGTGTTGAATTCGATGAATCATTTGCTCAACAGGCCCCCCGGGGGCGGCCTGCACGATGAGAAAATTAATGAGCATGATACCGAACAGGGTCGGCACCATTAAGGCCAGACGGCGAAGGATGTAATTACCCATATCAACCTATTTCAGTCAGCGTAACTACTTCTTTCGGTTTGCAAGGCGCTTTGCCTTTTCAGGGTCGACCCACCAGGTTGAGATTGCAACATCAAACGTCCGGTCAAAGGCTGGCGCAATCTCCGGCTGCCCAAATTTATCCCAATATACGAGGCGATGTTCAGTGCTGTCGTATTGTGGAATGACGTAGTGGTGATGCAGTAATACACGATCTAACGCGCGCGTGCGGTAAGTTAGTTCTTCAAGTGATGGGGAGTTGATCAGCATTTCGATCAGTTGATCCACCACTGGATTCTTTATCCCCATATAATTTCCCGACCCTTTGGTATCAGCTGCTTCTGAGGACCAGTTATCACGCTGTTCATTGCCTGGCAGGAGAGGTTGGAGCAGAACGAGTGACGTCATATCGAAGTCATGGCCCTGCAGTCTGTTAATGTACTGGGACACATCCAGTTGGCGGATTTTTAGTTCAATCCCCAAACGTTTCAAATTTTGGCTGTAAGGGTTAAGGATTCTTTCAAAGGTAGTGTCATATTCTATGAATTCGATAACAACAGGGTTTTTCGTTGTCGGGTCGATAAGCTTCCCATTAGCTATTTTATAACCTGCCTCTGATAAGAGCTCTTGCGCTTTCCGCAGGTTTTCTCTGTTGTTTCCACTTCCGTCGGTTACCGGGTTTTTGAATACTTCTTTGAATACTTGCTCGGGCAATTGGTCCTTGAATTGGTTTAGTATTTCCAGCTCTCTTCCTTGAGGTAATCCTTCCGATGCCATATCAGAATTGGAGAAGAAACTGCTGGTACGCTTATATGCATTGTTGAAAATATTGCGGTTTGTCCATTCAAAGTCATAAGCGTAATTAAGTGCTTCGCGGAACTTAATGTTATCAAAAGGTGGCTTCCGTACATTTAGCACAACAGCCTGCATGCCGCGCGGGCTGTAGTCACGAACGGTCTGTTTTTTAAGGAATCCCTGTTTTACCGCCGGTATTTCATAGTCGTTGAACCAGGATTTAGCGATGCGTTCCCAGCGAAAATCCAGCTGGCCGGCCTTTAACGCTTCAATAGCAACATTATCTTCCCGATAGTATTCAATAATGTGTTCGTCAAAATTGTATCTGCCAACATTTACCGGCAAATCTTTTGCCCAATAATCTTTAACTCTCTCATAAGTAATAGATCGGCCAGCATCAACTTTTTTGACTTTATAGGGTCCGCTGCCAAGGGGAATTTCTAAACTCGATCGGTCGAATTCTTTACCCTTCCAATAATGCTTCGGTAGAACAGGCAGCGCCCCAACACTCAGGAGAAGTTCTCGATTGTTTGTGTTTTTGAAGGAAAATTTCACACGATGCGGATCTAAAGCTTCGATGCGCTCAACGTCCGCCCAATAAGACGCTATCATCGGAGCGCCTTTGCTTTTTAGAATGTCGAATGAGAAAACTACATCATCAGAAGTGATTTGTTTGCCATCATGAAAGCGGGCGTTGGGATTGAGGTGGTAGATTATCCAGGATCGGTCTTCTGGATATTCAAATTTCTCTGCAACGAGCCCATAGACTGACATAGGCTCGTCTGTGGAAGAGGTTGTTAACGAGTCATATATCATCGATATTTTTCGAGCGGGTGTTCCGCTTATAATATAGGGATTCAAGCTATCGAAGGTTCCCAGTCCCCTCTCTTTAAAGGTGCCGCCTTTTATCGCTTTAGGTGAGGCGTATTCAAAATGTTTAAAGTCAGTAGAGTATTTTGGCTCGCCATACATAGCCATTGCATAGCTGATTATGACTTTCGGTTGGTTCTTGGTTGCAACCGCCGCATCAGCAGCCATCACAGAGCTGGAAATTAACAAGAAGCAGGATGATAGATAGTTAACAACACGAGAGTTGAACAACCGGGTGTAATTCATACGTGCTCCGAAAAATAAATTAACTACTCCCGCTTAATTGATGTGCTGTTGATTCACATACAAGGTCAGCGATTGTCCAGGGTGAATATAGCTGGCATCTTTGACTGAGTTCCAGCTGAGAATATCTTTGGTCGATAAACGAAAACGGTTGGCGATGCTATACAGGGTGTCGCCGCGTTGAATCCGATAAACGAGTTTTTGTAGACCATTTTCGGCTACAACAGTTTTATCAACGATCACATTTGCTTTGTTCGATACCAACAGTTTCTGGCCCGGCTTCAACAGCGTTTTTGTGCTGATGTTGTTTAACCTTGCGATGGCATTGACGTTTGTGTCGTAACGGCGGGCGATGGTCCACAGGTTATCGCCAGGGCGTACTGTATGATATTGAGTGCCGCTGCCGGGCTTTTTCTTGCCGTAACCATACATCAAGTCTTCCGAAGTCGTGTATTCAGGCATGGTAATCGCGGCACTGGGAACGAGCAGAACCTGTCCGATGCGGATGTTGTTATTTTTCAGGCGATTGACTGACTTGATCGCATCAACGGTTGTTTTGTAATGCCGCGCGATGCTGCCCAGCACATCACCTTTAACGACTTTATGTTCGCTCCAGCTGATGGGTGGTAGCTTGGGCATGTTGTCGAGCTGGTTGGTGAAATTTTCGGCATCTGCCACTGGTACCAACAGGACGTGCTCGCCAGAGGGGGCAGTGAGCCAGCGATTGTAACCGGCGTTAAGGTGCTGTAATTCGGTTAAATCGATATCGGCCAGGCGGGCAGCCTGCATCAGGTCAATCTGTGAATCAAGATTGATCTTGGTGAAATAAGGATTGTTGGGAATATCGTGCAGGCTGATGCTGTAAGTTTCGGGGGTATGGATAATTTGCGACAAAGCGAGCAGATTAGGAACATAGGAGCGTGTTTCTTTAGGCAGCGACAATGACCAGAAATCGGTTGGTTTGCCAGCCTTGCGGTTCTTCTCGATGGCGCGACGCACACGACCTTCACCTGAGTTGTACGCGGCCAAGGCCAACAGCCAATCGTTATCGAACATGTTGTGCAAACGTTGCAGATAACGGATAGCCGCGTCTGTTGATGCCACCACATCACGACGGCCGTCATACCACCAGTCCTGCTTGAGACCGAAATTTTTACCTGTCCCGGACACAAACTGCCAGAGGCCCGCCGCCTTGGCGCGTGAGTAAGCGAAGGGGTCATAGGAACTTTCGATCATCGGCAACAGCGCAAGCTCTAATGGCATGTTGTTGCTCTCGAGTTCAGACACCACGTAATGCAGGTAACGCTGGCTGCGCTCAGTGACGCGGTCGATATGGGTCTGGTGATTTGAGTACCACTTCAGGTGGGCCTCCACCTGAGCATTGCTGATTTGGGGTAAACCATAACCGTTACGGATGCGTGCCCAGATGTCTTCGTATTCAAGATCGCTAACTTTGCTGACCTCTTCGGCGATCTTGTCTTCAAGATGGGCCCGTTGTTCGGAGTCCAGTTGGAATTCCTCGGAGTCCGGGGGAGGATCACCGGCATCGGCGGATTGGGGTCTTAAGGAGTTACAGGCAGAAAGCGAAGCGAGAATCAGCGAAAAGATAAATAGTCGCAAGCTGGGGTGGCGGTTGAACATCATCATTAAGTCACATTGATTTTGTTGGATTTATTGGCGCCGCCCTCCCTGGAATCGACTGGTTGAAAGCGATTCTATGTGCAACATCCGGTGTGGTCAATGAAGCATCATAAGTGATGAGATGCACATAACAGCTTCAGGCGTGATCTTTCCAGCGACGAATGGTGGCAAATACGGCTGTGTCGGAAGCCAGTGATGCCTTGGCGTAGCTTTCAGCGGCGGTCCTTATGGCAGGTAGATGACACCGCAAAAAAGGATTCGTGCGTCGCTCCAAGGCGATCGTGGAGGGCAAGGTCATAAGATGTTGCTCGCGCAGCTGTTGTGTTTGTTGCAGGCGAGCTTGTAAATCCGCATTATCCGGTTCAACGTTGATGGCAAACTGCAGATTGGCGAGGGTGTATTCGTGGGAGCAATAGACTTCCGTGGTTTCCGGCAGAGCGGCAAGTTTGTTCAGCGATGCCAGCATCTGATCCGGCTGACCTTCAAACATTCTTCCGCACCCGCCGGCGAAGAGCGTATCGCCACAAAAGAGTTTGGGGGGCTGGGTGTCCTGGTAAACGTACGCCAGATGATCCAGTGTATGCCCCGGCACGGCCAGGACCTCAAGCCGCAGATCCGGTAAGGCAAGGGTTTCGCCTTCGCTGAGTTGATGAGTGACCTGCGGAATACGCGGGGAATCGGGGCCATAAACCGGCACCGGAAAATGTGCCAGCAGATCGTTGATACCACCGGTGTGGTCCCAATGATGGTGGGTGATGATAATGCCGGCTAGCTGGAGCTGGTGGTGTTGCAGATAATGCAAAACGGGTTGGGCATCACCTGGATCAAGGATATAAACCGCTGGTTTATCCGGGGAGGGCTGCAGCAGCCAGAAATAATTGCTCTCAAGGGCAGGGATGGCGTAAACAGTTAACACATTCACATCGCTCGATTGGTGATGACTCAACAGCAAGGGACAAGCCTAGCCTTCTCCGAGTTCAAAATAAACCCATGCAGGGGCGCTCCACATGTCACAACAGCCAATACGCCAGTTCTGGCGTAAACATTTTGGTGTTTTACCGGAGGAAGATTCCATTCGGGATATGACCAGCTGGTTTGAAACCCCGCTGGGCAAGGCGCTGCTGGTGGAAGAGGGTGAGTCCATCGAACAGGCGTTGCATTGTCTGTTTGGTTATCACTTGTTACAGATGAGCGTCAGCCCGCGCCTCGATCTTGGCCAGTCCAGCCGCATTACTCACCGCTTTGCGCTCAATCCGGTGTTGGATAAAAACCCGGTGCTTTCCGCGCAGTGCGACTTTACGGAGCTGCCGTTGCCGGAAGACTCCATTGACGTGGTGCTCCTGCATCACGTGCTGGATTACAGTCAAAGCCCGCATCAACTGTTAAGAGAATCCGCTCGGGTGCTCATCCCCCGTGGGCATCTGGTTATCCTTGGGTTCAACCCGTGGAGCATATTGGGAACCTGTCGGTGGTTCGCCCGGTTCTTCAGCCGCAAACCGCGTTGGCGCCATCAATCGTTGCGCCTGGGGCGCATTCTGGACTGGCTAACACTATTGGATTTCGAGTCGGTGGATATTCAGCAAGGGTTCTATCGACTCCCTTTGCAGCATCCGCGCGCCATTAAACATTTGCATTGGCTAGAGCGCTGGGGTAAAAGGCTGCGCCTGCCCTGGGGAGGGTATTACCTCATCGTGGCTCGGAAGGAGCGTATCGCTCTGACTCCCCTGAAGCCTGCCTGGCGCCCCCTTAAAGCGGTGCCGGGCCTGGGGATTACCAAGCTCCACGGGCGGGTGAAAAGCCCACCCATCAAGGTGGCGAAGATGAATCAGAACGATAAGGTAGAGTGAGTTTGAAACACGTTGAGATTTTTACCGACGGCGCCTGCCGTGGTAATCCCGGCCCAGGTGGCTGGGGCGCCTTGCTCCGCTTTGGCACGATCGAAAAATCCCTGCATGGCGGTGAGAAACTCACAACCAACAACCGCATGGAATTAATGGCTGCTATTGAGGGGCTGTCAGCCTTAAAAGAGCCTTGTGACGTCGTGATTACCACCGATTCCCAATATGTGCGCAAAGGCATCACCGAATGGCTTGCGGGGTGGAAGCGTAACGGCTGGCGCACGGCCAGCAAACAACCGGTGAAGAATGCCGATCTTTGGCAGCGGCTTGATGAGCTTAACCAGCGCCATAAAGTGGACTGGCGCTGGGTAAAAGGTCATAGCGGCCACCGCGAGAACGAGATGGCCGATCTGCTCGCTAATCGTGGCATTGACGAACATTCACATTTATAGAGGTAAGCATGCGTCAGGTTGTACTGGATACTGAAACCACCGGTCTGGAAACGGCCCAGGATCACCGCATTATCGAGATTGGTTGTGTTGAACTGGTCAACCGTCGTCTGACCGGGCGGCACTACCATCAGTACATTAATCCAGAACGTGCAGTGGATGTCGGGGCTTTCGAGGTTCACGGTATCAGCAACGAAATGCTGGCTGACAAACCGGTGTTTGCCCAGATTGTGGAGGATTTTCTGGCGTTCATCGGGGACGCGGAACTGGTTATCCATAACGCCCCCTTCGACATCGGCTTCATTGATCATGAGTTGCGCAAACTCAACCCTGCTCACCAATCCATTACCCGGCGCTGCAGCGTGGTCGACAGTCTGTTGCTGGCGCGCGCGAAGCACCCCGGCCAGAAAAATAACCTGGATGCGCTGTGTAAGCGTTATGGGGTAGATAACTCCCAGCGTGAACTCCACGGGGCATTGCTCGATGCCGAGATCCTGGCCGATGTTTACCTCGCTATGACAGGCGGGCAGACGGCCTTGTCGCTGGGCGGTAATCAATCCAAAGGAGATGGCGGGGCGAACGTAAGCGAAATTCGCCGTCTCGACCCCAGCCGCCGCCCCTTGCCCGTGATTCTGGCTACAGCTGAAGAGCAGCGTGCCCATGAGGAAAAGCTCGCCGCACTCGACAAGAGCAGTGGCGGCAATTGTGTATGGCTGCAAGTTGCTGATGCTTGATTTGCGAAATAATTAGCAATAACGACAATGACTTAGCGACTGTTTATAAAATCAATATTAAAAGTGGCGTGACCTGGTATACATTGCTGCCATCATTCATAAGCCTCGATAAAGCAGCATTTAATAACTTGCGCTAAGCTTGTCAGGCCCGGCGTGGTTATTTTTCGCGCCTTTATTTTGTCTGTTAAGGAAGTCCTCGTGAGCAATAGCGAAACTCTCAATCTAGCCTCCCTGAAGATGGTTCAGGATGAATTGGTTGCCACTATTGAACAGTCGGCTGTGGGGCTGGAGCAATTCGCCAACGACCGCAATAACGGCGAATTACTACAGAACTGCATCGACGGTATTAAGCAGATCCGCGGCACCCTCAGTCTGATCCAGCTTAGAGGGGTGGATCTGCTGGCAGAAGAACTCGTCGAGCACATCACCGAGATTACGCTGGGGGAAGATCCTAAAACGGATCGCAAACTGGAGTTGCTGACATCAGCGTTTTTTATCCTGCCGCGGTACCTTGAATACTGCACTCAAACGTCCCGCAGCATGGCCATGCTGTTGATCCCATACATCAATGAACTGCGTCAGGCACGCCGCGCTCCACTGGTGCCGGAAAGCTATTTTTATCAATACGAACCGCTGACCACCGTCACCCGTCCGGTATCGGACGTGCCGTTGAACGAAGATTTACTGGCGCTGGTCCGGCGTTTGCGTCACATGTATCAGACCGGGCTGCTGAAAGTGTTGCAGGGTGCGCAGGTTAAGCCATCACTGGGGATAATGTGTCGAGCTATGGATCGCCTGGAAGCGGCCAGTGGGGCAGCACCTTTAGGGAATCTGTGGTGGGTGGCCTCCGCCGCGCTCACTGCCATTGCCGAGAAAGACATGCAGCTCACCAAGGGGCGCAAGCTGTTGTTCAGTGCACTGGACCGGGAGATCAAGCGGTTACAGACCGAAGGTAAAGAATCTCTGGCGCGTCAGCCGGACAAGAACCTGCTGAAAGATCTCCTGTATATCCTCGCGCTGTCACGTGCCACCGATGCCAAGGTGAAAGCAGTGGCAGTGGCTTATGCCCTTGCTCCCGCCCGCTACACTGATGCTGAACTGGCCCGTGAGATGGAGTTCCTTAAAGGGCCCAGTGCCAACACCTTAAGCTCCATGGCCGCCGTGCTGAGTGATGAATTGCGCAGCACCAAAAATATTCTTGAGCGTGCGGCGCAGGGTGGGGCGGAATTATTGAATGAAACCCCCGAGCTGGTGGAGACCCTCAAAAAGGTTGCGGACATTCTCGCGGTGGTCGGCCTGGTGGCACCCAGCACGAGCCTTAAGCAGGAGATCGATAAAATCACTCACTGGCAGGCAACCAAGAAGCCGGTCACTCCGGAAGAACTGTTAGGTGTCGCGGATACGCTGTTGTACGTTGAAAGTACGATATCCGGACTGGGCAAAGTTAACCTCTCCGATGAAAAGCTCGCGCAGATCAATGCGTTGTCCCGTGATGACGCCATGGCTCACAGCCAGATCGCGGAAGCAGAGCAGTTGGTCATTGAAGAGGCAGAATCTGGTCTGGCGTTAGTGAAGCGTGCGCTGAGTTCATTCATCGAATCGAATTACGACAAGGCCCACATCCACAACATCGTGGGGACGCTCGCGAGCGTGCGCGGCGGCATGTTTGTGCTGGGGCTGTCCCGTGCCGCCAAGGTTCTGGCGAAATGCATTGAGTTTATCGAGGTGTCACTGCTGCGCAACGAGCAGATGGCGGCGGTACAGCATATGCTGGAAACGTTTGCCGATGCCATCATCAGCCTTGAGTACTACCTCGACAGCATCAAACTTGATAAAAACGCGGATACCAGCGTATTGGAAATTGCCGAAGAAAGTCTGGAGGCATTAGGTTATCGGGTGTAATCATGGTTTTCGTTCCTGCTGCACAACCATCCCGGGTCGCTCCGGCGACCTGCTATATCCCCATCGCAAACGGCCAGTTATTGTGTCCTACGCAAGGTAAGTGGCGGCCTTGTTCCGAAGCGGAGTTTGTTGCCACGCACCTGGTCATCAACAGCCAGCACTTCATCGGGTATTTCAATGAGATGGCCTGTTGGGCGGTGGATACCGATGCGTCGTTGAATACGCCGGGCTGGCAGTGGCAGGGGTTGCGCAGTCTTCTCGGCCTGATAAGTGAAGAGCAGTTTCTGTTGGCTGGTCGGGCGGTACAGGTGGTTCAGTGGCATGTGGATCATCAGTTCTGTGGCCGGTGTGGCCGCCCGACGGTCAGCAGTGACGAGGAGCAGGTCAAGGTTTGTCATCACTGTGATCTTCGGGTTTATCCGCGGCTGTCGCCCTGCGCTATAGTGCTGGTCACCCGTGGTGAAGAATGCTTGCTGGCACATCACGTCCGTTCAACGACTCCTGTTTACACCGCGCTGGCGGGCTTTGTCGAAGCGGGCGAGGGGGTGGAAGACACTATCCACCGGGAGATTCTGGAAGAGGTGGGCATTGCAGTTCACTCACCCCGCTATTTCCGCAGCCAGCCCTGGCCATTTCCCCATCAGCTGATGCTCGGTTTCCATGCGGAGTACGCCTCCGGTGAGATTCAACTGGATCAGAAAGAAATCCTTGATGCCCGCTGGTGGCGCTATGATGAGTTGCCTCAGGTGCCGCCAATCGCTACTCTAGCGGGTCAATTGATCGCGCATTTTGTTCAGCAGCAGGTCACAAAAAAATAATCCGGGAGCAACATGTTATACACCCTCATTGCATTAGTGGTGATTACGATAGGTGGTCTCATTGCCTATAAAGCACTGAGTATTCTGCTTCGCGGAAGCTGGATTATGGGATGGCTGCGGGGCATGTTTGGTTTAATCCTGCTGGTGGTTGCCTTGGGTATCGGGCTGATTGCTTACGATATTTTTCGGTACAAGCAGATTCTGCAGGAACAGATTATTGCGACGATCAACTTTAAAAAAATCGAAGACCAACATTTCGAAGCCGTGCTGGTAGACAGCAAGGGAAATGAACACCGTTACAACCTGCGCGGCGATCAGTGGCAACTGGATGCGCGGGTAATTAAGTGGAAGGGTTATTTAGGCACGTTTGGCCTGCGTCCAGCCTATCGGCTGGATCGCATCGGTGGTCGTTATTACGATCTGGATCAAGAGCGCACCGCACCTCGCACGGTCTACGCCCTGAATGAAAGTTTATATAACCTGGATGTATGGAGCTGGATTAATAAATACCCGGAATGGATGCCTGTAGTAGATGCGATCTATGGCAGCGCGACCTATTTGCCCATGGCCGAAGGCGCACTCTACGAAGTTTCATTGTCCAACACAGGTCTGCTCGCTCGTCCGCTTAATGCGCCCGCCGAAGATGCCATAGGTGCGTGGCGCTGATGCACTGTTTGTAAATCATTAAAGACGCCTGGCGTTAACTTAATAAAGTAAATGAGGTAATCAGTTGGAATTTTTAACGGAATATGGGTTGTTTCTTGCCAAGACAGTTACGATTGTGGTGGCGATTGGGGTCATTGCGGGGCTGGTTTTTTCGGCCGGCCATCGCCAGAAAAAAACCGATAAAGGTCATATCGAAGTCAGCAAGCTAAATGAAAAATTTGAGCACATGCGCGATGTGCTCAAAGGGGCAACGCTCGACCCCGAGCAATTAAAAGTGCTGATGAAAGAAGAAAAAAAGCGGGAAAAAACGGAGCGCGTGGAAAAGAAAAAAGCAGCCAAACTGGCTGCGAAAAATGCAAAAGGCACGAAAGAAAAACCGGCTATTGAAGTCGATAAAGCCGCTGCAGATAAAAAGCGTGTGTTTGTACTCGATTTTCATGGCGATATTAAAGCCTCTGCATGTGACAACCTGCGCGAAGAAATCAGCGCAGTACTTAGTCTGGCAACAACCGCTGATGAAGTCCTCGTGAAACTGGAAAGCGGCGGGGGAATGGTGCACAGCTACGGTTTGGCCGCGAGCCAGCTGGCACGTATCAGCAATAAAGAAATTCCATTAACTGTATGCGTAGATAAAGTGGCGGCCAGCGGTGGTTACATGATGGCCTGTGTAGCAGACAAGATTGTCGCTGCGCCCTTTGCTGTGCTCGGTTCCATCGGTGTGGTTGCGCAACTCCCCAATTTCCACAAGCTGCTTAAGAAAAATAATATTGATTACGAAATGTTCACGGCGGGGGAATACAAACGCACTGTAACCATGTTTGGTGAAAACACCGAGAAGGATCGCGAAAAGTTTAGAGAGGACCTGGAAGATACCCACGTATTATTTAAAGAGTTCGTCAGCGAACATCGCCCCCAGGTTGATATTGCTAAAGTAGCCACTGGAGAAGTGTGGTTTGGTCGGCGCGCTATGGAGGTGAATCTGGTTGATAGCCTGCTTACCAGTGACGAATATCTGCTGGCTCAGGCTGAAAATGCAGACATCTATGAAGTGACTTACAGCTTTAAAAAGTCCTTGCCGGAAAAGCTGGGTATCGCAGCACAAGGTGCCGTGGACCGCTTGCTTTTGACCTGGTGGGAACGTTTACATCATAGCCGCTGGTTTTAATTCGCGCGTTGCGTTCGAGTAACAGCTTCAGGCGCAACGCTTGCTGCTCCGATCCTAATACGGAGGCCCTCATGTTATACGATTCTTTGAAAACCCGAATGCCGAGTCCCGAGCAGGCCCTGCCGGGTCGCGCGCAACCCATACCCGTAAAAAATGTGCATTACGTTCATGGCCGTCCAATACAGCCACCATTCCCGGAAGATATGCAGCAGATTATCCTGGGCTTGGGATGTTTCTGGGGAGCGGAGCGGTGTTTCTGGCGCCTGGACGGTGTGTATACCACGGCGGTAGGTTATTCAGCCGGTTACACGCCTAATCCAACCTACGAAGAAGTGTGCAGCGGTCGTACCGGCCATAATGAAGTTGTTCTGGTGGTATTTGATCCCGCCGTTATTTCATTGGAAAAAATATTGACCGTATTTTGGGAATCCCATAACCCAACCCAGGGGATGCGCCAGGGGAATGACCGGGGAACACAGTACCGCTCCGGCATCTACACGCTTGATGACCAGCAGAAAAAAATCGCCGAAGCAAGTCGGGAGGCATATCAGTGCGCGTTAGTAGAAGCCGGTTATGAAGCCATCACCACCGAAATTCTGACGGCGACAGCTTTTTATTATGCGGAAGATTATCATCAGCAATATCTCGCCAAAAATCCTGACGGCTATTGTGGCCTCGGCGGCACCGGTGTGAGCTGTACCCCTGCTTAATCCTGAAGGTTTGATTGCGTAGCTGCATATTCAAATTGCTGGCCTGATATGCCAATCGAATCATCGCTCATCAAATATAAATAAGTGGGCATCAAATCGTCTGGCATTTTAATACTTGTGGGGTTTTCGGCGGGATAAGCAGCAGCGCGCATGCGCGTACGCGTAGCACCAGGATTAAAACTGTTGACCCGAATACGCGACGTTTCCTGCAGCTCATCAGCCAGAGTCTGCATCAGATTTTCAGCGGCTGCTTTGGATGCAGCGTAAGCGCCCCAATACGCCCGGCCGCGTAAACCCACACTGGACCCCGTGAAAAGAATAGAGGCGTTAGGAGCTTTATCCAGTAAGGGCAACAAGGCTCGCGTCAGCATAAACGGTGCATTTACATTCACCTGCATGGCGCGCATCCAGGTGGTGGTGCTGTAATTGCTGATAGGGGTGCGCTCGCCCAGTTCAGCGGCGTTATGCAGAATACCGTCGGCTCTTCCCAATGCTTCGTAGATAGCATTGGATAAATCGCTGTAGTCTTTCTCCACCGCTCCTTCAAGATTGATGGGATAGATGGCCGGCTGGGGATGCCCCGCGGCTTCAATCTCATCGTAAACCATCTCTAATTTGGCCATGGTCCGCCCCAGCAGCACGACGGTTGCACCGTGAGCAGCGAAGGCTTTTGCGGCCGCGCGGCCGATACCATCCCCAGCGCCAGTGACCAATATAACTTTATCCTGCAGCAGGTTTTCTGCAGCGGTGTAATCCTGTGGTATGTGCATCATAGTAGGCATCCTGACAATCAGTTTTCCATATTGCCTGCAATTTCCGGGGCTTCACTTTCCTGGTTTAATTGCTTCGCGGCAATCATCAAACGTTCAATAATGGGCCAGATTTCATCAGCATGATTAACGCAGTAATCAGCCTGCCAGGTGGCGATGTCATCATCAGCTTCGATATAACCGTAGGCGGCAGCGATGGTGATTGCTCCGGCGTCTCGCCCGCAATCGATGTCGCGTTTGTGATCGCCTACATAAACAATTTCACTTGTGGCGCAGCCGGCATGCTCGGCCGCAAGAAACATGGACTCAGGGTGTGGCTTGCGCTCTCTAACATCTTCGGGACAAATAATGCTTAGCGGGGCCGGTTGTATCTGCAGCGCCTGGAGTAATTGATGGGTATAAGCGGACGGTTTGTTGGTGGCAATACCCCAGGCAATGTTGTGTTGTTGCAGTTTATGCAGCAGTTCGCTGATGCCGGGGAACAGCTGGGTATGTACGGCAATATGAAGGGTGTAAAGCTCGAGCAAACGGACGCGCAAGCTTTCGAATTGCGGATCCTGATCATCAATACCAAAACCCAGACTGACTAACGCGCGAGCGCCGTTAGACACCGAAGCACGAATGAGATCGGCGGGCAGGGCGGGCCGCTGGTTTTCTTCCAGCAGCTGGTTTAACACCACGACAAAATCGGGCGCGGTATCGAGCAAGGTGCCGTCAAGATCAAACATCACGGCACGAATGGGTTTGCTAGGTAACATGCAGAATTCCTGAAACGATTAACGCTGAATTTTCTTAGCGTGTAGCAAATAATTTACGCTGACATCCTGTGGATCTAACTTGTAGTTTTTGGTCAGCGGGTTGTAGGTCATACCGGTAATGTCTTGCAGTTCGAGATCGCTTTCGCGCAACCATTTAGCAAGTTCGGACGGGCGAATAAATTTGCTGTATTCGTGCGTGCCCTTTGGCAGCAGCTTTAAGAAATACTCAGCCCCAAGGATGGCAAAAGCATAAGCTTTTGGATTGCGGTTGATGGTCGAGAAATAAACATCGCCACCGGGTTTCACCAATTGCGCGCAAGCACTGACGATGGAGCCTGGATCAGGTACATGTTCGAGCATTTCAAGACAGGTGACGATATCAAACTGGCCTGCAGCTTCTACGGCCAGCGCTTCAGCGGAAATTTTGCGGTACTCCACTTTAACGCCACTCTCCAAAGCATGTAAGCGAGCCACCGACAGAGGCGCTTCGCCAAGATCAATGCCCGTCACCTCGGCGCCCCGCTGAGCCATGGCTTCGGCGAGAATGCCGCCACCACAACCTACGTCCAGAAGTTTGCGCTGGGCGACCGGGGAGCGTTGGTCAATATAATTAGCGCGCAGTGGGTTGATGTCGTGCAGTGGTTTGAATTCGCTGTTCCTATCCCACCAGCGGCTGGCGAGCGCTTCAAATTTCGCGATTTCGGCGGCGTCTACATTGCTCATGGATAAATCTCGTTTGGTCGCTGAGTGGATGATTCCGGGTGATGAGGGTTCTCGACTACTTGGATATCTGCTGACGCCACCACCGGGCTTTGCCGATAAGCTCTCGCTCGTTGAGTGTCTGCAACTGGCGGCTAAGCATCAGCGCACGGCCACCGACCCACACGTGGCTGACGCGATGACTGCATCCGGTATAAACCAGGTGGGAAACCGGATTATATAAAGGTTGGGCCTCCAGCTCACCCAAATCAATGGCCGCAATATCGGCTGCCTTGCCGACCTCCAGACTGCCAATGCGCTCTTCCAATCCCAGCGCTCTGGCGCCATTAATAGTCGCCATGCGCAATGCCTGGTGTGCATCCAGCGCAGAGGCATCATCTGCAACTGCTTTGGCCAAAAGGGCGGCGGTTTTGAGTTCAGACAAGATATTCAGGTCGTTGTTGCTGGCGGCGCCATCGGTACCCAGCGCTACGTTAACTCCAGCATCCCACAGTTTTTTCACCGGACAGAACCCACTGGCCAGCTTCAGGTTGGATTCGGGGCAGTGGACGACATGGGCGCCACTTTCAACCAACAAATCAATATCGCTGTCATCTACCTGGGTCATGTGTACGCACTGCGTAAGTGGCGAGAGCACACCCAGATCCATAAGCCGTTGCGCGGGGCGCTTCAGGTGCTTCTTAAGTGATTCTTCTACTTCAAAGCGGGTTTCGTGGAGGTGAATGTGAATCGGCGCGTCCATTTCCTGGGCCAGTACGGCGACCTTCTCTAACACATCGTCCGAAACGGTATAAGGCGCATGCGGACCGAAACCCACATTTACCAGATGGCTTGAGCGGAAGTCATCATGTAACGCGAGGCCTTTCGCAAAATAGTCTTCTGGCCCCTGGCCCCAGGCGGAGGGAAAATCAAAGATCGGAAAAGCGATCTGGGCGCGCATGTGGGCCTGTTGGGCGACATGGGCAGCCTGTTCAGGATAAAAATACATGTCGGCGAAGCAGGTGGTGCCGCTTTTAATCATTTCCGCCATGGCCAGCTCGGTTCCATCACGCACGAACTCCTCGCTGACCCATTTATCCTCGGTCGGCCAGATATGTTTATTCAGCCAGTCGCGCAGCGGCTGATCGTCCGCGAACCCGCGCAGCAGGCTCATAGCAGCGTGGCCGTGGGCGTTGACCAGGCCAGGAATTACCAGATGGTTGGTGAGATTGATCGTCTGTTCGGCATTAAAGCGTTTGTCCGCTTCATCCTGGGGAACAATGGCCACAATGGCGCCGTTATGGATTGCCAGGGCGCAGTTTTCGAGCACGCGATTCTCCGGTACAACCGGGACAATCCACCGCGCTTTGATCAATAAACGGATACGTTCTGGTGCGGACATAGTCATTCCTGAGCTAAACCTTCCCGAGTTTGAAAGCCGGGCAGTATAACCCAAAGCGCCTGGATGAGCAGTGACCCGTCATCCACCCGCCGTTGGCCACTTGGAGGGGCCGCAGCGAACAACTCACCGCCTGACGAAGTGGCCTAATAAATGCCTACCGGGTTGATTTTGTGGTAGTATTCCCGCCTTTCTGTGGCAGCCAAACCCGTTTTTAACAAAGCCGTTAGGTGTGTCGTTAAAAGTGGGTTGGATAGGCGCCAGCGATGCGTTAATGATCGTTTAACCCCAAGCAGTCACCATAATAAGGAATGCTGTAACCCATGGGCGAATTTGCAAAAGAAGTTTTACCCGTCAATATTGAAGACGAGCTCAAGCAGTCCTATCTCGACTACGCCATGAGCGTTATCGTTGGTCGCGCCTTGCCGGATGTACGCGATGGCCTAAAGCCCGTGCATCGCCGTGTGCTCTTTGCCATGAGCGAGTTGAACAACGATTGGAACAAGCCTTACAAGAAGTCAGCACGTGTTGTAGGTGACGTGATCGGTAAATATCACCCCCACGGTGATTCAGCGGTCTATGACACTATCGTGCGTATGGCTCAGCCTTTTTCGCTGCGCTACATGCTCGTTGACGGGCAGGGAAACTTCGGTTCTATCGACGGTGACAGCGCTGCGGCGATGCGTTATACCGAAATCCGCATGGCCAAAGTGGCCCATGATCTTCTCGCGGACCTCGATAAAGAAACCGTCGACTTCGCGCCAAACTATGACGGCTCCGAACAGATTCCAGTGGTTCTGCCCACCCGTATTCCCAACCTGTTGGTCAATGGTTCTTCCGGTATTGCCGTGGGTATGGCGACCAACATCCCGCCCCACAACCTCAAGGAAGTCGTTCAAGGTTGTTTGGCGATGATCGATAATCCCGACATTACCGTTGACGAACTGATGGAATACATTCCCGGTCCCGATTTCCCCACCGGGGCGATCATCAATGGTCGTGCGGGTATTGTAGAAGCGTATCGCACCGGCCGGGGCCGTATTTATGTCCGGGCCAAGGCCGACATCGAAGTTGATGAAAAAACTGGCCGTGAGACCATCATCGTTACCGAAATTCCTTATCAGCTGAATAAAGCGCGTTTGATTGAACGTATCGCTGAGCTGGTGAAGGAAAAGAAAATCGAAGGTATCAGTGAGCTGCGCGACGAGTCAGACAAAGATGGTTTGCGAATAGTGATTGAGGTCAAACGGACCGAGTCGGCCGAAGTTCTGCTGAACAATCTCTACGCCCAGACACAGTTGCAGAACGTGTTTGGTATCAACATGGTGGCCTTGGATGATGGTCAGCCCAAGATTCTCAACTTATGGGATTTGATTGACGCGTTCATTCGTCACCGCCGCGAAGTTGTCACTCGCAGGACGGTCTATCTTCTGCGCAAAGCCCGTGAACGCGGCCATATCCTCGAAGGCCTGGCCGTGGCCATCGCAAATATTGATGAAGTCATTGAGTTGATCAAACGCTCGCCCAGTCCGGCTGAAGCGAAAGATGGCCTGATGGCGCGTGGCTGGGATGCGCGTGAAATGGCTCCTTTCCTTGAGCGTGCGGGTGAAGATGCCTGCCGCCCTGAAGATCTGGGCGATGAATTTGGTGTGCGTGACGGAAAATATTATCTGTCCGCTGCACAGGCTCAGGCGATTCTTGAGTTGCGTCTGCATCGTCTGACGGGAATGGAGCACGACAAGCTGCTGGCCGAGTACGATGAAAAGCTCGTGCAGATTGCGGGCTATCTGGAAATTCTCGGCAATGCCGTGCGTTTGATGGAAGTCATCCGCGAAGAACTCGAGCAGGTGATTGTGGATTATGGTGATGCGCGCCGTACTGAAATTGTTGCCTCCACGCTGGATTTGACCACTGAAGACCTGATTAATGAAGAAGATCGCGTGGTAACCATCTCTCATGGTGGCTACGCCAAGAGCCAGCCGCTGGATGATTATCAGGCGCAGCGTCGCGGCGGTATGGGCAAATCCGCAACGGCGGTCAAAGATGAAGACTTCGTCGAACATTTGTTGATCGCCAGCACGCACGACACCATCCTGTGTTTCACCAACGCCGGTAAGGTGTATTGGCTCAAGGTATATATGATCCCGGTAGCGGGGCGTCAATCCCGTGGCCGCCCGGTAGTGAACCTGCTGCCTTTGGAAGAGGGGGAACGTATTACCTCGATCCTTCCGGTGAAAACCTATGATGACGATCACTTTATCTTTATGGCGACTGCTAACGGTACTGTGAAGAAAACCGCGCTGACACAATTCTCGCGCCCACGCAGTGTCGGTCTGCGTGCGATTGAGCTGGATGAGGGCGATACCCTGGTCGGCACAGCCATTACCAACGGCTCCTGCGATGTGATTTTGTTCTCCACCAGCGGCAAAGCGGCGCGCTTCCGTGAAGAACAGGTGCGGGCAATGGGGCGTACATCCCGTGGTGTACGCGGTATCCGACTGGCGGAAGGTCAGCGGGTGATCGGTATGGTTATTCCGATGGAAAACGGCCAGGTGCTGACGGTCAGTGAGCACGGTTATGGTAAGCGTACCGATGTTAGTGAGTTCCCCGCCAAGGGTCGTGGCTCGCAAGGCGTGATCGGTATGCAAACCACCGAGCGTAATGGCCAGCTGGTTGGTGCAGTCCAGGTGTTTGATGGTGAAGAGATCATGTTGATCTCGGATCAGGGCACCATGGTGCGCACACGGGTTGACGAAGTATCTCTGTTGAGCCGTAACACACAAGGTGTAAGGCTGATCAAACTTAAAACCGGTGAGCGTATGCAGGGTCTTGAGCGCATCGAAGAAAGTGCCGACGAAAGCGCCAATCGGGCACCGGCTACCGCCGAGTCATCAGGTGATGAAGATCTGCCAGATGATGCACCGGCCGATGACAATGCAGTAGAGTCACCGGATAACGATGAATAAAACCAGCGCAGCCCGTACCAACCGGGCTGCGTTCTTATTTATCCACCTTTTCACTTCAACACGCTGTAGTTAATCATGTCAGCAGAACAGACCGAAGAGCAAAAGCTGCTCGCTTTGCGCAATGAAATTGATGCGATTGATGATGAGATCGGTCGCCTGATCTCTGCCCGGGCAAAGTGCGCACAAGAGGTGGCCGAAGTAAAAAAGGCCACGTTACCACCTGAAGCTCAGGTTCTCTTTTATCGTCCTGAGCGTGAAGCGCAGGTTTTGCGCAAGGCAATGGAGCGCAACACCGGCCCATTAAGTAACGAAGAGATGGCGCGCCTGTTTCGCGAGATTATGTCGGCCTGCCTCGCACTGGAAAACCCTATCAAAGTAGCTTATCTGGGGCCGGAGGGCACCTTCACCCAGCAAGCTGCGTTGAAGCATTTTGGACATTCTGCCGTCGCGCTGCCATTTTCTGCGATTGATGAAGTCTTTCGTGAAGTGGAGGCCGGGGCGGTCAACTATGGCGTCGTTCCCGTAGAGAATTCCACCGAAGGGGTGGTTAATCACACGCTCGATAACTTTATGGGATCCAACCTGAAGATCTGTGGTGAAGTAGAGTTACGCATTCACCACAATCTGCTTGTTTCAGATGTGACGAATGTAGCCAGTATCAGTCGCATTTATTCGCACTCCCAGTCGCTGGCCCAGTGTCGTAAATGGCTGGATGCTCATTATCCGAAGGCGGAACGCATTGCCGTGAATAGCAACGCCGAGGCGGCCAAGCGTTTGAAGGGCGAATGGAATGCCGCCGCTATTGCCGGCAGCATGGCGGCCGAATTGTACGGCTTGAAGGTACTGGCCGAAAAAATAGAGGATCAACCGGATAACTCCACGCGCTTTCTTATCATCGGTACTCAGGTGGTTCCCGCCAGTGGCGTTGATAAAACCTCCGTCGTCGTTGCCATGCGTAATGAGCCGGGCGCGCTGCACAATCTGCTCGAGCCCTTCCATCGACACAACATTGATCTCACCCGCGTAGAAACCCGTCCTTCACGCACCGGTGCCTGGACCTATGTGTTTTTCATCGATTTTGTCGGGCATGTTGACGACCCCCTGGTCAGCAAAGTTCTTAAAGAAGTAGCGCAACGCGCTGCGGATTTGAAATTGCTGGGCTCCTATCCCAAAGCGGTTCTGTAAATCTGTCATGAGTGTTACATCCACCCCGGACTGGCAAGGTATAAACCGACTCGTCGTCATCGGCATCGGCCTGATTGGCGGCAGTCTGGCAACGGGCCTAAAAGCGCGCGGTTATTGCCGGGAGGTTATTGGCATCGCGCGCCGGCAATCTGTTTGTGCAGAGGCTGTAGCGCTGGGAGTTGTTGATCGCGCCTACGTCGACCTGGGCGAGGTGGCGGGGGAGCTAGGGGCAGGGGATGTTATTTTTATTGCAGTTCCCACGCTCTCTGTGGCCAGGGTGCTGGAAACAATTAAAGACACAGTATCACCGCTGGTGACTATTACTGATGGGGCCAGCGTCAAAGGCAGTGTCCAGCAGGCGGCCGAAACGGTTTACGGCGGCGTGCCCCCGCAACTGGTCCTGGGCCATCCTATCGCAGGGTCAGAGAAAAGCGGCGTTACAGCCGCTAATCCCGATTTATATGAGAAGCATCGAGTAATTCTAACCCCGCTGGAGAATACCGATCCCGCGCATCTCGCGCTTGTGACCGAGATGTGGCGGGCCGTTGGTGCCGAGGTGTTGAGTATGTCGGTAGCGGAGCACGATGAGGTACTGGCGGCAACGAGTCATCTGCCCCATGCAATCGCTTATTCGCTGGTGGATACACTCGCGCAGGATATCGGCAACCCCAATATCTTTCGCTACGCCGCCGGTGGTTTCCGTGACTTCACCCGGATTGCATCCAGTGATCCGGTGATGTGGCACGACATCATGCGCGCGAATAAAACCAGTGTCTTGCATGCGTTGGATCTGTTTGTCGACAACCTGATGCGTCTGCGTACCGGCATCGAGCAGGAAAACAGCGAATACCTGCTAGAGGTTTTTACCCGAGCCAAAACCGCGCGCGATCACTTCACTCGTCTTGTGGCTGAAAAGTCCAACCTCGATCATCAGCAAAAGGATGATCTGGAATAAGCATAGAAGTAATTAATCATTAGCAATTGGCAGAGGGTTATCTATAATTCGCGCCCAGCGAGATCGCTGCCGTTCAGTCATCACTTTTTATTTGGTAGTCGTTAATGTCCAACTACAACCTGACTCACTTAAAACAACTGGAAGCGGAAAGCATCCACATCATTCGTGAAGTAGCGGCCGAGTTTGATAAGCCCGTTATGCTCTATTCCGTGGGTAAAGACTCAGCGGTAATGATGCATCTGACCATGAAAGCTTTTCATCCCGGTAAACCCCCGTTCCCGTTGATGCATGTTGACACCACCTGGAAATTCCGCGAAATGATTGAATTTCGCGATCAGCGTGTGAAAGAGTTGGGTTGGGATCTGATTGTGCATATCAATCAGGAAGGCGTTGATATGGGCATTAGTCCGTTCGTGCATGGCAGCGCCAAACACACAGACATCATGAAAACTCAGAGCCTGAAGCAGGCGTTGAGCAAGTATGGTTTCGATGCGGCATTCGGTGGTGCCCGTCGTGACGAAGAAAAGTCCCGTGCAAAGGAACGGGTATATTCCTTCCGGGATAAGAACCACCGCTGGGACCCAAAAAATCAGCGCCCCGAACTATGGGATATTTATAACGGTCGGGTCGACAAGGGCGAAAGCATCCGTGTGTTTCCTTTGTCCAACTGGACCGAGCTGGATATCTGGCAATACATCCACTTGGAAAATATTCCGATTGTTCCGCTGTACTACGCGGCCAAGCGTCCGGTTGTGAAGCGCGATGGTACCTTGATTATGGTGGACGATGACCGCATGCCCATCGGCCCTGACGATAAAGTGGAAGAAAAAATGGTTCGCTTCCGCACCCTGGGTTGTTACCCCCTGACGGGCGCCGTGGAATCTGAAGCGGCAACGTTGCCGGAAATTATTCAGGAAATGCTGCTGACTACTACATCCGAGCGCCAGGGGCGCGTCATCGACCACGACAGTTCCGGGTCGATGGAAAAGAAAAAACAGGAAGGCTACTTCTAGTCGCGTGGTGAATCGCCGGTCAATAAAAACCGGCGCAGACACCCAGATTTATCTGTGGGATCAACCAGAAATAAACCATTACTAGTTACTCACAACTAGCAATCAGAGACTGACTATGTCACACCAATCAGATTTAATTGCAACTGACATCGACGCATACCTTGCGCAACATGAACGAAAAGAACTGCTGCGCTTCTTGACCTGCGGCAGCGTGGATGACGGTAAAAGTACCTTGATCGGCCGTTTGCTGCACGACTCCAAGATGATCTATGAAGACCAGCTAGAGGCAGTGCGTTCCGACAGCACCAAACACGGCACTACCGGGGAAAAAATTGATTTGGCACTATTGGTAGATGGCCTGCAGGCTGAGCGCGAGCAGGGCATCACCATCGATGTTGCTTATCGTTATTTCTCTACCGCAAAACGTAAATTTATTATTGCTGACACCCCCGGCCATGAGCAGTACACACGCAACATGGCTACTGGTGCTTCCACCTGTGATCTCGCCATCATCCTGATTGATGCACGCCATGGCGTGATGACGCAAACCCGTCGTCACAGCTACATTGCCTCTTTATTGGGTATCCGTCACATCGTTGTTGCCATCAACAAGATGGACTTGTTGGATTTCAGTGAATCGGTATTTGAAAAAATTAAAAGCGATTATCTGGCGTTTGCGAAAAAGCTGGATATGAACGGAATAAGTTTTGTACCTATTTCTGCTCTTGAAGGCGACAACGTCGTTAATCGGTCTGAAAAATCTCCGTGGTATCAAGGCCAGACCTTGATGGAAATTCTGGAAAGCGTACCGGTTGACGCCGATAAAGATTTCGATAATTTCCGCTTCCCTGTGCAATTCGTCAATCGTCCCAATCTGAACTTCCGTGGCTTCTGCGGTAACGTGGCTGCGGGTGTGGTGCGTGTTGGTGATGAAATCAAAGTGCTACCGTCAGAAAAAACCAGTAAAGTCAAAGCAATTGTGACCTATGACGGTGATCTGCCAGAGGCATTTGTTGGTCAGGCAGTCACGCTGACGCTGGAAGATGAAATTGATATCAGCCGCGGTGACATGATTGTGCTGGCGAAGGATGAGGTACCGGAAACCAATCACCTTAAAGCGCATGTGGTGTGGATGAATGAAAAAGTCTGCCGCACACACACCGAATACCTGTTCAAGTTTGCCAGTAAAGTGGTTAGTGGCAGCATTGAAAAGATAGATTACCGTGTCGATGTGAACACGCAGGAGCATACCCATGTGGATAGCCTGCAACTGAATGACATCGCGGTGGTAGACGTTTCACTTAATCAATCGGTTGTTGTTGATCAATACCGCGCGAATCGCGCTACGGGTGCTTTTATTGTAATTGACCGTCTAACCAACCTTACCGTAGGTGCGGGTATGGTCATTGATCGTCTGGAAGCAACAGCCGTAGCTGCAGTTAACTACAGTGACTTTGAACTGGAGTTAAATGCCTTGATTCGTAAGCATTTCCCTCACTGGGATGCTCGTGATCTAAGCAAATTATTGCGTTGATCCCTGCCAGGTTATCGCCACTGTCGGCAGGTTACAGTGGCGATAACGCCTAGACTTGTGAGATATTTCTTACAGCACTTTCAGTCATCTCCTCTGGTCACACCCCGCTTCGCTTTATAATCTACGCGCCGCATATGGAATCCGATGCGCTTGTGAAATTTATCTATTAACAGAAAAGGACTTTTCCTATGAAAGCTATCTCGTGCATTTTTGCTGCTGCTCTTGTTTTCTTTTCCTCCTCCTTCGCCCTGGCTGTAGAAAATAAATCCGTTCCAGCGGAACAGAAAGTTTCTCAGGTTCAACAGGCTGTGAATCTCAATACGGCGGATACTGAAGCCTTAACCACGCTCAAAGGTGTTGGTATTAAGAAAGCAGAAGCTATCATCGCATGGCGCGAAGCCAATGGTGCGTTTGGTTCAGTAGAGCAGTTACTGGAAGTCAAAGGCATTGGCGTGGCGATTCTGGATGACAATCGCAACAATCTTCGAATCGAATAACCATCCGGCAGCGAAGTTGCTGCGAAAAACCCCAGGATTTGCTTTAATGACGGCCCGACTCCGCAAGGATCGGGCTTTTTTTACAGCTGAAGAAAGGTGAGGTGGTGATGATAGCAGTGCAGGGGCCGCGAATAATTGTCGCAATGGACTTTGATAATACGAATGATTGCCTGGCTTTGGCCCGGCGTTTATCCCCTCAGGATTGCCGGCTCAAAATCGGTAAAGAGCTTTTCACCAGCGCTGGCCCTAAGGTTGTTGAACAGCTGATGACCTTGGGCTTCGAAGTCTTCCTTGACCTGAAATTTCACGACATCCCTAATACCACGGCCAAAGCTGTAAAAGCTGCCGCTAATCTTGGGGTCTGGATGGTTAATGTGCACGCCGCCGGTGGCGAGCGTATGATGGGCGCAGCCCGAGAAATCCTGGAGCAAGTTCCTGGCAAACGACCATTGCTGATTGCTGTGACGGTATTGACCAGTCTTGAGGATGCAGATCTGCAGGCGGTGGGTATTCACGCGTCCACGCAGCAACAGGTCGTACGCCTGGCGCAGTTAACCCAAAAATGCGGACTGGATGGTATTGTGTGTTCGGCACAGGAGGCACGGGATTTGCGTAGTTTACTTGGGCAGAACTTCTGCCTGGTCACTCCCGGTATTCGTTTGGCGGATTCGCCCCAAGATGATCAACGACGCACGCTTACCCCGGTAGATGCCGTGCAGGCGGGCAGCAGCTACCTCGTTATCGGGCGTCCTATTACCCAGGCGGATGACCCTGTTGCTGTATGTGAATCGATTAATCGTTCATTGACTATTTAATTTAAATGCCCGCGCGATTTTAATCGGGTGTAAGGAATCTGGTTTGACTAATAATCACACACCTACAGTCATTACGGTGGATGGTCCCAGCGGTTCCGGTAAAGGAACCTTGTGTCAGCTTCTCGCTAAAAAAATTGGCTTTCATTTGCTCGATAGTGGAGCACTTTATCGTTTGGTTGCACTGGCAGCGCTCAATCAGCAGGTCGATATTAATAATCAACAAGCGATGGAGAATGTGACTGCCCAACTTGATGTGCGTTTTGATACTGCGGCGGAGAACACGCGCATACTGTTGAAGGGAGAAGATGTTACCAATGCTATCCGCAGTGAAATTATCAGCATGAATGCCTCAATCGTCGCGGCGTATCCTGGTGTGCGCAAAGCGTTGCTTAAACGCCAGCGGGATTTTCGCCAGCTGCCGGGACTGGTAGCGGACGGTCGCGATATGGGCACTACTGTTTTTCCTGAAGCAGATCTCAAAATATTTTTAACGGCGAGCGCCGAGGCGCGCGCGCAGCGACGCTACAAACAACTCATCGAAAAAGGCGAAGAAGTTGATTTGGATGAACTGATAAAAGATATCCAGGAACGTGATGAACGTGATAGCAACCGCACAGTTTCGCCATTAAAACCGGCGCCTGATGCGGTATTGTTGGATAGCACACAGATGACAATTCAAGAAGTATTGGAAGCTATGCTGAGTTTGGTGAAGGGCATTCAGCAGCAATAAAAGTCTGCGTCAGTATGTGAATTGACTGATGTCAACAAACGGTAAGAATGCGCAGCTATGTTGCTCCGCAGATTTATAGTGTCGGCATGAATTCTGCCGATGGACTGTTTCAGTGTAAGAATGGAAAAATCGACATGACATTAACATGCTTTAAAGCTTACGACATTCGCGGAAAACTGGGAGAAGAGTTAAACGAGGATATCGTCTATCGCATTGGCCGCGCATACGCGGTTTTTTTACGTCCCAAAACTGTTGTGGTTGGCGGTGATGTGCGCTTGACCAGTAATACGCTCAAGCAGGCCTTAAGCAATGGCCTGCGCGATGAAGGTGTGGATGTTATCGACATCGGTATGTGTGGTACCGAAGAAATTTATTTTGCCACCAGCCACCTCGAGGTAGATGGGGGCATCGTCATTACGGCCAGCCATAACCCCATCGATTACAACGGCATGAAGATGGTGCGCGCGAATTCACGACCCATCAGTAATGACACCGGCTTGAATGATATTAAGCGTTTGGCAGAAGCTAATGACTTTGCCGCAGTTGATCCGACCAGACGTGGTGATTACCGTCAGAAGAGCACCCTTGATGCATACATTCAGCATTTGCTGACCTATATCGATACCACTCAATTAAAACCTCTGAAGCTTGTCGTCAATGCGGGCAATGGCGCGGCAGGTCATGTGATTGATGCAATTGAAAAATACCTGCCTTTCGAGTTCATCAAGATCAACCACGAGCCGGACGGCAATTTCCCCAACGGTATCCCCAACCCCTTATTACCGGAAAATCGGCCAGTCACCAGTGAAGCTGTGTTGAAGCACGGTGCAGACATGGGTATTGCATGGGATGGAGATTTTGACCGTTGCTTTCTGTTTGATGAAAAAGGTCAATTTACTGAAGGGTATTACATTGTAGGATTGCTTGCGGAAGCCTTTTTGATAAAGAGCCCCGGTGAGAAAGTGATTCACGATCCACGTCTGGTGTGGAACACCATTGATATCGCCCAGCGCAATGGTGGCAAGGCCATTCAATCCAAAACCGGTCACTCATTTATCAAAGAGCGCATGCGCGAAGAAGATGCCATCTACGGTGGCGAAATGAGTGCGCATCATTACTTCCGCGATTTCTATTATTGCGACAGTGGCATGATTCCCTGGCTGTTGGTGGCAGAACTCCTGTGCCGTAAAAAGCAATCGCTGTCTTCCATGCTGGAAGATTGTATCGCGCGCTTTCCATCGCCCGGTGAAATTAACAGCCATGTAGAAAATCCCAAAGAGGCTATCGAGCGGGTACTCGCTCATTATGGCGATCAGCCGAAATCAGTGGACCGTACTGATGGCATCAGCCTTGAGTTTGATGATTGGCGATTTAATCTGCGTATGTCCAACACGGAACCTGTGGTGCGATTGAACGTTGAGAGTCGCGGTGACGCGGAGTTGGTTAAGCGCAAGACAGACGAAGTCCTGGCATTGCTCGCATAATTGCTACGCACCGACATGTTCGTGTGAGAGATAGCCACAGTTAAAAAACCAAGGAGTTTTGAATGCAGATCAAAAAAGCGGTAATCCCAGTTGCGGGCCTCGGGACTCGTATGTTGCCAGCGACCAAGGCAATTCCTAAAGAAATGTTGCCGGTGGTTGATAAACCGCTGATTCAATATGTGATTGAAGAGGCTGCAGCGGCGGGGATTAAGGAAATCGTCCTCGTAACTCATGCCAGTAAAAATGCCATCGAAAACCATTTTGACACCAGTTTTGAATTGGAAGCGCAGTTGGAAGCGCGTTTAAAGCGCTCCCTGTTGCAGGAAATTCGCTCTATTACTCCCCCCGGTCTGACCGTGATTTCCGTGCGTCAGGCAGAAGCGCGCGGACTGGGTCACGCCATTCTGTGTGCTCGTCCCGTCGTAGGTGATGAGCCGTTTGCGGTGCTCCTGCCCGACGTGTTAATTGATCGGGCCGAATGCAATCTGCGGCAGGATAACCTGGCCGGTATGACCAAGCGATTCAACGAAACTGGTCACAGCCAGGTTCTGGTTGAGCGTGTTCCCCGCGATCAGATTGATAAATACGGTGTAGTCGATTGCGCCGGTGTTGAGGTAGCACCGGGCGAATGTGCGGCTATTAAAGCGATGGTTGAGAAACCGCCGGTTGACGAAGCGCCGTCGGATATGGCTATCGTGGGTCGTTATGTACTGTCGAAAAAGACCTGGGAGCTGCTGGCCAAAACCCTGCCGGGCGCTGGCGGTGAGATCCAGCTGACGGACGCAATGGATGAGTTGCTGGAGCAGGAAACCATGGAAGCCTATCAGCTCATCGGGCGCAGCCACGACTGCGGTACCAAGATAGGCTACATGATGGCTAATGTGATTTATGGTGAGCGCCACGAAGCCATTGGCAAAGAATTTCAAGAATTTATCCGTCAGCGTTACTGCTAGTTTTTGTCATATCACCGCCGCCTGACGTTCAGGAATAGCCTCAGGTGGCGGCTCACTTCATTTAACACACCAGTGGAGAGTTCACTTGATAATCCCCGTCATCATGGCTGGAGGCTCCGGCACACGTCTGTGGCCTCTTTCCCGACAGCATTACCCTAAACAACTGCTGAAGCTGTTTGGGGACAAAACCATGCTTCAACAAACCCTGCTGCGTCTTACCGGCTTACCGGATGTTGCACCCCCCATTGTGGTCTGTAACGAAGAACACCGTTTTATGGTGGCTGAGCAGTTGCAGGAGATTGGTCAGCGCGATGCCGTCATTATTCTTGAGCCGGTCGCACGCAACACCGCACCGGCCATTGCGCTCGCTGCCTTGCAGGCGCGTACCATGGAAGCCAATCCCACCTTGCTGGTGCTGGCGGCGGATCACATGATCCGTGACGTGAATGAATTTCAGCGGGTGGTCAATCTGGCGGTTGAAGCTGCAGCTGAAGGGCGTATCGCTACCTTCGGTGTACAACCGACACATCCGGAAACTGGCTACGGCTATATCAAAACCGAGACCGGTAAAGGTACTGATGGGGGTTATTATTTTCCGGTTGAGCAGTTCGTCGAGAAGCCGGATCTGGCCACCGCGGAGCAGTATCTTGCGGCGGGCTGCTACTACTGGAACAGTGGTATGTTCGTCTTCAATACCGAGGTGTTCCTGAGCGAGATGGAGCATTATAGTCCCGAGGTTGTTGTCGCTGCCGAACAGGCCAGAACCCTGGCTGTTCATGATCTGGATTTTATTCGTATTGATCGTGACGCCTTCGCCACGGCGCCGAATATTTCCATCGATTATGCGTTGATGGAGAAAAGCCAGAAGGTGGTATGTGTGCCATTGGATGCTGGCTGGAGTGATGTGGGCGATTGGAAATCCTTCTCTGATCTCTCCGACAAAGATGAAGCCAATAACAGTTTTATCGGAGACACTATTGATATCGGCTCAAGCGACACCCTGGTGTTCTCCCAGGATAAGCTGGTAGCGACCGTCGGGGTTAAGAACCTGATGATTATCAATACACCCGACGCGGTACTGGTTGCGGATAAGTCACAGGCGCAGCAGGTAAAAGCTGTGATTGCGCACATCGTTCAGCAAAAGCGCAGTGAACATTTGCAGCACCGGGAGATATACCGTCCCTGGGGTTGTTATGACGCTATTGATACGGGCGAGCGTTACCAGGTCAACCGCATTCGTGTTAAACCAGGTGCGAGCCTGTCGCTACAGCTTCATCATCACCGCGCCGAACACTGGATTGTGGTGAAAGGAACTGCCTTGGTACAGAAGGGTGATGAGGTAACGTTGCTCTCTGAAAATGAATCCACGTTTATCCCTATCGGTACGCAGCACCGCTTGAGCAATCCTGGCAAAATTCCGCTGGAGATTGTGGAGGTTCAATCCGGTCCGTATCTGCAGGACGACGATGTCATTCGCTACGAAGACAGTTACGGCCGGTCCTGATAAAACAAGGCCGGATTGAATATCAATCCGGCCTTGTCATTATTTCTTGATGTTCTCGCCGTGGAGACCACATTCTTTTTTCGTTGATTCCTCCCACCACCACCGACCTTCGCGCTCATGCTGACCCGGCCCGACGGGCTTGGTACACGGCTCGCAACCAATTGAAATAAATCCGCGATCATGCAGCTCGTTGTAGGGCAGGTTGTTACCGCGAATATATTCCCACACGTCCTGGGAACTCCAATTGGCCAACGGGTTAAATTTGGTCAAGGTCGTGCCGGGGCGGGCAAACGTGGTGTCGTTTTGAATAGCGGGAATACCGGCACGGGTGCCTGGACTCTGATCTTTGCGCTGGCCGGTAATCCAGGCATCTACCGTATGCAACTTGCGGCGCAGCGGCTCGATCTTACGGATACCGCAGCACTCCTGGTGGCCATCCTGATAGAAACTGAACAGACCCTTCTCACTCACAAATCGACGCAGCGTTTCGCCGTCCGGTGACAAAATGTCGATTTTGATGCCGTAATGTTCACGGACTTTTTCAATGAAACGATAGGTTTCTGCGTGCAGGCGACCGGTGTCCAGGGTGAAGACCTGTACATCCGGCTTAATACTGACCGCCATATCAATCAGCACCACATCTTCAGCGCCACTGAAGGAAATGGCGATATTGTCGAAGTGGGTGAGGGCGTGTTTGAGAATCTTGCGGGGCGATTGGGTTTGCATCTCGGCATCCAGATCGACCACATTGATCAGTTCACTGGCCATAATAGTTTCTCTTACGGACTTCTCGGCAGGTTTAATGGCTGTTAACTCTCCAGCTATGTGAATTAATCAGCCAAGATACGGGGGCCGAAGGATACCAGAGGGCGGTTTAACTTCCTAATCGGCTCCCAGAATCTGCTTATTTTATCCAGCCTTCTCGATCCGGTGCTCGTGAAACAATGTTTGTTTAAGGTTCAATATGAACAATAAATACACATGATATGGCGAATGCCAAACAAGCAGAGCGCAAGATGTAGATTAATCTATAGGAAAATCAATGTATTGCGATTGCCTTGGTTAGTTGCCAGTTGGAATTAAAGTGGCTGATGGTAATTCGTTTATTGACTATGTTTCACGTGGAATTCTTCCGTTGGAGCGGTGTTTGCTTTCGACAAAAGAAACGGGTAGATTGCCGCCAACTTTTGCCCGGTGTGCGCAGCGCGTTTGCCGTTACTTATTCTTAGCTGGAGGTTGATGTGGAAATAGCATGTCTTGATCTTGAGGGTGTATTGGTTCCAGAAATATGGATTGAATTTGCTAAGGCAACAGGCATTGAGTCTCTCAAAGCCACGACCCGCGACATCCCGGATTACGACGTGCTGATGAAGCAGCGTCTGCGCATCCTGGAAGAAAATAACTTGGGCCTTAAAGAGATTCAGGAAGTTATCGCGACGCTCAAGCCACTTGATGGTGCGGTAGAGTTTGTTGATTGGCTGCGTGAGCGTTTTCAGGTAATCATTCTTTCAGATACGTTTTACGAATTTTCTCAACCGCTGATGCGTCAATTAGGCTTTCCGACCTTGCTGTGTCATCGTTTGAATGTTGATGAGCGTGATCGCGTGGTTGGGTATACCTTGCGTCAGCGCGATCCAAAGCGCCAGTCTGTGCTCGCATTAAAGACGCTTTACTACCGCATTATCGCGGCGGGCGATTCATACAATGACACCACTATGCTGGCCGAAGCTGATGCGGGTATTTTGTTTCATGCACCGCAGAATGTTATCGAACAATTTCCGCAGTTTCCCGCCGTGCATACTTATGAAGACCTCAAAAAGGAATTCATTAAAGCCAGCAATCGCAGCTTGAGTCTGTAGGTAAAACTGCTTGAGCTGTTGCAAAGGTGCCCTTAATGTGGGCGCCTTTTTCCGCTTACCATCATTCTTTTCATCGTTTCTGATTCTCCCGTCTGCAATTCTTATCCAAATTTTTATCGCGTGTTAGCGCAGCTGAATTCGACGCAAATTGCCAGCGAAACGTTTAAGTAACTTTCATGCGAAGCGATTAAAAAACCGGGTCTTGGCGCGCGCTTTCTTTGTTAAAAATTTAGTGTGTTTCGTCGAACAGACCACCCCGGATGCGAGTCATAACCTGCGAGCGCAACAATTTTGTTGAACGGATTTATTCATGCATCACAGGAGAACCACAATGAACTACGAAACTCGTGATACCTATGGCATTTACAAAAGCCATGACAGCCGCGGCCCTGGTCCGCGCTTAATGGGTGCAGATACATTGATTGGTAATGGTGTGTACAATCATCTGGATGAAGATCTGGGAGATATCAAAGAAATCATGTTGGACATGTCATCCGGCCAGGTGGCTTATGCGGTATTGTCCTTTGGTTCTTTTCTTGGTCTGGGTGAAAAATTATTTGCGGTGCCGTGGAGCGCGTTGACGCTGGATACTATCAATAAGCGCTTTATCTTGAACGTAGAAAAAGACCGTCTCAAAAGTGCGCCTGGTTTTGATAAAGATGATTGGCCAGATATGGCAGATCAATCCTGGGTGCAGGATGTCCATGCCTACTATGGAACCCGTCCTCACTAATTAATTTGCCGCATCGTTATTACTGCCCCGCATGCACCGGCATGCGGGGCTTGTTGTTTAGTAGAGGCGGCGTCTGAACAGGCCAATCGCCATCTGATAACCGAGCAGTTGTAACTCCGCATCGTAACGTTCACCTTCATCGCGCATAAATGCGTGTACTCCGTTAAATTCATGCCAAGTGAAATTCACGTTTTTCTCGACCAGATTGCTGTAGACGCGCGCGCGTCCTTCTGCGGGAATGTGTGGATCTTGTTTGCCCCAAATCATTTGTAATTCCCCGCGAATTTCACCGGTGCGGGTCAGGCTTTCGTTACCCGGTTGCGAGGGCGTTAAGCCTGAATGGATGTCCGTTGCGTAAAAACAACTGGTGGCAAGAATTTGGGGGTTAAGTGCGGCGCGATATGCCAGCCCGCCGCCCAGGCAGAACCCCATCGCGCCGATTTTGCCGGAACAGTAGGGCAGGGTTTGCAGGTAATCGATCATGGCTTGCGTGTCAGTATCATGAGCTTCAAGGGTTTTTGCCACTTTGTCAGCATTACCTTTATCGCGCCCTGCATCGTCGTAACCCAATACCGTGCCGAGGGGGTTCAACTCATGGAACACCTCCGGAACCAATACTACAAAACCATGACCCGCCATGATTTGCGCGCTGCGGCGGATTGGCCCGGTCTGCTGAAAGATCTCCGAATAAAGCAGGATAGCCGGATATTGTTGTTCGGGTTTTTCGCTGTCAGGAACCGGGCGATAAACATATACCCGCATGGTGCCCGTTGGTGTTTCCAGATCAGCCTGGTGGTTTTGAATCAACATAAGCAGTCTCCCTCATGGTGGGTGCAAACAGCCGCATGAAGCGCGGCGGGTTAGTGGTCAAGGGTGGCGAATTGCTGTTCCAGCGTCTCCATCAGCACCCGCACTTTCGTAACGCTTTCCTGAAACTCCCGTTCTACATCTGAGTCGGCGGTAATGCCACCGCCGCCCCAGCAATGAATGCGACCCTGGTGGCACACCAAGCTGCGGATGGCGATACTGGTATCCATCTGCCCATCGGCGCTGAGATAACCCAGGCTGCCGCAGTAGGCTGAACGTCTTACCGGCTCCAGTTCGTCAATTATCTCCATGGCGCGGATCTTGGGTGCGCCGGTGATGCTGCCACCGGGAAAACAGTCCCGCAGTACCTGCAAAGCCGTCACTGCAGGCCGGATCTGTGCGGTGATGGTGCTGACCAGATGGTGCACGTTGGCGAAGCTCTGCAAGCGGAATAGTTCAGGTACCCGGACCTGAGTGCAGTGCTTACTCAGATCATTGCGTAGTAAATCTACAATCATTAAGTTTTCCGCACGATCTTTCTGGCTGGCCAGCAGAGTGGCGGCGTTGGCTGCGTCGGTAGCCGGGTCAATGTCACGGGCGATGGTGCCTTTGATGGGTTGGGTCTCAACGCTACCGCCAGCAGTCACTCGAATAAAGCGTTCTGGGGACAGGCTCAGAATGGCGCCTTGGGGAAGCTCCATGAATCCGGAAAACGGTGAAGGCAGGGCGGCGCGCATGGCGAGAAAGGCAACTAAAGGATCGCCGACGTAATCCGCGCTGAAGCGCTGGGCAAAATTGACCTGGTAACAGTCGCCGGCACGGATATATTCCTGTATACGCTCAATACACTTGGCGTAATTTATAGCATTAACTTCACTCTGGAACTGATTGATTTTAAATGAAAAATTCCCACTCTTAAGGTTTTGGTTTAAGTCGTGAAACTTAAGCAGTTGTTTAATTTCTGCCAACTCGTCTGCTTCAGGAAGATGGACCAGCCACGCCTGTTGACGCTGGTGATCCTGCACAATTGCCCACTGGTAAATGCCAACGCATAGGTCCGGCAGTTCAATATCTCGAACGGCCTGCGTGGGCAGCTGTTCCAGACGACGGCCGAGATCGTAGCCGAAGTAACCGAGGGCGCCGCCGCAAAAAGGAAGGTCTTCGGATGACATTAGCGGAGCTGGGAGTTGAGCCTGCAGCAGTTCGAATGGATCATCGGTTGACTCAAAAAATGTCCCGTCTGCGTGAGAAATCCGAGTGACCTCTCCCGTCGTGTCCAGCCAGCGTACCGGCCCGGCGCTGATGATATCGTAGCGCCCATAGGCACTTTGGGGGCGGCCGCTATCCAGCCAGATCGGTCTTGGCAGGTGCCGGAATGTGCGGTACCAGTGGGCGCTGTCGGGGTAGTAGGTAACCGGATAAAGAGCGGGTGAGGCAAGCATGGGATTTCAAGCATTGGAAAAGGGACGGCCATTCTAACAGATCCACCGGCGCCGGCTGTGCTAGGCGAAAGAGAACAACTTGCCTCCAGTGGCGTTTAAAATCGTTTTTGGCGATATATTAGGTAAATTTTTGCGCGATAACCGTGATAAATAGGAGGTAAATTCGCTGACTGGTACTGGGCATGATTAGTGCGATCAATTTAAACTTGCCACCTCGGCGAATTAAATTGAGCTATCAGGAGTAAGAACCCCATGCGCGCAAGCGACTTGAAGTCAGTAATTAGTGGGGTGATTTGCTTTTTAGCCGCCTGTTCTCCTTCATCAGATAACTCGTCCCGCCCAGGACAGGTATCCCTGTCTGCCGCCATGGTTGATGCGGCGGAAGCCGAACTCCTCAAGCAAGGGTGGCGTCCCGGCACGCTGGAAATCCGGATTATGGTTGAACAAAGCGGTGCACTGCGCGAGCAGAGCGCGGCAGGAGGTGGTACCGAAACCTCTGTATACTGGGCATTTAACCTGGACGCGCAGCGTATGCTGAACGTCTTGGTCGCTCCTGATCTGGGGCAGCTGATACCTTCAACCAATTCCGCGGATGAACTCGTGGCGGCGTTTAACCGCTCGCCGGTGTACCTGAAAAAGCTTGTTGCGCAACCGGCGCCGCGCGGGCAGGCCCGCTACAGTAAATCCCTTTCTATTGACTCACCTGGCTCGAATAACTATAGCCATCTGCAGGAAACCACTCGGGGGGAGGGTGACATCCGAGAGCTTTCCATCACCGGTTTGCGTCCCTCTTTTTATGGCCATGGCTACGAATTCGAACTCACCTTAATCTACGATATGCTGATGAACAGCACCAAGGTTGCTCAGCCGATTAATGATGAGGTGACCCATGTGGAGGAAGAGTTGCCCGTGGAAGAACACCTCACGATGCGCTTGTTTCCTGCGCCGGACCTTGATGTGCTGGAGTCCTATCCGTTTCCGCAACCCGCCTCTTCAGCCGGTACCGCCTCACCTAAACAGCTGGCCTTTGATATGTTTCGGGTGCTGCAGGACGCTGTTGCAGGTGTGACCCTGGTCAGTAATCTACGCCCCGGTATGGAGTGGGTCGGCGCGAAAGACAATCTGACCTTGTCCTATTCATTGAGTGGTAATTCCCAACCCCCACTATTTGGTGATATCACCGGTCTGGCTACCCGTATTGATCCTAATCGTGTTGAGGTCCGGGTGACTATCGAGGCATTGTGAGAATCGAAGCCGTGTGAGAACCGAGGCCGTGTGAGAAACCTGCTGATCAGATAGGTGTTTGTAGCTTCCATGAGGTAGGGCAGCGGGTGGGTTTACACGGGTTCTATGTTCGTGGACAAGGACGAGGCGGCCAATTATGCTGCGCCGTTATGTCGCGCGACCAAATTACGCCAAAGGAACGCCATTCATGAACATCACTCTTCTGCTGACGCTGGTAGGTATCGTGCTGGGCGCCGGCAGTCTCGGCTACGGTGGATGGCTTGCCGGTGGGGTAATCGGTTATCTCGCGGGGCAGCTGAAAACCTTGTCGGATCGCTATAAACAACTGGAGCGCGAAGTTGCACAACTTAAACAACAGGCGCCGACTCCCACTGCTTCGCAAGTACCAGTAGCTGATCAATACCTGCTGGCTGAAGCCACACCAGTACCACCCGCGCCAACCGAAATCGTTACGACGTTACCACCCCAATCTGTTAAGGCAGCGTCAGTGCCGGTCTCTGCGTCCGCCAGTCCGATTCCGCCTACCAAAAACCCCGCTGCAGCGTTGCAACAGCCCATGGGGCCAGCCAAACCGGACGTTGCTGAAAGGCTTAGCCGGGTCATTCGTCGTTTTTTTACCGAAGGCAACGTCATCGTGCGGATTGGCATGGTGGTGATGTTTTTCGGCTTGAGCTTCCTGGTCAAATACGCGTCCAACCAAGGGCTACTACCGCTCGAACTGCGTCTTGCGGCTGTGGCAGCTGTGGCGCTTGCGCTGATAGTGGTAGGGTGGAGAACCCGCGCACGAGCCGGTGGTTACGGTCTGGTGCTGCAGGGCGGCGGCGTAGCAGCTCTGTATCTCATCGTCTTTGCCGCTGCCCGGATTTATCTGCTGCTGCCCGCAGCTTTCGCTTTTACTGTGATGTTTGCCGTCGTGGTTTTCGGGGTGATTTTATCGGTCGTTCAGAATGCGCGGGTCTTGGCGGTGATGGCGACAGCCGGTGGTTTTCTTGCGCCCATTCTTACCTCCGATGGTTCCGGTAGCCATGTTGCTCTGTTTACCTTTTACCTGATTTTGAACCTCGGCATTCTGGCGGTAGCCTGGTTTAAGACCTGGCGCGTGTTGAACTGGGTTGGTTTTATTTTTACCTTTGTCATTTCGGTGGTGTGGGGCGTACTGCGGTATGAACCGGAATTGTATCTGTCTACCCAGCCGTTTTTGTTGATTTTCTTCCTCCTGTATTTATCGCTTTCCGTTTTGTTTTCACTTAAGCAGCCGCCGAAACTTACCGGTCTGGTCGACGGTACATTGATCTTTGGTTTGCCGCTGATAGCGTTTGGCCTGCAGGCTGAGCTGCTCCATCACACCCACTATGGCATGGCTATCAGTGCGCTGGTGCTGGGAATGATCTATGCCGCTGTTGCCCGATTGCTTTGGGTAAAACATCGACCCACACAACAACTGTTGATCGATTCATTTACGGCGCTTGCGGTTGGCTTTGCCACGCTTGCTATTCCGTTAGCCTTGGGTGCGGCGTGGACATCGGCAGCCTGGGCAGTGGAGGCTATCGGGTTGGTGTGGATTGGCTTGCATCAGCGGCAAATGCTGTCACGGATTGCCGGTTATATCCTGCATGTTGCAGCGGCAATTGCGTTGTTGCTCAAAGGGGAGTTGACTACCGGCACCGTGCCATTGCTCACGGGAGATTTCATTAATCTGTTCGTGCTCAGTGTCTCTGCGCTGTTTATCGCGTGGCTGTTATATCGCCATCAGGAGATGTTAGCGCGCGATGAAAAATGTCTGGAATTAATCGGCATGTTGATTGGCTGGGGCTGGTGGCTGATTGCCGGAGGAACCGAAATAGCTGCTTACCTCAGTGCACAGAGTCGCTTCGCTGCCTTGGTTATATTTTTCTCGTTATCAACCTTGGCAACATTATGGCTCAGTCGTCTGTTGCCATGGCAATCCCTGATCCGCACCGGATTCTGGTTGCTGCCACTCACGGCTGTAGCGGCGGGAATTTATTATGCCTGGTCTGTATGGAACGCTGCTGCAGTGCATCCTGCACAGGGACTCGGGTGGTTGGCGCTGTTGATTTTTGCTGTGGTGCAGTATCGCTTTTTGTGGCGGAGCAGAACGGATTTACGCCGCAATCTGCTCAGCATTTATCACATTGCCACCGCGTGGTTTGGATTGTGCCTGGTGTTGTGGGAGGCCGGCTGGTGGCAGGCGTATCTTGGCTGGCAAGGTACCGCAGAAAAGATGGTGTGGTTTGTCTGTCTCGCGCTGCCGCTGGCAGCTCTGATTAAGCTGACCGGGAAAAATATCTGGCCGTTTACCCTGCATCGCCATGATTACCGCGCGGTGGTTCCTGTCCCTTTATTATTGTTATTGCTGCTCTGGTTTATTGATGCGAGCCGTTTCTCCGGTGCGGTTCCCTTTGGTTACGTGCCCCTCTTAAATCCTATAGATCTCATGCAGCTGGGCGCAATCGGGTTGTTGCTCCTGGCGATCAAAGCCGACCTGGTCCATCTTGCTCAAGCCACCCACCAAATACGCTATGGCCTGATAGCCGGGTTCGGATTTGTCTGGATTAACCTCGTGCTCCTCCGCGCTATTCATCACTATGGTGGGGTGGCTTATGAGCTTTTATCGCTGTGGTCTTCGCCGGTGGTGCAGATGGCGTTATCTATTTTATGGACGGTGTGTGCTCTGATTCTGATGAATCTTTCCCGGCGTGCCCAGGAGCGGTACTGGTGGCTTGCCGGTGCCGGCCTGCTAGCTGGTGTGCTGCTGAAACTGTTTACCAAAGACCTTAATGACAGCGGCACACTCGCCCGGATTGTGTCGTTTATGGTAGTGGGCGGATTGATGTTGTTGATTGGCTATTTATCACCGATACCGGCGAAGCGGATGACGAACAGGATCGATTAGCCCTCACCCTAATCGGTCCTGCATGTGGGTGACGCTTACCCTGTACCGGTATTGCGCCGCCCGCGTTTGTTATACCGGAATATCGTCCGGCACATTATCTACTTTGCGTGCCAATGTTCCTTCAGGGGGTGAATACCAGCCCGGATCGCCCGTCAGTTGATCGCGCACTTTTACCAGCGTGAACATACCGCCCATTTCCAGCTTTCCGTAACGACCTTCACCCATCATCATCGGCAGCGTATTTTCCGGCCCTGGCATATGACCCATATCCGTATGAACCTGATGCTCCGCCATGCCGTGCTCGCCCATGGGCATGTAATCGGGCAGCACTTTTTTTAACAGAGCTTCGGGCTGCTTAACGCCGATCATATTGGGAATACCGTGACCCATGGCATTCATGGTGTGGTGGCTCATATGGCAGTGAAACGCCCAGTCACCGGGCACGGCAATAAATTCCAGATCGCGGGTCTGACCCACTCCAACGATTTCTGTCACCTCACGACGCCATTGGTGTTCGGGCCAGCGACCGCCGTCGGAACCGGTCACATCGAACTGCACACCGTGAAGGTGGATCGGATGATTCCACATTGACAGATTGCCCACGCGGATGCGCACACGCTCGCCGGTCTGCGCCACCATAGTGTCGATGTAGGGAAAGACTTTGCTGTTCATGGTCCACAGATCAAATTCGGTCATGACGCTAGGGTCAGGACGATAGGTGCCGGGGTGAACCGCCCAGTTATGCAGCAGGATGGCATAGTCACGATCCACCGCCGGTTGGGTGGGCGTCCGGGGATGGATGATGAACATTCCCATCATGCCCAGCGCCATCTGCACCATCTCGTCCGCGTGCGGATGGTACATATGGGTGCCGTGTTGCTGCAGGGTGAACTCATACATAAACGTTTCACCGGGCTTGATCGGGGGTTGGGTCAGGCCGCTGATACCGTCCATTCCCCACGGCAGCAGGATACCGTGCCAGTGCACACTGGTGTGCTCCGGGAGCCTGTTGGTGACATAAATCCGCACCCGATCCCCTTCAACGGCTTCCAGCGTCGGGCCAGGCGTGCTGCCATTGTAGCCCCAGGCCTTAATTGTCATTCCCGGTGCAAATTCGTGCTCCACTTCTTCGGCAATCAAGTGGAATTCCTTGATGTTGCCGTTTAAGCGGTAAGGCAAGGTTCGCCCATTGGGGGTAATGATGGGGCGGTATCCCTGGGCTGTTACTCCCGCTTTGGCGGTAGTAACACTCGACAATTGTTCGTGCTGGGGCGTGCTCGGTTGATGGTCATGTTGATGATGATGGTGGTGATCCGCGGTGGAGGCGGCTGCCCGCGCGCCGGCAAGGCTTCCCATCAGTAAACCCGCTGCACTGCCTGCTAATAAATCGCGTCGATTAATCATGGTGATGTGCTCCGTGATGATGTGTCTCGTGGTCGAGATCCGGCTCCGCGCGAAGCGTGACACCGTGCTGTTCAGGAATAGGGATGTTTTTGCCCGTAGCCAGGGCGAGGGATGTGCGCGCCTGCCAATACTGTTTAAGCACCGCGACGCGTTCTGTCTCCAGAAGGAGTTGCTGCTGCTTTAGCGTTAGCAGATCGAACGGGCTGGCAAGCATGAAATTCACCTCCCGCTGGCTTTCGTTCAACTGTTTCTCGGCGGTTTGCTGCATCGCAGTCACCTGTTGGTATGCTTGCTGCGCGTTATCCAGCTGGCGCAGTGCGCGGGCGATATCGTGTTCGATCATGTGCAGCAGGTATGCCTCCTGCGCGTGTGCCGCTGATGTTTCTGACTTCAACCTTGCCATGCGGGCCTGCCCCCGGTCGAACAGTGGAAGGCCGAATTCCAGTTCAGGGCCGGTATTAACGCTCCCATCAAACTCCCGTTCCACATTCATGCCGGCCGAGATATCCGCCCAGCGGCTGCGGAGCAGGAGCGGTTGCTGGTAAGAGAGCAGATCCTGCTGGTGACGTGCGAGCCGCAAGTCCGGCCGGTGCTGTTGGGCTGATGCCACAAGGTCGGTGACGTTAAACACGTCTTGGGGAATGTCTGGCAGTTGGTCGGGCAGCTTAAATGTTTGCTGGGGTTTCAGCCCGAGCTGAGACGCCAATTGCAATCGCATCGTATCCGCCGCCAATTGCGCCCTCCGCGTTTCGAGCGCTAACTGCTGAGACGTAAATTGCTGCGAGTAAAAATGTGCGGGGGGCAGGGTGCCTGCAGCTCGCATCTGTTGCGCCAGTGCATAGGCAGCCTCACCCACCTCTTGGCGTTGCCGGTAAAGCGCAAGCTGTTGCTGGGCGGCGATGGCAGCGAAGTAGGTCGATTGAAGTTCATTAAGGGCCTCATCAAGTGTCAGCTGCAGCTCTAGTTGTCGTTGAGCCAGCGTGGCTTCGGCCAGCGTCATCCGCAGCGAGCGGGTCAGCAGGTCGAGCAGGGACTGGCTCAGCCCCAGATCCAGCTGCCAGCGCCCACCTCCTTCCGGCCGCAGCGCGCCAATGGCAACCTGGGGATTGGTAATCAGCCCGGCCTGCGCCCGTTGGGCATTGGCGACGCCCAGCTGAGCGAGCAGTACCTCGACCCCGGGAGAGTTCAGTACCATCAGCTGCGCCGCAGTTTGCGGTGTCAGGGAGTGCTGCAGGAGTTGTTCAACCGCAATCTCGCGCTGTTCAGGTAAAGCGAGTATTTCCGAGTGGCTGCTCAACAATTGGCGCCGGATTTCCGTAGAGTCCGGCGGTGGCGTGAGGGTCGCACAGGCGCCCACGGCCAGTGCAGCTGCGAGCAAAGCAGCTTTATTCATGTTGATGTTCATGGTTATTGCCTGTTGGTCTGCCGGCACGGATAAGTCCTGCCGGAAAAATCACATCAATCTGCCGGGGACGGCAGTTAAGAAAACATGAGATCAGGCGTAGATCGGAGGGCGATGCGGACTGTCGAGCAGGAGTGAGTCAAGATACGGGGCAGGAAAACTGCTGTAAGGCATGATCGAGTGCGGGGGCACCGCATAGCCATCAGGCAGGAGAACGAGGCTGGTGAAATGGCAGGACATCTGACAGTGAAAACAGGTTTCTGCCTGAGGCGCGGTCGAGCTGGCTTCTCCGCCGGCCAGGTCAGCACCGCCGCATTCCTGGTGGGCGACGGCTTCGTTAGGCTGCAGCCCTTGCAGGTCGAGGCTACCGTTTAACACGTGACACGGCAGCAATGACCCGGCCACCGCTTGGAACGGCAGCCAGAGGCACAGTAAAGCCACGAATAGAACAGAGGGTCGCGCCATGATGGGAGAATAATCCGCGATGGAAACCCGCTCATCTTAAACCCTGCCGGCGGGTAAACGTCAAGTCCGCCGGTGAAGCAGGGATTGCAGTTGGCGCAATAAGTCCTTAGGATTCCGCCCCTCGTTGGTGCAAACTGAGGAAAAAGACCCTGAATGACATTTAAGTCGCTGCTTCACGAATGTCGGTTGATGTTAGGCATCGAGCGTAATACCACCAGTCACGGTGAAAAAGTCATATCAGCTCTTGGAGCTTTACTCGGTATCCTCGCGGTTTACTGGATTACCCGCTGGGCCTTCCCCCACGGCTACATGAGCTCCGCCGGTCACTTCTTGATGGTGACATCCATGGGCGCCAGTGCCGTATTGTTGTTCGCTGTACCTCACGGCGCCCTGTCCCAGCCCTGGTCGGTGTTCGGCGGCCATCTTATTTCGGCATTCATCGGTGTGACCTGTCACCAGTTCTTCCCCCACGAAACCTGGACGGCGGCGCTGGCTGTCGGACTGTCTGTTGGGGCCATGCATTATCTGCGTTGTATCCATCCACCTGGCGGTGCTACAGCTCTGGCGGCGGTGATCGGTGGGGCGGAAGTTTATGCGTTGGGCTACCACTATCTGGTCATGCCGATATTGATTAATGTTGTGGCCATTCTTGCTATGGCGTTGCTCTTCAATGGCCTCTTTGCCAGACGGCGGTACCCCGCCCACCTCGCACGCAAACATAAAGCCGTCAGCTCCACCAAGCCGGCTGAGCGTCAATTCGAACTCACTCATGAAGACTTTGCTGCGGCCATGCAGGAATTGGATTCTTATGTGGATGTAACTGCGGAAGGCTTAACCGAATTATTGGAGTTAGCCAAACAGCATGCTGAAAAAAATATCATGCACCCGGACGAAATTGTGGCGGGGCGTTTTTATAGCAATGGCAAGTTGGGTAATCTGTGGAGCGTACGTCAAGTCATTGATGCCTCTCCTGAACGGAAAAACGCGGCAAAAGATCAGGTTATTTATAAGGTGCTGGCTGGCGCAGGCGCTTATGAAACAGGCATCTGCAGACGCGATGAATTTCAGCAATGGGCACGTTTTGAAGTTGTTCAACAACAGGGGCGTTGGGTAAAAGTTGATGAAGAATAACGGATCTTCTGCAACAAAGGTTGCACCGGTACCCGTTACAAATTCGTACAAATTTATTCTGGGGAGAAAAATTTTTCCGGGCTAGGATGTGGGTGCTTTCCAGGCTGAAGAGCCGTATAACACGAGGTCCATAGCTAATAATGAACAGAAATTTTTCTTTCGCACGCATCAAACATTACACCATCTTAAGCACACTCGCCGCGAGCATTACCATTGCTGCTGTATCAGCACAGGCGACCACGGTGCAGTTTCAAACTGTCATGGGTGATTTTGAAGTTAACCTGTTTGACAAAACCACACCTAAAACCGTTGAAAATTTTCTCAAGTACGTTAAAGAAGGTGCTTTTGAAAATACGATTATTCATCGCTCCGTGCCGGATTTTATTGTGCAGGGTGGCGGTTTCGAATATCCCGGCAGTCTGCCACTGAAAGCTGTGACCTCTCACCCCGCCGTTATTAACGAACCGGTTTACTCCAACCGTCGCGGCACTATCGCCATGGCCAAACTAGGTAATAATCCGAACAGTGCAACCAATCAGTGGTTTTTTAATCTGAAGGATAACAGTGGGAATCTTGATCGTCAGAATGGCGGCTTCACTGTGTTTGGCCAAGTGACCGGAAACGGCATGGCCATTATTGATGCAATGGCAGCATTGAGCCGGTTCAACAAAGGTGGTGCGTTTACGGATTTGCCTTTGCGGGACTACACCGCTGAGGATCATGCGGATGATGTCAAAGTAACGGACGATCATTTTGTACTGATCCAGAATATTGTCATCCTTGATGAAAGCCCTGATACCGCTGACGGTCTGACGCCCGTGAAAAATACCACATTGGGCGACGACCAAGACAATTCGAGCGGTGGCAGTGGCGGTGGTGGTGGCACGGGCTTAATGACTATACTATTGCTCGGGTGTCTGACAGCCGCTCGGAGGTTGATGGTACGGAGGCGTCAGGCTTCATAAACGGCTTCGCTGGAACCAGCTTGAATAATGGCAGCTGTCAAGGCGAGAAAGGAACAGGAGCAGTAAATGATTACGTATTTCTATTGGGCTGTTGTCATCGCGTTAGCAATGGGTGTGTTATGGTTGCTCGGGCGATCGAATAAATGGAAACCGGGATTTATTGCCGCTGTGATCATTCTGTTTATCGGTTGGGCTGCTTATTTTTTTCACTTTGAACAGGTATTTGTGAAGCGTTATGGTGGTGTTATGTCCATCACCGTGCCGGATGGCCAGCTGCATATCACGGCGACCTGGAAAGATGACAACCTTTGGATCGAAAACTATGATCCGCAAACCAACACTTGTCATTTCAACGAGTATTCCAAAGGGAATCTGTTGCAAGGGAAAGTAGTGATTAAAAACTGTAATCCTTTCCGTGCTCAAACCGGTTCGGCTTTACCGCCGGCCACCGAATAAAAATAAAGCGAGGTGGGTTACCACCTCGCTTTATTTTTTACCTGCTGTTAAATAGCCATTGAATCGTATACCACGACCTTGCGCCACAAGTGGGCGTGCTCATCAACAAACTTCTGATGCAGTGGGTGAACCTGATAAATATTTTGTCCCTCCACATCGTCGAAGCCCAGCATCTCTGAGACATCATAGCTGTTATCCACTACATCACGCTTTTCCGTTGAGGCGGGTACACCTACGTGGATAGCCCGGACCGTTTCGATTGCTCCCAAGGATTTAATGCCGGCGATTAGCTTTTCCCGATCTTCTTTAGAATCCGGATTCTTTAACCAGAAGAAAACTTTGTGAATAAGCTTGGGTAACTCGGGGCGGGCCTTGGGTGCTTCCGCCTGGAGGTTAAGTGAAGCGGTTGCTGCGACACCTAACAGAGCCGTGCCAGCAAGAAACTGTCGACGATTGCTATGATCCATAGCTGTAAATCCTCTCGGTTATTCAAAAAAGTTAGTCAGAAGGATTCGTAAAGTTACAGTGATAGCTCTAACAAGCAATCACTTTTACGGAAAATTACGATTTTCGATTATTCCTTCGGCCGATACGGATTGGCTTTTACTTAATAGGGTTGCGTAATATCCGCATACACCAATGTCACATATAAATTGAACACATGGGGTGATTGCTGCATCAGCGCATCCAGGTCGCGGCCAAACAACGGGCGTTTGTCTTTATGTTCTGCAATAAAACGTTTCGCCGCATTTTCCAGAACTTCACTGAACACCAGTGGCTGATTGAAGCGCACCTGCGGGTTGTTAATGCAGAATTGGGTGTAGGCATAAAGCGCTTCCACGACGGCACTTTTATAATAAGCTGGATGTAGTTGATGGGTCAGGTGATCAATCAAGTGCGCGAAGCTGGCTTCTCCGGGCGTCATTGAACTGCGAATCATCACGCAATCCAGCACAAAGTCAGCACTGTTGGCATCCCCAAAAATCAGCGTTGGCGAGAACATCAGGCTGTGCCAGATATCCCGAAGAAATGCGTCATCGAAGTGCGTAATCAAACCACGGGCAATCCGCCATTCAAGCCAATCGGTATCCACCGCATTAGCCATGTTGCTGTGCAGAATATCCTGCTCGTGAAAGATCTGATAAGGCGCTACATGATTGACTCCCTGCGCGAAAACCCGTTTGCGTGACACGAGAATGCTCTCGAGCTTACGCAGTAATTTGCAGGGAGATTGCAGGCCCAGCCATTCGAGCATGGATACATCGTCAGCATCACCCTTATCCATGGCGTACAACATAAGAAAGTTGCGCAGCTGAATGGAACGCAGTCCGTCAAATAACTGAGGTTCGATGCGAGTCAGATAACCAATGGCGGATAGCAGCTCCAAAATGAGGGTGCGCTCCAGTGGGTCGGGGAAAATCTGCTGCACATTATCAAGAAAACTTTTGTTGAAAAAAGAGGGATCAACTTTTATTTCAGTAAAATCCTTGTCGCCCACAATAATTGAAAGATTGCGTGCAGCGATTAAAGTAAGACTGTCTGTCAACTCAATTAATGAATAATTTAATTGCCCAAAGCACATGCGGGCCACCAGCCAGTAATTACATTTCTCCGCACGGCGGTATATTTCTTTGAGGAAACCCTTCAATAATATCGGCTGGCCATCTTTGGCTATATTGTCAGTTAACGACATTCCCTGAACAAACTGCATCAGTCGACGGTAGATGATGACTTCGCTCTGCGCATCAAAATCATCAAGGATTTTTCCGGCGGGTGTGAGCAGCAATTTACTGTTTAATATTACCCCGCGGGTATGAGCTTCTTGCAATGACTGTGTGCTTACTGCGGGAACCTGCAAGTGGGGCACTTTCAAACGATTCACCCGTGAAGCGCGATAGGCGAGATTGGCCGAGGCGTAACCGATATAGTCATACTTGCTGCGCAGCTGCAGTTCCTGAATCGACGCGAACAATTCATCCACATTGGGAATGTGTGCAAGATGTTGATCAATCAACAACGTGAAGACGGCAACTTCAGAACTCAGCCAGTGTTTGTAAATGTGGGCGATTTCTTCGGTAATAGCGCGTCGCATCAAATGCGCATCATACATGCGGTAGTCTTCACGCTCGCTCTGCAAAGAAGACAGACACAGATATACCTTGTTGTTAATCTCATAGGTTTGGGAGGTTGCAAGGCTCTGCAAGCGTCGGCGCGGACGGCCGGTTAATCCCAGTGAAGTATTCTCACCGATGTGTGCATAAACTTCGGTTAACGCTCGTGCAGAGGCTACGGACATAGGTTTAATGTCTTGCAGACTTTCGGCGATCACCCCATGGCGGGCGAGGTGTTGCTTTATCTCTTCATTTTCAGCAAGCACCACTAAAGCGATCTGCGTATTAATAAATTTGGTCGCGCGCCGCCGCATCTTTAATGGATCAAGATCATCATTACGCAGCAGGCCTTCATCTAACATCAGCCCTGTAAGATACAGACTCTGTGCCCAGACTAACGGCACATTATCGTTGGGTACGCGTTTTTGCGAACGGGGTTCTTTCTTTTCTGCAGCGATGTTTTCGAGCGGCACATAGTAAAGTTCGGGCAGCATTCCAAATCCATCGCGGACCACCAGCAGTGATTCCAGTTTCTGGCGATAATATTTTGCCGTGGTGAGCGCACCATCGAACAGGGCGTTGATGTACAGGTAGGTATAAAAAAGCGGCCATTCCGATTCAATATGCTCAAAGTTAGCCAGCTCCGAATGCTCATAATAAATACGCGAGCTTTCTTCCAGAACAGTCTGATGGCCGTCCCATAAAAACCGTTTGCAACCGTAGTTGCCGCCCAGCTTAGTCAATATCGTGTCGCGGGTTTCGGTAGCGAGAGTTTCTTTGCCGACAGCAAAGGCGGGGAAGCCAATGACACTGAGCAAAGCGCTGTCTGATTCTTTTGACAGTGACTCGCGCGGCAATAGCGAGGCCAGGGTGCTGCGTGCCAGTGACACAGCGTCGGCGATGACGTGAATAGTGGCGCGCTCGTTGGCGTGCTCGCCAAATAAATTAAAACCATCCAGCGACTGCAGGGCAGCTTTGGCCATTCCCACTGAGCTGGCGTTGATTTCCGTACGCCCGTTGTTAATTTTGTTGCCGCGCTCCCAGATCCCGTAATCCGGGGTCCGGTAGGCGCTGGAAATGTAATAAACCAGATTCTGGACAAAATCGACTTCGTCCAGTGTGCAAACAATGCGCAATCCTGAGCAAGTCATCTGTGCCAGCATCAGCAGATAGAGTGACGTCGCGTCGATCTGCAAATGGCCCCAGGCATCATCTGCCACCACCGGCAGGCCGGTAGCGGTATCGTACTTGGCATGAAGCGCGTCAATATTGCTCAAGCTGTGCTTGAAGGCCTCAACCTTGTTCGCCTGCCGCATCATAGACTGCAATAGCCCACGCATCAGCTTGATGGTGGCCTGTTCAAGAATATCTCTTTTATGGGTTTCTCCCTGGCGGCGAAATGCCATACCCAGACTCCAGACGCAGATGACAGAGTAAACATTGTCACGCACCCAGGCATCGGTGTAATTGCCATGATTGTTGATGGCGGTACTGGCAGGGAGAAGGCCGGTAACCGGATGTTGTCGACGAAGGATAACGGTGTCGACTTCACGATATAACTGTTCTAGCAATTGGACGTGCTTCATAACAACTCATTAACTCGCTTATCGGATTAAGCCGGCCGGAATTTCGCTGGCTGTAGATAGAGTAGCTCAGCTTATTTGATGTGTTGATGAAACTCTGTGGGTTTAGCAGCAAAATTCACGCCTGGAAGTTGCACTGACCGGAAGAGGCGATATTCGTTCATTTAACATGCCCTACCGGACGAAAGAGGCATTATGGCGCCAGCGCGCATTGAAAGATGAACTGATGAAGCGGCACAAGGAGACGTTATTGCCCCGCATGAGTGCAGGCGTCAGCTGCAGAAGTTGAGAAGGATTGGTAGCGGGAATGAAATGACTGGGAAGGATGGGGTGCCCCAATTGATTCAACGATTATGGAGGGCACCCTGGGCGTGGCTCTATTCCTTTTCTTTTATCCTTTGTTGCAACTCCGATGGAATCATTGGGCTATAAAGGTCGCCAAAAAAATCATGCAGCACCAGTTTCTGGTCCGCTTCCTTACCGCTTTCCATATCCTTCCAGGGCACCACGTACAGGATTTGTGGTAATTCCTGATTACCTTTGATGCGGGTAGTTTCCAGCTCAATACGATCTTCCACTGCCCAGACGGGCAGGGCAAGCACTAGGAGCGCGGCGGCAAGAGTGTATTTCATCATTGACCTCGGCGTTTCAATGTTAATTTAAGTTCTTCGACCCAAGCGGCAGTGGCTTTGTCTTCCTGTTCATTTAATGCCAGATAATTCTGGTAAGCCTCCACCGCACGACCAATATCCTGATAAAAAATATCGTAGAGCAACGCCAGGTTGTAATGTGCATCAGCGAAGTTTTTGTTGAATTTAAGTGCCGCCTTGTAATGTTTTTCGGCGGTGGTGTAATCGCCTTGATCTACCGCGATCAGACCCGCCAAATTATAGGATTCCGGCATACGCGTGCTGAGGCTCTGAGCACGAGCCAGAGAGGCTTTAGCTTCTTCAAGATCGCCACCGTGGTATTGGGCGATGGCCAAGTTGAGCCAGATGCCGGCTTGATTAGAGTGTGTCTGAACCAGTTTCTTCAGGTTGCCAATGGCTTTTTCTGCTTCCCCTTTTTCGATACGCGCTAACGCATCGTGGTAATTTTTGGCTTCAGCAGGACTAAGCTGCGCTGGCGTGGTTGCAGCATCGGCAGGTTTTTCTGTCGGAGCCTGGGTCGTACATCCGACGACAACACATAACGTTAATGCAAACCACCAGTGACGTTTCAATAAATTACAAGTCATGGCGATAAATTCCTATTTTACCTTTGCGGTCATAGCGTACCGGGAAGAGCGTAACCAGCGCTTTGTGGCTTTGATTGATCCATTCGCCCTGGGTACCGTCTTTCGTGCGTGCCAGATTGATTTCATAAAACTCAATCGCTTTCTCTTCAAATGGAAATGCCTGATCTTCGATAAGAATATTGTATTGTTCCAGCTCGTCACCTTTAAGATTGCGTGGACGCTCAGAATCGAGCAGAGCGCTGGCAAAGTGCTGGTAAATCTTACCAATAGCATAAGTGGCTTCGGTAGTAATTTCCGGATGGCTGTAAACAGATGCCTGGCCGTACAAGGCAATAGCATCCTGCATGAGTTTTTTCTTGACTCGCAGATTTTCCGTCAACGGCTCCACCAGACGGCGGCGCTCAAAAGCCTGATGTTTCTGTTTTGCCAGATCAAGCGTAATCGTTGATGCAATAAAATTCGTCCGTTCGGTTTTATTGTTTCTACTGGCCTGCTTGTCAGCCAATGCTATTTTTTCCTGCCAGAACGAAACCTTGTCCTGCTCGCGAGTTTTTTGATAAAGCTGGGTCAGTTTGTACATCGCTTCCATGTACTGTGGGTAGGGGCGCGTATAGGTGTTAGCGTAGGTACGGTAAGAACGAATGGCTGCATCGTGATTATTTTTCGATTCATATAACTCAGCTGCCTGCCAAAGCGCTGCCATCTTCACATCCTGATTGTCTTCCTGTGCAGAAATCTGCTCAAACGCCTGGGCTGCTTTTACACCATCGCCGGCTTTCAGATAGGCCGTTGACAACTGGCGTGTCGCGTCTTTGTTTAACGGGTGTTTGGGATAAAGCTGCTGGAACTGCTGAATATAACCAATAGCGCCTTGCCATTGTTCATGCTTCATGGACAACGCAACGGCTTCATAAAGAGCAGTCGGTGCTATCTCTGAATCGGGCACACGCGTGGCTACTCGCGCGTAATCCTGAATGGCTTCCGCCAGCTGATCAGCGTTGATATTTAACTCGGCCTGCTGGTAGATCGACAATGCAAGATTATCACTGACCCGCTGCCGCTTGGCGCGATCAAGCGGTTGGTCTAACAGGTCGGCAAAAATATTTTCTGCCTCTTTATGGTTCTCCAGTTTTAGATAAGCCAGTCCTTTAAGCAGGTTGGCATCGAAGAGGGTCGGCTCCGCCGTACTGTCTGGCAGGGTATTGGTCAGGGTTATGACATCCTGAAAACGTTGGTGGTTATAGGCCAGTTCTGCTGCATAAAGCGCGACTTTCTGATAACGGGGTTCGGTTTGATAAAGCTGCGCCGACGTTAACGCATATTGAATATGTTTATCCAGCCACATTGGGTTTTTATCCGTTTTGTAGAGCGTGTCCGATAACACAATGGTGGCATAGGCTGCTTCTTTATTCAGAACGATGTCACCATCATAAGCGGCGAGCGCAAAGTAATGAATGGCATCCTGATGGCGTTTCTCCGCCGCGAGTAACTCCGCATAAAGGGTATACACTTTATCCTGCTGTGCATACGCGGCGTAATGCTGCAGATAACGTTGGTACCAGCTATTTGCTTGCGCAAAAGCAGGCGCTTTTTTCGTTTCTTGGTAATCTTCCTGATGCCAGGCAGCGACCTGCAGTATATGGCTGCGCAATGCCTCGGCAACTAACTTTTGTTCATCTGGATTATTGTGCGCTGCCCAATACTGACTGTCGGGATGAAAGCGGTTGTAGACGATCTCCATTGTGTCTTGAAAGCGCGATTTGAATTTGCCGAGCTTCCATATTTCCATTTGTTGCAGATAGGCGAGGGGGACTTTGGGTGAATTGGGGTTAGCCGTAATAAAATCCTGCAACGTCTGGGCGCCATCGGAGAAGCGTTCTTGTTTCAGGTAGATATCACTGATTACTTTATAGGTGTGATACAGATATTGGAAATCCGCTTCATCAGAAAAATAATCCTGGAGAATTTCGGTGCTATCAAGGTTGGCGAACGTCAAACCAATAGCGCGAAAATATTCATCAAACTGATCTTTTTCACTGCTGGACAAGGTCTCAACATCACCAAAACGATGATGTTTGAGGGCTGCCAGATAATCATCGGCAGCCTCCAGATACAGCGCTTGTTTATAGCGCGCCCAGCCGCGTTTAAATAACGACCGTTCGTAAAAGACGTCTCCTGTTGATGTGAAGATCGCTTCTGTATAAGCATCTTCTGCAGCAATGTAATCGCCTTGAATAAAAGCATTTTCGCCGATACGAAATTGTGCTTCGGCGTAATAAGGTGAAGCCGGGTAGGCTTGGCACAGTCGCTCCAGTGCTGCAAGAGATTGTTCATGATCCCCCAACTGGTCATAGGTCCGGGCTAACTGATAAAGCGTTTTATCGTTGCTTTTTGCATCCGGATACTCCCGCAGCGACGTCTGGAGCAGTTCACGTGTCTTCTCCAATGATTCGCGGTAAATCCGATCTTCCGCATCTTCCTGCTCGCGAGAATTTTTTACCAGCTCATTGATCCGGTTCATCTCGAGTTCTGCAAGGCGATTAATGGCAGAGAGTCGGGCTTTATCACCGGTCGGGGCTGATTTAATGTAGTTGTAGTAGGCTTCTTTGATTTCCTCTTCGCTTTTAGGCTTTACGAAGACATCACTCTGTGCCGTCTTTTCGCCTTGAACGTCCAGCAGGCGCAGGGTTTGTTCTGGCTGCTGAGTGCTGCAGCCATGGAGGAAAACCAATCCGGAGATCAGCAGAAAAATATAATTATCGTTACGCATCATTGGGTATCAAAAAGTCGGGCCAAACCGAAGCGCGATTGGCTGAGGTAGCTGTCAATAACCGTTTGTTTTTTCTCTAACACTTCACGTACAGCAGCAAGATAAGCGTGATCAAGTTGCGCCGCCAGCCCGTTGACAGCTCGCGCTGTAGAGGCGGATAACGGCTGAGATTGCAGAAATTCAATATTTTGGCGTTTTGTCCTCAAGGCATTAATTGTCGGATGATCCTGCAGCTCGGTGTGCAGATAATGCCGTTGTTGCGGTGAGAGTTGTGCTGGTGTTGCGACATTTTTGGATAAGCTGTTATACAAAGCCGCCTGTTGCTCATAATACGTAATGGCTTCGGTATAGCTGGCAGAGGCTGTTTTATTCTGCTTCAGTTGAACGAGTGAGAAGGCACTGAGTAAATAAGACTCTGCTACTGAAATATCGTGTTCATCTTTATTCTTGAGGTGATTAAATGCGTTAAGCGCGCCGACAAAATCTTCCTGATGCAGGGCAGCAACACCCAGGCCTAGTAGCGCACGGTTGGCGTAGCTGCTGTTGATATGTACATGGCGGAAACTTTCGCGTGCGTCGCGATAAAAGCCGTGTTGCAACTGAGAAAATCCCAGCAGGGTGTAGAGCCGATTGGCCATTTCATCCTTGGTTGAGCCGGCTTTAAGCGCATTTTTTACAGCGATATGCGCATCGGTCCACCAGTCCTGACGAATAAACGCCACCGCGGTGTTGATCTGAGCAATACGATACTGCTCAGATTCCGGCTTAAGCCGCGCAAAATACTCCACCGCTTCGCGGTGTTTCTTTTGATGCTGTAAGGCTGCACCCAGGATGATCAGCGCCTCATCAGATTGGGCTTGCAGCAGCGCATTATTGATATCGATAGACTTCAATTGCGCGTAAGCCTCTGGCCATTGTTGGCGAGCGGCCAGGTAACGGGCATATTCAAACCTGAGGCGCGCTTCGGCATAGTCATCACCACTGCGGGACGCCATTGCCAGAAGCTCTTCTGCGAGACCAGCGGCTTGATGAGTGAATAGCAGACGGCTTAATTCAGCGATTTTCTTGTCCCTGATATTTTGTTGGGCCACCGGCATATTGGCCGCGATTAACATAATCACCTGTTCGCTTTTACCCGTTTCGTCGGCCTTTAAAGCCTGGCGCACCAGCCCATTGAGGTTTTTTTTATCAATGGCGAGAGCGGGGGTTTTGCTGGCGAGTTCCTTGAATGCCTGGGTGCTGATACGTTGATAATCCTGCTCCACGTCCTGAGCCGAGGCAAAGGGGGCTGCTAGCAGCCAACCGAGCGCGAGAAAAACGATAACCAAACCCATACGAAGCCTGTTGCCTGAGTGCAGCAGCAAAGGGTAGGGATCAGTGGAAGAATCTTGGCGGTGGTTCACGCCGCGTCCGTGGGTGTGAGCAATTAACATAAGGCAAAACAATAGCTGCAAAAAGATGTAAATGTTAGCGGAGCTTAACTGGGGACTGGTCGGGCGCCACCAACAGACGTGCTGTCAGCGGCGCGACAAGTTTACTCGATGGTGTAAGTAAATCCGCCTTCTTCCGTTGCGCCAATGTGAATTTTGTGAATTTCTTCATTATTGGCCATACGTTCCAGGCACTCTGCTGCGATTGCAGGCAGCATAGTGCGCGTGAGGATGTTCTCAATATTACGCGCGCCGGTATCAACTTCCTGACTCCGGGCGACGATATTCAAGAGAACATCCTCATCGTAGGTGAACTCGGCATTGTAATGTTCCTTGACACGCTTCTTGATGCGATTCATGTTGATCACACAGATCTTCATCAGGTCCTCGTCACCCAGCGGATAATAAGGAATTACCGTGGTGCGGCCGAGGAACGCAGGCTTGAAATAGCGCAGCAACTGCGGACGGAAGTTATCGAGCAGCACTTCGGGATCGGGTTTTTCTCCTTCCGCCGCGCACATTGCCCGAATGTGCTCTTCGCCAGCGTTGGAGGTCATGATGATGACCGTATTGCGGAAGTCGATATCGCGCCCTTCGCCGTCTTTGATGGTCCCTTTATCAAACAGGTTGTAGAAGATGTCCTGCACCCCCGGGTGGGCTTTTTCCATTTCATCCAGCAGTACAACGCTGTAAGGTTTACGCCGAACGGCCTCAGTTAATACACCACCTTCGCCGTAGCCCACGTAACCCGGTGGGGAACCCAGGAGCATGGAAACCTTATGCTCTTCTTTAAATTCCGACATGTTGATGACGGTAATATTCTGCTCACCACCATAGAGGATATCGGCCAGGGCAAGCGCCGTTTCTGTCTTACCGACACCGCTTGAACCAACCATGAAGAATACGCCGATAGGCTTGCGCGGGTCAGTCAGTCCCGCACGGGAAGTGCGAATACTTTGGGCAATAGCTTCCAAGGCGTGAGGTTGACCGATGACACGCTCACCCATCACGTTCTGCAATTCCAATACCGCTTTGATTTCATTGGAAACCATCTTGCCTACGGGAATTCCAGTCCAGTTTGCAACAACTTCTGCGATAGCCTGGCTGTCCACATTGACATTGATCAATGGCGATTCGCCTTGCAGTTCAGCTAACTCTTCACGCAGTTTGCCCAGCGACGCCTTAACCTTTGCCAGATCCTCATCACTCAAAGCCTTAGGCGCTTTTGGATCTTTCGCCTGCTCGGGAGTCAGGTTACGCGCATGGAAATCATCTTCAATCTGTCTTTGCAACGTGTGGATCTCTTTGACTTTTTCGGCTTCCTTATGCCATTGCGCTTCCTGCTCCTGCAGCTGAGACTGCAACTGCTCTTTTTCGGCGACCAACTGTGCAATACGTTCTTCACAATTGCCGAGAGACGCATTTTCACGGCCTAGCGATTGAATGGTGGTTTCACATTGGGTAATACGGCGGCGCGTATCCTCAATAGCGGCAGGAGTAGCGCTCTGCGATAATGCAACACGTGCGCAAGCGGTATCCAGCAGGCTGACGGATTTGTCCGGCAGCTGTCGTGCAGTAATGTAGCGCGAGGAAAGGCGCACAGAATCCACAATTGCTTCATCGATGATGCGAACACCGTGGTGATTTTGCAGCATCTCAGAGATCGCGCGCATCATGTTGATGGCTTTTTCTTCGCTCGGCTCTTCGATTTTTACAACCTGAAAACGACGGGTCAGTGCGGGGTCGCGTTCAAAATACTTTTTATATTCGGCCCAGGTTGTTGCCGCAATTGTGCGCAACTCGCCACGAGCCAGGGCGGGCTTTAACAGGTTTGCCGCATCGCCTTGGCCTTCTTTTCCGCCAGCACCGATCAGGGTATGTGCTTCATCAATGAACATAATGATGGGCTCTGGAGAAGCCTTAACTTCCGCGATCACTGATTTCAAGCGATTCTCAAATTCACCTTTAACGCTCGCACCGGCCTGCAATAAGCCAAGGTCAAGGCTGCGAATGGTGACGTTCTTTAATTGATCCGGCACATCACCAGAAGCGATACGTAGCGCGAAGCCTTCCACAACAGCCGTTTTACCTACGCCGGCTTCCCCGGTAAGAATCGGGTTGTTCTGGCGGCGGCGAATCAGGATATCAATAATCTGGCGGACTTCTTCGTCACGCCCCAATACCGCATCAATCTTGCCACTCTTAGCGGCTTCCGTAAGGTTGACCGTAAATTTATCCAGCGCTGGTGACTTACTGGGCGCGCCTACTGTTGAGGCATCGCCTGAAGAGGTATCTCCAATATTTGTGCTTCTCGATTCAGCAGTTGTACCTACGAGTGCGCGAATCAGATCACGCAAAGACTCCGGCGGAATTTTTTTCAGCTCACCGGAAGTCGCTTCGGTAGCGCGGCGCAGGTTTTCGTCAAGCATCAGTGCGCCAAGAATATGGGCCGATGTCGCCCTGCTGTGACCGTATTCCACAGAAGCCAGCATCCAAGCGTTTTTGGCAAGATCTACAATGGTAGGGGAAAGAGCTGGTGCCCGTGAATTTCCAGCCTTGATGATGTCCAGCTCACGATTCAGCTGCCGGACCAGGTTGCCCGGATTAACCTCAAATTTTTCCAGAATGGAAAGTATGTCACTATCGGGAATTTCAAGCAGCTTTAACAGCCAATGTTCAATTTCGACGTTGTAGTGCGTGCGCGACAAACAAAGTCCGGCTGCCCCTTCAAGCGCATTGCGACAAGGTTCGTTGAGCTTACCTACCAGTGATTTGAGATCGATGCTGATCATGGTTCTGTCCTTACCAATGTTATATGAAATCGGGTTGTGTATCGGTTTATTTTAGCCGGTTCGCCGACACCGTGATTTTTAGGGTTTCGTTATTGTCCTGATTTGGCTTATCGCTGGTCGACAGCCAGGTGTTCCAGCCGATAATGGGGCTGGGATTTTTGCTCAAGGTTATTTTTTTCGGTATATCCCGGCGTTTGACTTCAATAATAAAATCATAATCGCGGTCAATACCTACATACATTCGAACCATATCATTAAGCGCGCGCAACGCTTTAGTCCCAGGCGCAAAACGATAAAACTGTTCGCGGTTCAATGGCCCCAATGAGATGCGAATCTTGCCTTGAGCAAACCATCCTTTATGGCCCACCATGGCCGATTGTCCCAGGCGGGCATTCTGTCCTTTAGGTAATAGGCGGGAGGCGATGCGAGTGCGGATATCCGGAATCAGCTCCTGCCACTGCCCAACAAATTCCTGAATATTAACCGGGATATCAAAATAATCCTGCAATATTTGTTTTAAACCGCTGGCCGTACGCACCTGCTGCGTCAGCAGACCGCTGTAAAATAATAACGACTCGTCTTTGATCTGTAATCGACCGGTTAAACCCCGGGTTCCCAGACCAATCAGTGACAGCAATGCCTGTGTAGGGATATCACGGTTCTTTTTCAGGCCCGGTGCAATTTTTTTCCGCTCGTATTCAAGGGGCAGGTGATACTTAGTACCGGCCTGATAAAACAACGAAATGATACGGTGATTAAACAGATCCAGGAAGCGCAGCAGCGATTCGTCTTTCAGTTTAAGTCGTTGCAGTATCAGCTCTGTGTAATGATACGGCATGACGCCGACGCTGCCGGTTAAGCTCATGAAGTTGGTTTGCATGCGCCAAGCGGGCGCCGGACCCGTGCCATTGTTGCGCTGGATTGCATGCACTTCCGCTTCAGGAAATTTAAAGCTCGGCTGCGTCTGTAAGCGAAGGGTTTCAGTGGCTGGTGGCACAAACATCGCAATCGGATTGCGCGCACCGAGCACACGTGTTCCGGGGGTCAGTGTACGTGACTCCCACAATGCCGCCCGCTCAAGTATGCGCACCGCCTGATAAAACGAATAGGCATGCGGCGAGCGAAGCAGTTGCTCAACTACAGAAGAATTTTTTCGCCGGCTCGGGGTGGACATTTCTTAAGATAGCCTTCTTTGTTGTTACGTTTTACCAATACTCGGGTAAAAGAATTAATTGAACAATACAGCCCGAAAAAGTGTTCCAGTACAGACGCGAACAGATAGCTGCTGCTGCCTGATGACAAGGTATCATCAAGCACGATTTCAATCTCAATACCACGACAGAGCGTTGCGTGACCGTCAATATTCAGCGGCGCACTGACGGGTCGTGCGTTCAGTGATTTAATGGATTCAATAAGCGCACGTGTAGCCGATGATTCACGGAAATCATAGAGTCGCAGAATTTCTTTCATTGCTTCGGTCGCGTCAGGGCCACCGGTAACGGATAAATGATTGAGGTTCAGGTGGGACAACAATCGCCAGCGCGCCCCATCACGCAGTGGTGGTCTGATGGTAGCTGTCGGCTGAGTCAGACAACGAATACGTTCGCAGGGCGGAGCCCCATTCACACATTGCAGTTTCGGCTGCTCAAGATTAAAAGGCAGTTTCGAAGGAAGATCTCGATTGCTGCAGGTGGTATCAATAAGCAAAGTACGATCGTCAGGTACGTTAGGGTTAAATTGCAGATCAACCAGATTTAAAAAGACATCGGTACCTTCGTCTCGCTCCAGATAGTTCAGTTTTGCGTGGCGCCGCGAAGCAAACCAGAAAGCATGGTTTTCGTTGTCCTGATGCTCATGCTTCAATCCATAAAAAGGCAAATATTCTTTCTTCTCGCCGGACGAGGTTGAGGCTACAACTTTATCCACTGAATGAATTTCGTAACCCAGTGGGCGGCGTGTATCTGCCACCACCTGGTATTCCAGGCGAGTGTGGTCGATCTTAATAGGATCGGCGCGATGATTAAACAGATTTACCACCGGCGTACATCCCATGACGAACGTATCGGCCGAAATATTGTGTTCAAGCTCTACATCTGAATTGTTCAGATAAATATAAAGATTCAGTTCATTGTCGGCATTGACGGGAATTGCGTCGGCCAGTCCCTGAATATCAATGAACATATATTTTTCTGGAAAAACAAAAAATTCTGTGAGCAGCCGGTACCCGAGAAACGACGAAGGCGGGTAGGGGAAAATGCCCTCGTCACTGCCAAATCCAACCGCTTTAATGACATCTTTACCGAGATAAACGGGTGTGGAATCAGCTTCAGATGTTGTGAGCACTACATTTTGGCACTCATTCAACAACATCTCGTAGAGCGGGTGGATGTGTTGCAATTGGCCTTTAAGATAAAAACGAAACCTGTCGGGGCGAAGTTCATGAAGATTGATATCGTTGTTGAAGGTCTTCAAACGTAAACGTAACACGCCGCCGGCCCCGCGCACGGAAGATGAACCCGGTGTGCTGAAAGGCCGGCCGATCAGGTTCGCATCAACTACCGAGAGTGGCAATAACTCGGTAGCGTAAACGGTCGAAAAGCGGCAGTTTTCACCTTGAAACTGTTCGGTTTCCAGCAGCGTGTTTTTGGGCAGTTGATAACTGCCGTCCAGCTGCTCATCGTCGGCCACAAACTGCACGATCGCCATGGATGGAATCGGGCGTTGATAATGCGGAAATAAAATCGTCAGCAGTGCATCGCTGAGCTCAGGAAAATCGTCGTCCAGTTTGTGCTGAATTCGCGCGTTAAGATAGGCGAAGCTTTCGATTAAGCGTGAGACATGTGGGTCTTCAATGGTTTCAGAGCTGATACCAAGGCGGCCCGCAATCTTCGGATGCTCTTTGGCAAATTCAGCACCCATTTGCCGGATAAACGCCAGCTCTTTTTCGTAATAGGGAAGTAACTCATCAGCCATGTTTTGACTCTTCTACATTCACAGTGCGTGAGACCGGATCCAGAACAGAATCGAATACAACAATCTCCGGCGCCGGGTCGGCATACAGCGTTGCGTCAATCCTGAATCTCAGGGTTCTATCGATATTATCTTTGTTATCTATGTGATTCACTTTAACGGTTTTAAAGCGAGGCTCATAATCACGCAGAATTTTCTCCAGATGACGGGTGAAATTTCGCTTCTTCTCAATATCTGCAACGTTAACGGTAGCCAAATCAGGCAGGCCGTAATTCAGCAGCGATAACTCCAGCTGTGAAAATTCTTCTGGTGGTTCAACCATCCGGTAGCGTGTGTTAAGCAGATTTTCAAGGTCACGCTTCACGCTGTTGCGTAACTCGCGCAAATGCTGGTGACGGTTCTTATCTGCTTCTACCTGGATATGTGGTTCATCATCCAACAAGCGGTCAAGGATCGACGGGCGCAACTCTTTTTTCTTGTCTACTCGCATAAGTTATTCGCCCTAGGTGGTTTGAACCAGTTCGGTAACCAGTTCCAACTCGGACACCATTTGATCCAGTTGATAGTGTGGGACCAGGTGAATGACGCACACGTATTGGCCGGGTTTGTCGGGATGCTCGCTCACACGGACCGCGGCCTGCCGCAGGGGATATCGCGCTTGTTCTTCCCAATCCAGATCTTCGCGGCCAGTTGTATATTTGAACAACCATTTTGTCAGAAAGTGCTCGCACTCATCCGCCGTTATGAATGAACCGATCTTATCGCGGATCATTACCTTGATGTAATGAGCCACGCGCGACGCGCACAGGACATGTTGCAGCATCGCGGAAAGTTTCGCATTGATTTCTTCGTTGCGGTTGCTGCGCCGGCGTGGCCGCTGCAGTGACTGATTACTATAGAAGGCGCTATAGGGGGTATCGTAACACTGACACAGGGGAATCAAACCAAGGTCACTCAACTCCCGTTCCAGTGAGTCAGTGATTAATACATCTGTCACAGGTTTATAAACAATGTTCGGCGCATCGGTTTCAAAGGTGGCGATCGGAAAGTTAGTAAGCAAACCACCACCGATCTGGTCTCTTGGCACACCGCGAATATGACCAAACCAGCCAACGTTGGCGAATTCTCGAATCAGGATGCCGGCAAAAGCATAGGAGGCGTTGCCCCAGAGATAACCTGTTTTTTTTCCATTTTCTGGCTTTTCGTAAAAAAATATACCCTTGTAGCTGCCCGGCTGCGTACGGTAGGGAGTTCGCATCAATACTCGCGGCATGGTCAGGCCAATAAAACGGCTATCCGGTTTGTCACGCAGCGCACGCCATTTTATATACTCTTCCTGCGCAAATATCGTTTGCAGATCCAGTGGCATGCCGAGTGTAGAGAAATCGTCCAGGCCAAACAATTCGCTGGAGGTTGCTGCGATAAACGGTGCGAATGAAGCGGCCGCAATTTCTGCCAGGCCGTTCAGCGTTGCAATGTCATCGTAAGGATGGCGCGCAGAACGCTTGTGGCTGATTTCGTAGTCGCCGATAAGTACCCCGTATGGCTCACCGCCGGGTGATCCATACTCTTCGCTGTAGATTTTCTGGAACAGCTGACTTTGATCAAAATCCAAAGCCCGATCAATATCTTTTGTGATTTCTGCCCAGCTGATATCAAGATAACGAATCTTGATATTCCGACTGCCTTCGGCCTGTACAACCAGATACCAGAGCCCACGCCAGGATGCTTCCAGTTTTTGAAAGGCAGGATGGTGAATAGTGGCATTCAACTGGTCGTTAATGAGGTGGTCGATAACCGAAATAGACCGGTGTATGGCCAGATGAATATCATCGGCTGAATGTAAGCTTTGCGGTTCCTCGAATTCGTTTATCCAATACCGCAGTGCTTTAAGCGTATCGGGTTCGGCGAGAAATCCATCAAGCGTAGTGATGTAAGCTTCTTGTGAATAAAGTGTGTCGAGGAAACTGGCCTGTGTCATAGAAGAAGAGGCTGCCGATGCACGTTGGTCGTTGGGTGCTGACACAAAATAATCCATTTTTAGTAACAGAAAGAGGGGGATGATCCCCCTCTTAAAGCAGAGTTGACTCCAATTAGCCCGCTTTGGGGATATTGGCAACCAGACGCAGCGATGCAGTCAGTTCTTCCATTTGTAACCAAGGGCGCATCCACGCCACTGCGTTATAAACACCGGGCTGACCAGGAACTTCTTTTACTTCAACGCGAGCTTCAGCAAGTGGGTAACGTGCTTTCATTTCAGCACTCGCACCTGGGCTACCATTGACGTAATTGTTGATCCAGCGGTTCAGCCACTCTTCTGCTTCAGATGCTTCCATGAACGAACCGATCTTGTCGCGCGCCATCACCTTGAGGAAATGGGCGATACGAGAAGTGGCCATGATGTAAGGCAGGCGTGCAGAGATGGCAGCATTAGCGGTCGCATCAGGATCATCAAATTTCTTCGGACGCTGAGTTGTTTGCGCACCAAAGAATACGGCGTAGTCTGTGTTCTTATAGTGGCATAGCGGCAGGAAGCCCAGTTTGCTCAGCTCAGCTTCACGACGATCAGTGATGCCAATTTCTGTCGGACACTTCTGATCAACATCACCATCATCACTCACGAACGCATGGCTCGGCAGACCTTCAACTTTACCACCACCTTCAGCACCACGGATGCTGGTACACCAGCCGTATTCGGCATAGGCATTGGTCAGGGTCGTGCCCAGCGCATAGGCAGCGTTCATCCAGCAATAATCGTCGTGATCAGTCGCGGTGTGTTTACCGTCTTGAGTCAGATTCACTTCTTCAAAGTTGAACGCTTCCACCGGCTTGGTCGCAGAACCATAGGGCAGGCGAGCCAATACGCGTGGCATAGCGAGTGTGACAAAACGGGAATCATCGCTATCGCGGAAGCTACGCCACTGAATGTATTCGGCTGAATCAAAAATCTTTTCCAGATCGCGAGGCTTGGACAGTTCCGTAAAGCTATCAAAACCAAACATTTGCGGCGCAGCAGCTGAAATAAATGGGCAGAAACCAGCCGCGGCAACGTTGGACATCTTGGAGAGCAGGGAAATGTCATCAGGATGAGAGGAGAATTCAAAATCACCTACTAATGCCGCATAGGGCTGACCGCCGGCGGTACCGAATTCACTTTCGTAGATCTTCTTGAAGATCTGGCTCTGATCAAATTCCACCGCTTTTTCCAGGTCGCGGCTCAGCTCTTTCTTGCTGATATTGAGCATGCGGATCTTGAGCTGCGAACTGGTTTCTGAATTCATTACCAGATGATTCAGCCCACGCCAGGAACCTTCAAGCTTTTGAAATTTTTCATTGTGCATTACCGCCGACAGTTGCTTGGACATTGCTTTGTCAATTGCGGCAATTGCAGCATTAATGGTTACCGCCAGGTTTTTATCCCACTTAACGGTACCTTTCATCGCTTCCTGAGTCAGAGTGCGCAGCAGCTCTTCGGTTTCATCGCGCGAGGTTTGTTTCGTTGCGCTGATTGCCTGCTCAAGGAAGCTGACCTCGTTGGCTTCCGCCTCTGCTGCTTGAGTGCCGAGTTGTTGTTCATTATTCGCCATCTTTATCACCCTTGTTTTCACTTCCATCAATACCGAGCTCACTAGATAGTGAGGACAATGCTGTGGTGTTGCTCAATACGTCTTCAAGAATGGTTTCCAGATCTTCAGAGCGATCTGCTTTGGTCAAGAGGTCACGAAGTTTATTGCGGGTTTCCATGAGTTTCTTGAGCGGTTCAATCTGCTCCACAATTTTGTGCGGCTCAAAGTCTTCCATATTTTTAAAATCGAGGTTGACGGACATTTCGCTGCCGTCATCTTCGAGCATATTCTCAACTTTCATACGCAGTTGAGGATTAACTTTCGACATAATATCGTTGAAGTTGTCTCGGTCAATTTGTGAGAATTTGCGTTCTTTTAGGGTCTTTTTAGCATCAGCATTATCGCCGGAGTAATCGCCCATAACGCCCATCACAAATGGAATTTCCTTTTCAACGATAGCGCCGTTTGTTTCAAGGTCATACGTAATATGAACCCTGGGTTTTCTTACGCGTTTCAGTTTGTCGTGAATGCTATCGGACATGATCCCTAATCCTCTTGGCTAGGTATGTTGGTATTAATCTTCATTACTTTTTACGCCAGTGAGCTCACTGTAGCGCTCTCGCGATGAAGAGTCTGGAATGAGCTCAACGATGAGTTCATTGAGCGGCATGTTCCCCCATTTTACAGCCTTTTCAAGGACATAGGAAACGGGAGAGTGGGGTTCGGTTTTGCGAAAAAACTGCGCGATATCCAGCAACTGTTTGAAAGCGGTTTCGCGTGAATTAATTGCACCGACCTGGACGGCGACTGGTGCGGGAGAGCCCGTCTGAGAGGTTCCATTATCGGAAGGTTCTGCGGAAAGCGTTTCTTCAGTTGCGATGGGCAATTTATGTTTGCCGATGTGACTGATAGCGCCGCGGCACTCTTCGAGAATATTGATAATGTTGCGGGTAGGGGGCGCCTCATCCATGCCGCAGCGCTCTTCGAGCATATGATTGATTTTACGGTAGGTAGCGATCGCCTCGGTAATATCATCAAGCAGATCCGCGTAAAACGCTTCACTTGAATCATTTACCGCTTTCTCGATGTCTTCCAGCGTGAACCCCAGCTTGTCAGCTTTACTGTTGCGGGCATCTTCACTCGCGGATCGCTGTATATCAAGCGCCTGCTGATATTGCCAGAAACTGAAAGGACCGGGATCTTGCCCTTCGGTAATAGGTACTTTTCTGATAGGAGCTATCAAGACGCCTTCGGCACCTTCGCCATTAAGCCCTGACAGCGGAGCGGTACGAGTCTCTAGTCCATCTTCATCCGGCATGGGATAAAGATTGTCCCAGTAATTTTCGATCAGCCCTTCGATTAAATGAAAAGCATCACGTAAACCGTGGAAACCATGTCGACGGATAAGCGCTTCTGTGAACCAGCTCGCAATTTCTAAATCTTTACTTTGTTTGGTAAGGATTTCGGGCGCTAGCGAAATAATTTTTCGCCAGTGCTCATCTGCATCAGAAGTATCACCGTCGTGAACGCTGCTGCGCTCAGCGGCGCGGGCGGCGGAGCGCGCTGTTTTGATGGTGTGGTAATTGGAGGTGGGCGATGAGTCTTGACGGATATCGTTGCCCGCGGGCGATTCGCCCTCAATAGGGGCCAAGAGCTTGGCCAGGTCGATTATTTCAGGTGAAGCCATTACATTCCGATCCCTTTAGAAATGCTTATTTATTAGCACAAATTCTATATTACAGCTGTGCATTTTGATGCTGTGAAATGCCGGGTACTTTTACGAATTCCGAGTTTCGGGTCCCGGTGTATATTCTGCAAAAACCCCAAAGTTATTCTATCGACAGTGCTGCCGGACGAGTAAGCTAGCACAATCAGCGCCATAAATTAACAAGTAACATGGCAAATTCATAGCCATTCGGATGTTTGGGTTGTTAATAGGGCGGTGGTATGTACTTTTGACGACGTGATATTATTTGGAATTGCTTTGCGAGGGGTACTATACTGCACCGCTCAACTCCGGTTGTATCATTGCAAGCTATTGAAAACCCATATGATTTTAAAGTAGACGGACCGTTTCAGGATGATAGTCGAATGGCTTTACAGATTACATTGGTAAAAACACCGGGGAAGGTTTCTGTATCCAGGACAAGTCAGACATTCACTGAGCAGGGAGGAACTCTCGGGCGTGCTGACAGTAACAGCTGGGTTTTGCCCGATCCGGATAAATTTTTGTCCTCCTGTCATTGTGAAATATTGTGTGATGCGGATCACTATTACATCCTCGACTTGAGCACTAACGGGACATTCCTCAATAGCTCTCCCGAACCCTTGGGCAAGGGTGTAAAAGCACCGTTAAATGACGGCGATTTTTTTGAGATCGGCGATTATCGCTTTTCCGTAAATGTAATAGCCCAACAGCCGTTCGGTGCAGAAGCCCCCTTTGCCGTGCCCTCGGGGCCTTCCAATATTGATGACATCTTCGGTTCCGCATCGCCAGCCGGACAATCTTTCGCTGATCCTTTTTCCAGCTCAAATGCAATACCTGATGATTTTTCTATCGAGCCGGATCTTGAGGTAGATCCGCTCGCGGCTATAGATAAAGCTCATGGAAATCGTCAACCAAACGATACTTTTGGTAACGACCAATCGTTTTTTGGTGACAATCAAGATCTTTTTTTATCGGATGATCAGCCGTTCTCATCAGGCAACCAGCCGTTTTCCGGGAGCGGTCAGGTGGATTATTCACCCGGGCTTGATCAGTCAATCAGCTGGCCGGAATCGAATCAGGAAAACCTTATTCCCGAAGATTGGGAAGATGACCTCTTGGGCTCAGGCCCGCTGTCAACATCTCCTTTCTCGCCACCACCAGCGCCGCCAGTCAAAGAGACTCATCCTGAGCCCGTACCGGTGATACCGCAACCGCCGAGGCCAGTGGCGCCCATACGTGATGTCGAGCTTCGACAAGAAGCGCTGGCCGATATTCCGGAGCCGGTAGTTCCAGCGCCCCCACCAAAGCCGGTTAAAACCGTTGTAGAGCCGCCAGTAAAACCTCCCGTTTCCGGGACGTCATCTGCTGATCGCCGCCTGGTCACGGCCATGGGGCTGGATGTCAGTCGCCTTACTGAAGATCAGATCAATGAAATCAGTGATATGGCCGGTGAACTCATGCGTGAAATTGTTGAAGGCATGATGCAGGTGTTGCGGTCCCGCACCAGCATCAAAAACGAGTTCCGCATGAACGTCACCACGATTCAACCTGTAGAAAACAATCCATTGAAATTCTCTGTGGGAATCGATGACGCCCTGGAGAATATGTTCATTAAGAAAACCAATGCTTATAAGAAACCAGTAGATGCCTTCCGTGAAGGTTTTCAGGAAATTGCGGAACATCAGATCGCGATGATCGCCGGCATCCGTCATGGTTTTGAGCGAATGATGGAGCGCTTCAACCCCGACAACCTTGAGAAAAATTTTAATAAACAGGGGAAAGGCGGGGTTATTCCGGGTATGCAGAAAGCCAAATACTGGTCCAGTTATGGAGACTATTACGCGGGCTTTGTGGATAACATGGAGTCTTCCTTTCAGCATTTATTTGGGAGTGACTTCGTTAATGCTTATGAAGACCAGTTGCGTAAGCTGGCAGCAGCGCGCAAGAAAAAATAAATAATCCAGCTCATTCTGATTACGGAGAGATTGTTATGTCGTATTTACGTTTTGTTCGAGGTTCTCTGCTGGTAGTAATGGCAATCGTTGCGCTTACGGCTTGCAGCTCATCTAAAAGCCGTGTTGGTAGTGTGCTGAATCTCGACACCGACCTGAAGTTAACATTCGAAGTCGACAGCAACATCAATCCAGATGAAAACAAGCGTCCATCTCCAGTGTTTGTGCGCTTTTATCAGCTTAAATCTGGGACGGCTTTTAATAAGGCCGACTTCATCGACCTGTATGAGCGTGATGATGAGTTGTTAGGCGGGGACATTGTCAGCAAGCAAGTGCTTAAACCGATTGCACCGGGTGAGACTCGTACCGAACGCTTCGTGTTAGAAACGGGTGTTCAGCAAATTGCACTTTATGCTGAGTTTTTTCAATACCGTGGATCAAATTACAAAGTGATTATTCCGGTTACAGAAAATAATATTATCCGGAATGCCGTCACGGTAAAGATTTCCGGAACTGATATTTCCATTGTAAAAAAATAATTTAACCCGTTAATCACTAATCCGGGTATTAATGCAGCGAGATTATTATGTCATTAGACAGCAGAGTGGTTTGGTCTGAAGGAATGTTCCTGAATCCTCAGCATTTTCAGCAGCAGGATCGGTATATTGAGCGCTACATCGATAGCAAATGCGCAGCCTACGGCGCCTACGGCTGGGGTGTGCATGAGTTTGAGGTTGATCAACAGTTATTGAAGCTCGGCAAAATCTCGCTGATACGTGCCAGCGGTGTTTTTCCAGACGGTACACCTTTTAATTTCCCCGAAATTGATGACGCCCCACCGGTACTGGAAGTGCCTGCAGGCATTCATAACTGCGTGGTGTATCTTGCCGTTCCGGTCCGTCGACCAGGTGCGGTTGATGTGCTTCCGAAAGATAACACACAGGGGCTGGCCCGTTACTATTCGAACGAACTCCAGGTGCGCGATGTAACCGTGGAAGGTGGTGATAGTCAGGTGCTGGATATTGCCAAACTGCGTTTGCGCCTGCTGTTGGAAACGGATGATTTAAGCGGTTACGCCTGCATCGGGCTGATTCGCGTTGCGGAAGCGCGGGACGATAAAGATATCCTGCTGGATGAACAATATTTTGCTACCTGTCTTGATTGTAAAGCAGTGCCTCGGCTCGCCGGTTTTATTCCGGAACTGGCGGGACTGTTACATCACCGTGGTGAATCCATCGCCGGCCGGTTGGCGGATGCGCGACGCGGTGGGACTGCGGAAATTGCCGATTACATGCTGTTGCAGTTGGTTAACCGTCTCGAGCCGTTTGTAAATCATCTGGCTAATATTCAAGGCTTGCATCCACTGACACTGTATTCGGAATTTATGCAGATGGCGGGCGAGCTGTCCACCTTTGTCACAAAAAACAAACGGCCATCCGGTTTTCCCGTCTACCTGCATGATAATTTACAGCAAACCTTTACGCCGGTAATGAGTGCGCTACGCGAATATCTATCAATGGTTTATGAACAAACGGCAATTGCGCTTAATCTGGTTGAGAAAAAATACGGAATTCGTGTATCTGAAATCACTGATCGCTCGCTGTTGTCCTCGGCCATGTTTGTGCTGGCTGTCCGTGCCGATGTTAAAGACGATGTGATTCGTTCGCGCTTGCCCGCGCAGATAAAAATCGGGCCAGTGGAGCGTATCAGACAACTGGTTAACGCGGCGATGCCGGGCATTGTGATTAAGCCTTTACCTGTAGCTCCGCGACAAATTCCTTTCCGCTCCGGCTACACCTATTTTGAATTGGACCGTCATAGCGAGTTCTGGAAAGAGCTGCAGCAATCAGGCGGGTTTGCGCTGCACCTGGGCGGTGACTTTCCTGGTATCGAAATGGAATTCTGGGCGATACGGCAATAATTTTTGTGTGAAATTCTGGCGTGGGGCCAGTTACGGCTCCGCACAATAATAGGTAGCGCCTGCCACTGCATGGCACCTTGAGCTAGTGCTGCAGTAGTGAACCTGATGAAAGGGAGCGTGTAATGTCTCCGGACGATTCTGATAAAACAGTTTTTAAACAACCCACCCCGGGCGGTGATCGGACGGTAATGCGGCCGACTCCAGGGGGAAGAGGGGCGGGCTCACAAACCAATATCCCGCAACCTCATGCGCCTTCGCCAGGGCGAGCTTCGGCCGCTCCAGCGCCACGGCCTACTATGGATGCGGGTGCAGCTTATTTCCGCACCGATCAAGGGCTAAATCCATTAGTAAACGCAGCATCTACATTGATTGCAGTGTTTGAGAAAACCCGACAATCGCTCAGTCACCCTGATGTCGGTGGTTTGCATCAGCGGCTCGTTAACGAAATAAAAGCCTTTGAAGCCCGGATTCGCGACCAAGGCGTACGGCAGGAGGTTATTCTCTCCGCGCGTTATTTGATGTGTTCAGTGCTTGATGAAGCTGTGTTGAACACGCCCTGGGGTAGCGAAAGCGCATGGGGTCAACGAACGTTGTTGAGTGTATTTCACGGTGAAACGTCCGGCGGTGAGAAATCATTTTTGATTCTGGATCGTATGCGCCAGACCCCAGCCGATAATCTCGACATTCTTGAGTTGTTCTACATCTGCCTGAGCCTGGGATTCGAGGGGAAATACCGGCTGATGAGCCGTGGGCGCGATGCACTGGATCAGATCCGGGAAGAGCTGTTCGCCATCATCCGTCGCCATCGTGGAGAGTACGAAAGAGCCTTATCGCCTCGCTGGCAAGGCCTGGGTAACACTCGCAATCCGCTGACCGAATATGTGCCAATGTGGGTTGTTATTGCCTTGGTGCTCGTGATTTTGTTCTTCGGCTATTCCGGTTTTCGCTACTGGCTTTACGTATCGGCAACACCGGTTACAGAAGAATTAATCAATATTTCTACAGAAAACCAAACACCGTAATGTGCGCCCTGTAATCAGGCGTAGCTATTGGCCGGGATCGCCACGGAGTATTAAAGAGATCAGGTTTTTATGAAAAAAATTGGACGTTTTTTTACTAACCCCATTGTTATATCACTCTTCGGCTTATTGCTGATTTCTCTGTTGATATGGTTTGCGGGTCCCTACATCAAATTTGGTGAATCCAATACCGCGCCCTTGGGTAGCGTGGTCGCGCGCTTGGTTACCATTATGGTCATCATTGTGCTGTGGGGGCTAAACAATCTGCGTATCCAGCTGCAGAACAATAAGAGTAATCAGTCGCTGGTGGAGGACCTGCAACAGAATAATACTGACGCTCCGGCAAATATCGTTTCTGAACAGGCTTCGGAAGAAATTCATCAAATCAATCAGCGATTTACCCAAGCACTTGCCACCTTAAAAAAGTTGAAATTCAAAGGTAAAGGTAAAAATAAAGCGCTGTATGAATTGCCCTGGTACATCATTGTAGGCCCGCCAGGTTCGGGAAAAACCACTGCACTGGTAAATTCCGGGCTTGATTTTCCACTTGCTGAACAGTTTGGAAAAGGTTCGCTGCAGGGCGTTGGCGGAACCCGTAATTGTGATTGGTGGTTTACAAATGATGCGGTGCTTATCGATACCGCCGGCCGCTACACGACTCAGGACAGCCATCGTGTGGTCGACAGTTCCGCATGGGAAGGGTTTCTGAATCTTCTCAAACGCAACCGCCGACGCCGTCCCATCAATGGTGCGATTGTGGCTATCAGCTTGCATGATCTTCTTATCCAGACGGAAGAAGAGCGGATCATGCATGCCAAGACGATCCGCATGCGTCTGGACGAATTGATGGAAAAGCTTGAAATACGCTTTCCTATATACCTGCTGTTTACGAAATCGGATTTGGTATCCGGCTTCAGCGAATTTTTTGAAGATCTGGGTAAAGAAGAGCGTGACCAGGTATGGGGCGTTTCTTTACCCAATGCACCCAAGCCTGCACAGAGTCCTGACTTTGACTTCCTCCACGATGAACTACGCAATCTGTCCAGCCGGCTGTATGACCGTGTGCTGTGGCGCATGCATCAGGAGCGTGATGTAAAACGTTGTGCGGCCATCGAAGGTTTTCCGCAACAGATGGAAAACCTGAACACGATTGTTGAGTCCTTTGTTAAACAAACGTTCGTCCAGAACCGTTATCAGTTCCAGCCTTACCTACGCGGCGTTTATTTTTCCAGTGGAACACAAGATGGCACGCCTATTGATCGCCTGATGACATCAGTTGCTGCCAACTTCGGTTTTGCACGCGATGTTGCCCAGCTGCCAACACAACGTGGCAAAAGCTTCTTTATTTCCCGACTGTTCCGCGAGGTCATCTTCCCCGAAGCAGAGCTCGTGGGGGTTAATACGCGTTATGAGCGCATTATCCGTTGGTCTCAACGTGCAGCATACGTGGGACTCGCCGCGGTGACATTGATTGTTATCCTGGTGTGGAGCGGTAGTGTCACGCGTAACAAAATGTACATATCTGAAGTGAATGACTACGTTAAAGAATATAGAGAAGAAGACAAACGTCTGAGCCGCTGGAACAGTGATATTCGTACCGTATTACCTCCGCTTAATGCGTTGGCGAAAGCGAGCATTGTTTATAACCAGGAGAATCATCCGTGGCTGTCCGGCATGGGACTGTACGACGGACGGGTGGATGCTGAGGCGAATCGCAGCTATGAAGTTAAACTAAAAACGTTGTTCCTGCCCAAGCTTCTGGAAACCCTGGAAACCACCTTGCGGCAAGGTGATCCGGAAGGTGATTTATATAACACCTTTCGTATTTACGTTATGTTCAACAAGCTTGAACATATGGAAAAACCCATCATTAAGGAATGGTTTGAGTCCCATTGGGATAAAGTTTTCCATGGTGAAGGTACCCGTCGCCAGGAGCTGAAAGCACATTTGAATGCGTTGCTCGAGCATGATTTACAGCCGTCTGAATTAAATGCGCAGCTGGTAGCACAAACTCGGGCATCATTGCTACGCGTGCCGGTCTCACAGCGAGTCTACAGCCGGATTAAATCCCGCTCTGAGTACAGCCAGCGCATCGATATGCTGAATTTTTATGGAGAGTCTGTACGCACCGCTTTCAAAATGGATGAGCGAGCTCAATCTGCTTTATCTATCCCTGCACTGTATACAATTCAGGGTTATAAAAATGTTGATTTTTCTGTGGATTCGCCGGTTGTTGCTGATGTGATTAATGAGCGCTGGATCCTGGCAGATGAGAATGACAAGAACGTCGATTTTATTAACCAGGATCTGGGGGAGATCAGTGAGCAGGTAAAAGAGCATTATCTGGCGGATTACACCAAAATCTGGACAAACATTTACGACAACCTGCACATCGCAGACTTTTCAAGTCTGCGCGAGATCAACGACGTGTTAACGAGCATGGTCGATCCGGTTTACTCGCCATTGCTGTCTGTGTTGCAAGTTGGTAAAACCAATACCCAATTGACTCCACCGTTGCTGGATAACCTGGCTGACAAGGTCACAGACGGCAGCAAAACCGATCGAGCCGTGGATTATATGGCGAGCAGAGTGGAAACCACTGTTGTCGATAAGCGTTTTCACGAGCTAAATCTCCTGCTGCGGGAATCCTCCCGCGGTCCAGCTCCAGTAAATGCTACGATGCAGCGGCTTGAACAGCTTAAGGAGTTTGTTCAGGAAATTACACTTGCGCCGGACCCAAATCAAAAATCATTTGAAATTGCTAAAGCGCGCTTTCAAAGCGGCGCGGCTAATCCTATTACCGCGTTACGCGCCTATGCAAAATCAACACCCGAGCCTGTGCAGCGCTGGCTCACGTCACTGTCAGATGAAGCCTGGCGACTCGTTTTGCGCTCTGCCCACCAGTATGTCAATGCTGAATGGCGCGCGCGGGTTTATGGTCCTTATGCTCAGGGCCTCGCGGGGCGCTATCCATTAAATCGTTCTTCAAATGATGAACTGGCTTTGCTGGATTTCAGCTCTTTCTTCAAACCTCAGGGAACCATCGACCAGTTCGTCAAAGAATTCATGGATCCCTTCATCGAAACACGCGGTAATTGGGCTAACCGCTCCGTTGATAACTACAGTATTGGGTTCTCTTCCAGCGCAATTACCCAGCTGCAGCGCGCTGCAAGTATTCGCAATATCTTCTTCCGTCAGAACCCGGAAACGCCCAGTATTAATCTGGAGTTGCGCCCATACACAATGAGTCGCGAGGATGCGCTGTTTACGCTGGATCTAGGTGATCAGCGCGTTACTTACAACCACGGTCCAAAATTCTGGAAGCCTGTAGTCTGGTCCGGAAATAACGATGCGCGCCGGATCCGTGTCATCTTTGAAGACTTGAATGGCTCCACCTACGACCGGGCATACACGGGTCCCTGGGCTTGGTTCCGTTTGATGGACAGCTCAGAAATTAAAGCAACGACCCAATCCAACGTGTACCTGATTACGTTCAGTGTCAGCACAGGCGGCGGGGCCGCGGCTCGTAAGATTACCTACGAAGGAAAAGCGACGAGTATTCATAACCCGTTTAAAAATGATTTGTTGGGTTCTTTCCGATGCCCGGAGTCTATTTAAATGAACCAGATGAAACCAATAGGATTATTCGGTAAGTTACCCGCCCACGGGGATTTTATTTATCGTGATCTGCCGAGCAATTTTATCAACACCTGGGACGCATGGCTCCAGGGCTACGTCGGTAGCTCCCAGGAGCAGATTGGCGAATCCTGGCTCGACATTTACCTGACCAGTCCCATCTGGCGATTTGCTTTTTCGGAAGGCGTTATTGATCAATATATCTGGGCGGGCATTATGCTGCCCAGTGTTGACCGGGTAGGGCGTTACTTTCCTTTTTCTATTGCCACTCGTTTGCCTTCAGGCCTGAATCCGCTTGAGTTGATCAATCAGAGTCACTGGTTTGAAGCAATTGAAGATGCCGCCTTAAAGGCACTTGAAGGTCAATTGCAAATAGATGATCTGGTGGAAGCAATTAACCGGCATCGTCTGGATCAATCCAGCGTTTATATTCCCACTGCGCCGGCGACCACTAGCTCAGGATCTGTCATCAAGATGGATTTTGAAGAACAATCACCAGGCTTCATGTATTCGTGGCTGCTCGACGCGTCATTGCGCGAGAACTTATCGAGTTACAGCGTCTGGTCCACCCAAGGTTCGCAGCAACTGGAACCTTGTTTATTTTATTCCCGAGGGCTCCCACAGATGCGCGGTATCGCCGCCATGATGGATGGCCAGTGGGACTTTCGGGGTTGGCACGAGCCCTATCGACTTAAGCCTGCGCAGCAATAATGCGCGCGTGCCATTCTCAGCGGAAATAACGGATGACAGATACAACATTCAGACGTCCCATTGTATGGAAAAGCTGCGCCCGCACTGATGTGGGTGTGGTGCGTGAAGTCAATGAGGATGCCATCTTCGAAAAACCTGAAATAGGTCTCTGGGCTGTAGCTGACGGTATGGGCGGTCACCAGGTCGGTGACATCGCCAGCAGCAAAATCGTTACAGCACTGGAGTCGGTAACTGAGCATGAAAATTTAAGCGCTTACATTGACGCGGTGGAAGATTGCCTGATTGATGCAAATGAAAACATGCTGGAATACGCCCAGATCATGTTTGAAGAAGGCACCATGGGCAGCACTTTGGTGGCATTGATTATCAGAGGGCGCGTTGGTGTCTGCTTATGGGTCGGCGATTCACGCTTATATCGTTTCCGTAACCAGAACCTGGTACAGATTTCTCGTGATCACAGTCAGCTGGAAGAGATGATCGAGTTAGGATTGATTTCCCGCGCGGATGCTGAAAACCACCCGCAGCGCAATGTGATAACAAGGGCCGTGGGCGTAGAGTCACCGCTGTATGTCGACATTAATGTGTTTACGACCCAGGTTGGCGATACGTTTTTATTGTGTAGTGATGGACTTTATACAGCCGTCAGTGAAGATGATATTTATCAAGCCATGCTGGTGCGTGATGTCGAGCAAAGTGTGGATGTGTTAATTAACAAGGCTATTGCTAACGGTGCGCCGGATAATGTTTCAGTTATCGTTGTGCAGGGCAATCACGGCAAGGTGCCCTCTGCGGATACTGCTCAAGGATAGAATGAACGTAAAGTGGTTGCATCAAGATGAATAATCCCGGCGATAACGATAAGACGCGTCTCAAGACACCGATCAATTCTGTCACTGAAGGCGAGGATAAGACTCGTTTTTCACCACCGAAAAAGCCCCAACTATCGAGTGATGATGGTGGTGATAGAACGCGTGTTAAAAAACCTGCAGTCGTCGATCCAGGTACTGATCAAACTCGCGTTAAATCCACTCAGCCCCTTATTGGCGGCGAGACTGATAAAACGCGCGTGAAATCCGCGCCGCCACCTGTTGGTGGAGATGCCGATAAAACCCGAATTATCTCACCAAAAAATATACCGCAGGCCGAAGATCGTCCGGATAAAACCCGTTTCATACCAGCTAAGCGGCCTGTGCCATCTCCGGCGGCCCGCGCCCAAAAGGCTCCGCCAAAAGACCCGGATGTTACCCGGGTTGCGCCCGATATGTCGGTGGACGCCAGCGAGCCGGCCAGTGATTACGGCATTATAAAAAATCGATTTGTTTTTGAGGAATTGCTCGGCGCCGGTGGTATGGGGGTCGTCTATAAAGCGAAGGACTTATTAAAAGTCGAAGCTCAGGACCGTGATCCGTACGTGGCGATCAAAGTTTTGAGTGACGAATTTAAAGCGCATCCTGAAGCTTTTATTGCACTGCAACGTGAATCTCGTAAAACGCAGCGAATCGCGCACCCTAACATTGTAAATGTCCATGATTTCGATCGCGACGGCGATACCGTCTATATGACGATGGAGTATCTGGACGGCAAACCACTGGACAAATTGATCAGCCAATATCGTTCCATCGGCTTACCCAGTGAAGAAGTGTGGAAAATTCTTAACGGCATCTGTTCCGCACTGATCTATGCTCATGGCCAAAATATTATTCACTCCGACTTCAAACCGGGCAATATCTTTGTTAACACAAAGGGCACCGCTAAAGTTTTTGATTTCGGTATTGCTCGGGCGGTAGCCAAAGCAGAGCATCGCGAAGAGAGTCACGATGACCGCACGGTGTTTGATGCGGGTAATTTGGGAGCACTGACGCCGGCCTATGCCAGTCTGGAAATGCTGGAAGGTAAAACACCTGATGTGCGTGACGATATTTACGCACTGGGCTGCATCGCCTACGAACTTTTTACGGGTGAACATCCATACAATCGCGTTCATGCTGATGAAGCCAAACGCCAGAAACTTAAACCTAAACGTATTCCGGGGCTCACCAAAAATCAATGGCGGGCGATCGAACGAAGCCTGGCATTCGATCGGGAGAATCGAACGGAAACAGTTGAGGCTTTTTGGGAAGAGTTAACCCGCAAAGACAGTCATACAGGAAAAATTATCTTCCTGATCTTGATGTTGGCTGCCATGGCCGGCGGGGCTTACTATCAATTTAAACCAGTGGAAGAGGCCGGTTTATCAGAAGACCAGGTGCGCAATCAAATTGAACAGCAATTGCGACTTGAAATGAAAATGCAGTCAGTATCCAATCTTTACGCATCGGCCTTGTTCACACCGCCCTGGGAAAAGCAGCTGTGGGAAGAGATACAGGAATTACGCCAGCTTCTAGGCAAAGATGATTCATGGCTAGCAGAGCAGGAAGCCAATATTTATCTGTTATATCTGAAAAGCATTGAACAGGCCCTGGCTGAAGGAGCGCTCGAAAATGCCCAGATCTGGACCGCCAATGCAGCCCGCTACACCAACGATAAACAAGCACTTAAGGCGTTAGAAGAAAGAATCGCCACGGCGTTGGAAGAGAGGAAACGCCTGGAGGCGGAGCAGGAGAAACAACAGGCTTTACTTGCACAGGCACAGCAACGTGCTGCCAAAGAGGCGCAGGTCATTGTTGAACGCAGGACAGCTTTTGAAGTGGCGCTCGAAAACGTCAATAAGCAGTTAGCGTGTCGCAGCAACATCGATATGAAAGACTTCGAAATTGCGATCACTAAATTACAATCGCTGGACTCGGCTCGCTACGGCCGTGAAGAACCTCGTATTACCCGTTCGCTGGCGCAATGTATTGAACGTATCGGCTCTTCATTTCCTGAGCGAGGCGAAGCTGCAAAAATCCAGGCCATGCGTCTGTTCAGAGGTAACGCCACCATTGCTGGAATCCGGATTGTTCCTAAAGATCCTTGTAGCACGTCCCTTGCCGGTCTGGGCGCTCGTGGTATGGGAACCAGTTGTAAAGATCGAATGGCGGGTGTCAGTAAAGCTCCGGCGATGGTTGTCATTCCCGGCAAGGGCAGCATTAACACCTTTGCCATTGGTAAATACGAAATTACGATTGACGAGTTTAATGAATTTTGTCAGCAAACTAAAAGCTGTTCGCCAAACAGCACTGCTGACCGCAGCTTACCGGTAACCAACGTCCCCCTGACGAATGTTAATGCGTATCTCAAATGGCTGAGCGATAAATCCGGGCGACGTTACCGCCTGCCAACCCTGGCGGAGTGGCAATACGCGGCGAAGTCGGGTGCAGGTCGGGTTGACCCCAACAGAAATTGCAAACTCAATTCCCGCGGTATTCAAAAAGGAAATGCTCTGATCAAGGCAACGATCGGACAACAGAATGCCTGGGGGATGGTAAATTATTTGGGCAATGCCCGCGAATGGGTTAATGATCGGGGCAGTTATCTCGCGGTTGGTGGTTCTTTTGAAACAGCGATGGAAGAGTGCGATTTTAACAGCAGTGTTCGTCATGATGGCAATGCCGATGCAATTACCGGATTTAGAGTTTTACGCGAGATCGATAAATAAACATCGGTTACATTTTATTGAGTCAACAGGTATTTTCCTATGCTGGAAACAAAATACGCGGCGGTCGTCAAGAATCTGTTTCAGGAATATTACAAACGCAATATTTCTATGGGAGAATACCGCGCCCAGCGTAAACGTATTCTCGATCAAATGGATGAAGAGTTTAATGGTGTAAGGAATAAGGATATGAGTAACAATCAAAAGGCTGATTAAACTTTAACATCGATACCTCTCGACATAAGCGTTTAAACATTACAGTAGTGCATGTAGATCTAAAGGTAAAAATATGGAACTGGTGAAGTTTTTCCAATCGGGCGGGGCATTTATGTACCCGATTCTCGTTGTAATGGCATTGGGGCTGGCAATTGCGCTTGATCGTTTGCTTTATCTGTCGCGCACCACAAAAGCAACTAACAAGACCTGGAAGCAAATCAACCCGATGCTGAAGGCGAGTGATTTTGGCAGAGCACAACAGTCTGTGGCTGATTCCAAAAATCCACTTGCACGGGTACTGAGTTATGGTTTTGCTCGTTTCAAACCAAATGTGAAACGTGAACAGATCGAATCCGCCATGGAAGAAGGTGTTATGGAGGTTATGCCTGAGCTTGAAGAGCGCACGCACTATCTGGCCACACTGGCTAATGTGGCGACATTGCTGGGGTTGTTAGGGACCATCATCGGCTTGATTCAGGCTTTTACTGCAGTAGCAGCGGCAGATCCGGCAGAAAAAGCCGATTTACTATCCGCCAGTATTTCCGTGGCAATGAATACTACCGCGTTTGGTCTCATCGTAGCCATTCCACTTTTGTTATTACATTCCTACCTTGCGACTCGCACCAGTAAATTGATTGATACCATTGAAATGGCTGCGGTTAAGTGCTCCAACCTGATGGTAGATGAATAATCCATGAAGTTTCCCAGAAGAAAACATCTTCAGGAAGCGGTGGAATTGAACATCACCGCCTTCATGAATCTGATGGTTATTCTTGTTCCGTTTCTGCTGATCACCGCGGTTTTTTCACGCATGACTGTTCTGGAGCTAAACCTTCCAACTTTGGATGAGGCACAGGAAAATTCCCAAGAGGAATTAAAACTGGCCCTGCAATTGGTTGTGCGTGAGTCAAGCTTTGATATCCAGGACGCTAATTTAGGATTAATTCGCCGCATTGAGCGCAATCCAAATGGCGAGGATTGGAAAATATTTTCACAGGTATTGATCGAAATTAAATCGCGCTTCCCTGAAGAACAGAATATTACATTGCTGCTGGAGCCGGGCGTCAGTTACAAGACTATGATAGAAGTTATGGATCACGTTCGCAGTGCTGATGTCGTGCAGCTGGCCAGCCTGGAGACAGTGGAGCTCTTTCCCGAGATTTCTATCGGTGATGCACCGGCTTTAACGATTGTTGAGCCTGCTCAGGAGGCGCAGCCATGAAGATGTCACGCCGCGCCCGCCGTATGGAACGCAACCATAAAAAAGCAAAAACACCAGCACTCAACCTTGTGTCCCTGATGGACATCTTCACGATTCTGGTGTTTTTCCTATTGGTCAGCTCTACAAATACACAACAATTGCCCAGCAATAAAGACCTCCGTCTGCCGCAATCAAGCTCGCAAGCTGTTCCCGACGAAACGCTTATCATCGCCATTACGCAAGAAGACGTATTAGTAAAAGGTGTAAGCGTTGCCAAAGTGGCAGATGTTCTGTCCAACGCAAATGAAGTGATTTCAGGACTGAAAACAGAATTGGATTTTCTGGCCGGTGCTTCAAGCACCTTGGAAAATAACGAGGGCCGCCGGGTAACCATTATGGGTGACGAAAATGTTTCTTATGATTTGATCAAAAAAATATTGAATACCTGTCAGCAGGCTAATTACACCCGCATAGCGTTTGCCGCCGTGCAAAAAGCCAAACCCAAAGCATAGATACGTGAAAGGGTTGTTTCAGTGAATAGCAAAAAGATGGACTCGGGATGGCAGCAGTAATCAACTATAAGCGACTAGCGCTGGATTGGCAGCCGTCAGAGAAAAACTCTCAAGGCTTCAATCGCCTTACTGCCGTAGTGGTGGTGGCCATTGTTTTTCTGGCGGTCGCGCTGTCTTTTGTTCCTGTGCCGGAAAAAGAACGTCGTACCCGTGTTGAAGTGCCGGAGCGTATAGCCAGGTTTATCAATCAACGCGAAAAGCCTCCTGTTCCAGTTCAGCCTCCACAGCCAAAACCGGAGCCTAAACCGCTACCTAAAGTTGAACCCAAGCCAACGGTTGAGCGGCAACGACCGAGCGAGGTGGAGCGTAAGCCGCTTACCGAAACTGAAAAGAAAGCGCGCGAGGTTGCGGAGCAAAGCGGTCTGCTGGCGTTATCAAGCGAACTACACGATTTAATGGATACCACGGAAGCCAGTGCACAAGTGGCTGGCAATCTTTCACAGGATTCCTCTGGAGCCAATGCTGTTGCCGGGCACGATGCCAATATCATCACCGCCGGCGTCGCAGCGGGCGGCGGTGGGGTAGAGTCCGGGCGATATACCGGACAAGTAGGCGGAACACAGCTCTCCGCCAGAGAGATTGCTACGGCCAGAAGCGGTCTATTCGCAGAAGATGACGACGAAACGGCAGGTGAGCCGCGGAAAACAGCAACCACACGCTCTGGCAATGGGCGATCGGAAGAAGATGTCACAATCATCTTCGACAGAAACAAAGGCAGCCTCTATTCTCTTTACGAACGTGAACGTCGCAAAACACCGGGGCTTCAAGGCAAGATTGTGCTACAGATTACTATCGCACCGAACGGACAAGTCACCGACGTGAAGATCATATCCAGCGAATTAAAAAACCCAGCGCTGGAAGCAAGGCTCATCAGCCGTATCAAAATGTTTAAGTTCGAAGCTCACGATGTAGATCCTGTAACAGTAACTTATCCCATCGAGTTTTTGCCGTCGTGATGTATTAAGAAAAGGATTTCGGGTCTATGACTCACACCGACTATGGTCAATTTCCTACAGCCATCCCTGACGTCAAACATTACAATCCCGGCCTGCCGTTAATCAGCGATTTGGGCCGGGAGCTCGTTTTCTGCCGTTTTTTTTAACCCGGTTGCTCAGTTGTTAATTCTCCCGGCATCTCAGCTATCGCCACGTGACGTGGCTTAGCCACACTTTCCATCGCTAAGGACAGAAAGACTCGGTACCTGTCCAGGCTCTTCTGAAAACCGTAAAAGGAGTAATCATCGCATGGCGATAGTGCAGTCACCGCAATACTGGAAGAAAAGCATCATCACAATAGGACTGATTGCGGCATTGACCGCTTGTGGTGGAGGCGGGGGAAGCGGAAAGGACGTTCCTGATAATCCGCCACCGGCAGTAAGCGACACTACGCCTGATGCGTTCACCTTCAATGCAGTTGCCAATGCTGATGTCAGCGTGACTGTAGAATCAAACACCATCACTGTTGATGGCATTAACGCGGCAACGACGATCAGTATCGCCGGTGGTGAATACAAAATTGCTTCTGGTGATTACACCACTTCAAATAACACCGTCACGGCTGGGCAATCGGTAACTATCAGACTGACTACCTCAGAGGCTGGTGGCGCAACCAGCCAAGCCACACTCACCATAGGCGATGTCAGTTCAACCTTTACCGTCACCACACGTCCTGACGATACAACACCCGATGCCTTCTCGTTTACCGCTGTGACCGACGCAGCACCAGGCTCCGAAGTTACATCCGAGGCGATTACGGTTAGCGGTATCAACGCGGCGACGTCGATCAGCGTTACGGGCGGAGAATATTCTGTCGATGGCGCGGACTTCACAGCTGATGAAGGAGTGGTGGTTGAAGGTCAATCCATCACCGTGCAAGCCACTGCCTCTAGCGAGCTGAACACGCTCCATACGGTCACTTTAACTATCGGCGGCGCGACAGGGAACTTCGACATCACAACAATAGGCGATACCACAGCACCTGTTGCCGAATTTATGTTCCCGCCACCGGTTTCTATGACGGAGGGAAGTGCTATACATGTGCGAGTTAAGGTTATCGATGAATACAGTGATGTTGCCAGCGCTCAGATTAAATTGGAAACAGCCGACGAGTGGCAAGACTTAACCTTAGTAACCCATGCAGATGGTACAACCTCATGGGATGCTCAGGTGGTGCTAGATGATGGTGACAATATATTAGTTGTAGCGACTGAAGACTCCGCTAATAACAGAGAGGAAGGTGCAGCACAGGTGACGGTGCACCACGATGCAACCTTGGGTAGTTTTCCTTCTGCGGACAACCCGATAGCTAAGCCTGTGGGAATGGCTTTGGATAAGGCTAATAATCG